>NZ_FTMT01000009.1:0-160083 GCF_900156015.1 Chryseobacterium sp. RU33C | reverse complement strand
TAAAAAGTTATTTCCGTAAAATTTTTTGAGCTATGAGGGCTCAAAATTTTCCAGAATAACTTTTTAACTTACACAGTTAGTGAAACACTACCAAAAAATAATCATTTATGAAAAAGAGGATTTTCCATGGAAAATCCTCTTATTTATTTATTTATCAACAGGAGTTAACTTCCTGCTTCATTCTTCAAGCTTCATGCCTTTACAAAAGCTCCTCTTCCTGAAAATACTGGATAATTGCCTTTTTCATCAGCAAAGTCTGCTCATTAGGTTTTAATTCCGGAAGTTCTTCCAGAGTTTCAAAATGTGGCCATCCGTCTTCATAGTGTGTAAATTTATAATATCCAAAAGGTTCAAGTAATCTGCAGACAGCAATGTGGATCAGGTTTACTTTATCTTCTTTTGTGTATTTTTGCTGGCCGCTTCCCAGCTCCTGAAGCCCTATCAGAAATAAAAGGGTCTCAATAGGCGGGTTTTTCTCCGTTTGGAAATTGTCTTCAAAGAATTGTTCTATTTTTTTCCAGTATTCAGCTTCGTTGATCATTCTTTTTGATTTTCTAGTTTTAACAGAAATGCGAATTCCAACGCATCTTCCTTCAGGGATTCAAATCTTCCGCTTGCTCCTCCATGTCCTGAACTCATGTCAGTCTTAAAGACTAAAATATTATCGTCTGTTTTTAATTCTCTAAGTTTTGCCGTCCATTTGGCAGGTTCCCAATACTGTACCTGTGAATCGTGGAATCCTGTTGTGATCAGCATATGGGGATAATCTTTAGCTTCTACATTATCATATGGAGAATAATCTTTCATATAATGATAGTATTCTTCATCATTTGGATTTCCCCATTCGTCATATTCTCCGGTAGTTAATGGGATTGTATCGTCCAACATTGTTGTAACAACATCTACAAAAGGTACCTGTGCTACAATTCCGTTGAATAGCTGAGGCTCATAATTGACCACGGCGCCTACCAGCAGACCACCGGCACTTCCTCCCATTGCATACATATGCTTCGATGAAGTATAATTTTCTTTGATTAAATATTTCCCTGCATCAATGAAATCAAAGAATGTTTTTTTCTTAAACAGCATTTTTCCGTCTTCATACCATTCTCTTCCCAGATATTCTCCACCACGGATATGAGCAATAGCATAAATAAAACCTCTGTCCAGAATGGATAATCTTACATTTGAAAAGCTGGCGTCCACCGTATGTCCGTAGCTTCCATATCCATACAGAAGAAGCGGAGTGTTAGCAGATTTTTTGGTATCTTTATGATACACTAATGAAATAGGAACTTTGGTCTTTCCATCTCTTGAATCTGCCCAGATTCTTTCTGAAACGTAATTTTCAGGAGCAAATTTTCCACCCAAAACTTCCTGTTGTTTCAGAAGCTTTGTTGTCTTATCCTTCATGTTATATTCATAGGTGGAGCTTGGTTGTGTAAGAGAGGTGTAACCGTAACGTAAAATCTCTGTATCAAATTCCAGATTGATTCCAATATAAGCCGTATAAGTAGGATCGGAGAAAGGGAGATAATAAGATTCCTGTGTCTTCTCATCAATGATTTTGATCTGAAGCAAGCCTCTTTCTCTTTCCTCAAGAACCAGATAGTCTTTAAAGATCTCAAAACCTTCCAGTAGAACTTCTGCGCGGTGCGGAATGACATCAATCCAGTTTTCCATGCTGCAGTTATCAATCTTTGTCTTTACAATCTTGAAATTAATGGCATCGTCAGCATTGGTAATGATATAGAATTCATCCTCATAATGCTCTACAGAATATTCAAGATCATCTATTCTTGGCTGGATCACTGTCCATTCTGCAAATACATTGTCAGAAGGAATAAAACGGTGTTCATCAGAAATAGTACTTGAGCTTGCAATAAAAATATACTCTAACGATTTTGTTTTAAATACATTGACATCAAAAGTCTCATCCTCTTCGTGGAAGATCAGAACATCTTCTGCTGAATCTGTTCCCAGCTGATGTCTATAAACCTGAAATGCACGAAGGCTTTTATCTTTCCTGATGTAAAGAATATGCTGGTTATCATTTGCCCAAACAGCTTTTCCTGTCGTATTGGCAATTGTGTCCGGCAAAATTTCTCCAGTCTTTAAATTTTTAAAATTAAGAGTATAAATTCTTCTTCCTACATCATCTGAAGAAAAACAAGCCAGTTCGTTGTTGGGGCTTACCGCTACACTTCCTACTTCAAAAAACTCTTTCCCTTCCGCATGAATATTAACATCGAGTACAATTTCTTCTTCGTTCTCAAGGCTTTTATACTTTCTGCAGAAGATAGGATATTCTTTGCCTTCTTCATAACGCACAATATACCAGTATTCATTAAAGAAATAAGGGAGAGACTCATCATCCTTTTTATAGCGGGCTTTCATCTCTTCGAAAAGCTCTTCCTGAAGAGCTTCCGTATCTTTCATGATGAATTCTTCGTAGGCATTTTCTTCTTCAATATATTGGATGACTTCAGGGTTTTCCCTTTCGTTCAGCCAAAAGTAATTATCAATTCTTCTGTCGCCGTGTGTTTCTAATATTTTTTCTATTTTTTTTGCCTGTGGAGCTTTCATCCTGGTATTTTATTTTTTACGTCTTATATATATCTTTTTAGAAATTTTTCCAGAGACGTTTTATTCAATGTTAATTCTTGTTCAAATATAAGAAAGGCTATCAAATTTATGATAGCCTTTCTAGTAATATTAAATGGAAGGAGTTATTTTTTTATGATTTTAGTAGTTTTTAATGTTCCGTTATTCATTTTCAGGGTAATGAAATATATTCCTTTTACTAAGTCACTCAGATCAATAGGATTCGATAGTTTTCCAATGTTTTTGACTTCTTTTCCCGAAGTATCTGTGACAGAAATGCCTTTTACTTCTGAGATATCAGCAATACTAAGCTCTTTGCTGAAAGGATTTGGATATATCTGAATTCTTTTTTTGTTGTCATAAACTTCATTCGTTGATAAATTGGAGCTATCATATGCTGAGATCTTAAACTGACCACTGTCTGTATCTGAAGAATACTTCCAAACACTTATATACAGCGTAGTGCCTGGGACCTGTCCGCTTAAAGAAATTAATGAGAAATAATCTTCATTATCAATGTCTTTATCATCATTGCAGTCAATTTCAGTTAAAGTACCACAGCTTCCGCTGTAAACCGCAAGTACAGAATCATCAAATAAAGAACCAGAAGCTGCTGCTGTTTCAATCGTAACATTTCCACTTGGAGGAACGGTAACTTTAAACCAGATATTTTCTTCAGACTCTGAGTTACAGGATGAAGGATTTCCATCTGTGGTAGCTCCTGTATTGTCTACGGTAATGGCTCCGGAAGTAAAATCGTTTCCTACAGTCAGTGATGTTGCTCCTGAGCAATTATCGTTCTGCGCATTGGCAAATGTAGCGGTCAGGAAGACTAAACCAAATAATAGTTTTTTCATACATACGTTTTTTTTAGTTATTAATAATAATTGAATTGTTTTTCTGAATCTAATGTACTTAATTACTATTAACTTTGTGATAAATTAAATGTATTTAACTGTTTGGTTGTTAATGGCTAATGGCTTTTTTTTAATTGAGTTTTGTATAGAAGTAAATAGTCACAAATAGTTGTAGAGGTGAAAAAAATATTGAGACGAAAAGGGGTTTTAAATGTAAAATATCTCCAAAAAATGATAAAAAAGAGCTAGAGATCAGCTCGCGTGGGAGTATACTGGTCATTTTGAAAAATGAACAAACATTCTGTTTTTAATAAAAAAATCCGCCTTTTTCAAAGAAAAAGGCGGATTTGAATTTTTATAGTAAGCCTATTTGTGAAGAGCTTTAATATACTTTTCAAGGGCCATCGTCATAGAAGGAGTTTCCTTCGTAGGAGCCATTAAATCTACTTTTAATCCAGCTTCTTCTGCAGCTGCCAGAGTTGTGTTTCCAAAAACTCCAATCTTGGTTTCATCCTGCTTGAAATCAGGGAAATTCTGTTGCAGCGATTTGATTCCCTGCGGACTGAAGAAAATCAGCATGTCGTAATCTTTGACATTGATATCGGTAAGGTCACTGCATACGGTACGGTACATAATTGCTCTTGTCCACTCTACATTAGATGCATCCATGGTTTTTACAATATCCGGACTCAAAACATCTGAAGATGGCAACAGATATTTTTCAGTAGGAAACTTTTTGAAAAGAGGAAGCAGGTCTGAGAAGTTTTTCTCCCCAAAGCTGATTTTTCTCTTTCTGTACACAATATGCTTTTGAAGGTAGTTGGCAATTGCTTCCGACTGGCAGATGTATCTCATTGTATCCGGAACGGCAAAACGCAATTCCTCTGCTAGTCTGAAGTAATGGTCAATCGCATTTTTACTGGTAAAAATAATACCGGTATACTGCGTCAGATCTATTTTCTGTGTTCTGAGCTCTTTATTGTCAACCCCTTCGACGTGGATAAATGGACGGAAATCAATCTTTATTTTTTCCTTCTTCGCTATATCCAGATATGGAGAAGACTCACTAGGCGCTGGTTGAGAAACCAATATAGACTTTATTCTCATCATTGACATTTATTAAAAAAATAACAGCTTCCAAAGCAATAATAATGGTGCAATTTGGAGGGTGCAAATATACAAAAATTTATAATACCATTTCTCGGGAAGAATCTTGTTCTTGTGAAATAAATAGAAAAAAACTTTGAAAATGAATACAAAAGCGAAAAAGCAGAAATAATATAGAAACATTTTATTTCTGTCTATCGGAAAGGAATAATGAGCTACACAAAGAATTATTAGCAAAAATGAAAGAATGAAATAAAACTTTGTGGAAGTAAAATAAAAGATAGTCCACTTTTTTCCATCCCCAATACTTTGGTAAAATAAAAATCCTAATGTTGACTTTATTAAATAAAAAAGCAGCACTGCCAGCAATGTATATCCAAATTTATTAAGCTGATACCCCAGAAGCTGAAGATCTGCAATATATTTCGGTACTATAGGAACGTACTGTGAAATTAATACAGACAGGGTAAGTGTAGTTACACAGGACGTGATGATCCAGCTGGGAAGGTTGTTGCTTGCATCAAAATATTTCTGAAGCAAAAAATCTTTAAGGCTGGCATCTCTCTCTATGACGTTCATCATAAAAACATATAAAAATATACAGCCCACAAGGATAAAGATTACCCAATCATTATTTTCAGGTATTCTTACGTGATTGATGAAGTGTTGTGATGATGGCAAAATTTAAGTTTTTTTTATTTATTATTTAACTTCAGATAACAAAGCCCGGCACAGATTTTCCTGTCACCCAGATCCGTGAATCTGCAGTTAAAATATTTGCTCTCATCGATTTTACGTTTGTTCAGATCTGTTGAATAAAAGTTTCTGTTTCATCCGCTTAATCCCCGAGAAATATTTTTGCAAAATTATAGATTATTTTGTATAAAATAAAAAGGTTAAATAAACTATCTTTGCAAACTGAAATGAAAAAACTCGTCATCATCCCAACCTATAACGAAAAGGAAAATATTGAATATATTATTTCCGCTGTTTTTGCATTGGAGGACGACTTTCATATCTTAGTAGTAGATGATTCTTCTCCTGATGGAACTGCAGAAATTGTAAAAGAACTGCAGAAGAAACATCCGCATTATCTGCATCTGTCCATAAGGCATGTAAAAGACGGATTGGGAAAGGCATATATCCATGGGTTTAAATGGGCCATTGAAAATAGATACGATTATATTTTTGAGATGGATGCCGATTTTTCACACAACCCTAACGATCTGCCGAAGCTTTTTGAAGCATGCAGAAATGCAGATATGGCAATAGGTTCCCGTTACTCAAAAGGAGTAAATGTAGTGAACTGGCCTATGGGAAGAGTGCTGCTTTCTTATTTTGCATCCAAATATGTAAGGTTTGTATTGGGACTTCCAATTCATGATACCACTGCAGGATTTGTATGTTTTTCAAGAAAAGTATTGGAAGAAATAGGGTTGGATAACGTGAAACTGAAAGGATACGGGTTTCAGATAGAAATGAAATTCAGAGCTTTTAAAAAAGGTTTCAGAATTGTAGAAGTTCCTATTATATTTACCAACAGAATTTTAGGAGAAAGCAAAATGAATGGAGGGATTATCCATGAAGCAGTTTTCGGAGTGCTGAACTTAAAATGGAAATCAATCATCAACAGATTATGAAACTGATGAAAAATTTAATTTTTATTTTCGTTTTGTTGGGCCTGTTTTCGTGCGGCGATTATATTGATAAGCCTAAAAATCTGATCGATAAAGATATAATGGCAGAAATTATTGCCGATCTTGCGATCAACGATCAGGCTATCTTTGTATATCCTGACAAAAATATGGAAGCAGGGACAAGAGCTGTTTTGAAATCACATAAAGTAAAGCCTGATGATTTTGTAAATAGTTTCAAATACTATGTGATTAAAGAAGAAATGGAGGGGATCACCAATGATGCGCAGGAAATATTGCTGAAAAAAGATCCCAAAGCAGATAAATATGTAAAGGAGAAACTGAAACAAAATGGTGCTGTAATACCTGTAGTAAGGTAAATTAGCCTGAGAGTTTCTGTTTCACAAAAATCACTGAAAACAACAGTGCATTTAAAAAAGTATAGAGATGAAATTTTTTAATATAGAAAAAACCTCTGAAGGAAAAGCAAGAGCAGGGGAAATTACCACAGATCACGGGAAGATTCAAACTCCTATTTTTATGCCTGTGGGAACTGTAGCCAGTGTAAAAACAGTTCATCAGAGAGAATTAAAAGAAGACATTAAAGCTCAGATTATTCTGGGAAATACTTATCATTTATACCTTCGTCCGGGTATGGAAACGATGCAGGATGCAGGTGGTTTGCACAAATTCATGAACTGGGATCTTCCTATTCTTACCGATTCAGGTGGTTTTCAGGTCTTTTCGCTGGCGAGTAACAGAAAAATGACAGAAGAAGGTGCGAGATTCAAATCCCACATCGATGGAAGCTATCATATGTTCTCTCCTGAAAGATCAATGGAGATTCAAAGACAGATTGGAGCCGATATTTTCATGGCTTTCGATGAATGTACTCCTTATCCATGTGATTACAACCAGGCAAAATCATCTATGGAGCTTACCCACCGCTGGCTGAAAAGATGTATTGAATGGACAAATGATAATCCTGAATTATACGGACATAAACAAAGGCTTTTCCCGATTGTTCAGGGATCTACCTATTCTGATCTTAGAAAAATTTCGGCTGAAGTGATTTCTGAAGCAGGAGCAGAAGGAAATGCTATCGGAGGACTTTCCGTTGGAGAGCCCGAAGAAGAAATGTACAGAATCACTGACGAAGTGACAGATATCCTTCCGAAAGAAAAACCAAGATACCTGATGGGAGTAGGAACTCCCTGGAATATCCTTGAGTCTATCGGATTAGGAATTGATATGATGGATTGCGTGATGCCAACAAGAAATGCAAGAAATGCAATGCTTTTCACATGGCAAGGGGTAATGAACCTTAAAAATGAAAAGTGGAAGCGCGATTTTTCGCCTTTGGATGAATTTGGAACCAGTTTTGTAGACCGTGAATATTCAAAAGCGTATCTTCGCCACCTGTTTGTATCTAAAGAATATCTGGCAAAACAGATCGCTTCGATTCATAATCTCGCATTCTACCTGGATTTGGTAAAGGTAGCCAGAGAACATATTATGGCAGGAGATTTTTACGAATGGAAAAACGCTGTAGTACCGGTTCTCAGACAAAGACTGTAAAAGAATATGCTTAAAATTGTAGACAGATATATCATTAAAAAATACCTTGGAACTTTCAGTTTCATGTTGGTGTTATTGTCTATAGTTGTACTGGTCATTGATGTTCAGCAAAAAATTCCAAGGATAGAAAATGCCAAAGCCATTGATCCTAAACTGGATCTGACGTATTTCCTTATCCATTTTTATCCCTTCTGGATCATCAACCTTGTGGTAACATTCTTGTCTATTTTGGTGTTTATATCAGTAATTTATTTTACCTCCAGAATGGCAAATAATACTGAGATTGTTGCTATTATAAGTAGTGGAGCCAGTTTTCACAGGTTTTCCAAGCCTTACCTATTTACATCTGTTTTTATTGGATTGATTGCCCTTGTGGTATACCATATGGTGCTGCCGTGGGCCAATATCAAGAAAAATGAGTTGGAAGCATATACTTATAATGCAGCTAATAAAGAAAAGATTTTAGGAACAGCTCCGGCTTCTTCACAGCTGAGTAAAACGGAATATATTTTCGTTGATTCATGGAATAAAAGAGAAAAAAGAGGATCAAGTTTTGTCTATCAGAAATATGATAAAGACAGAAAAATGATCTATGAGCTGAAAGCAAGCGAAGTATATTGGGATAAAGAAAAAAAGCAGTTTGTTTTAAATAACTATCTGGAAAAAACAATCAATAAAGACAATACCGAAAAACTCGGAAACGGGATAGAATTAAGGAAGAACTACGGCCATTCGCCGGAAGAACTTTTCCCTAATGAGCTTTTGGGACAGAATAAAACCACACCGGAACTTCTGAAATTTATTGAAAGAGAAAAAGCAAGAGGAAACAGTAACCTGAATTCTTACCTGAATGAACTTCACCAAAGAACTTCAATGCCCGTTTCGATCATTATTTTGACATTTCTGGCGCTTTCCCTGTCATCACAAAAGAAAAGAGGAGGGTTGGGAATTAACCTTGCAATAGGGATTTCATTGGCCTTTATTTTTGTGTTTTCATTCGAAGCCTTAAAAGTGGTTTCAGAAAATAAAAGCCTGTCTCCAGCAGTAGCCATGTGGCTGCCTAATATGGTATTTTTACCGCTTACCCTTTATCTTTATATCAAAAGAGCCAATCAGTAAAGGAGTTTTACTTCTTTGTGATAAAAGGAATGCATTCCGTCTTCCAGTTCGATCCAGAGTTCGCCCTTTTCGTCTGCATATCGGATGATGCCATTTTGTCGTTCTTTTTCAATTACAAAGACCGATATCTGATCTTTTCTGAAAAGTCTTTTATTGAATCCATCCAGAATTTCCTGATCGGAAGGCATGTTTTTCAGTTTTCCGGACAAATATTCATGAAGGTTTAAAGCAAGCTCTTCCAGGTCAAATTGGAGTCCTGTCTGTGTCAGGAGTGATCCTGCATTGGATATTTCATCAAAATTTTCCTGCAGAATATTGATGCCTGCTCCGATGATGAAATAATTATTCTGATTAATTTTTTTCTTTTCTATTAAAATTCCAACGATTTTTTTACCTTTAAGGATAATATCATTCGGCCATTTGATTTTTACCTCAGAGTCAGACAAATTGGCAAGAAAATCACGGATCACCATTGCGGTATAATAATTGAACATAAAGTCGGAGCACAGGATGTTCTGAGTATTCACTGCCAGCGTATAAGCCAGGTTTTTTCCGGCAGTCTGAGTCCAGACATTTCCATACTGACCACGGCCTTTTGTTTGATTAAAAGTATGAAGCCCTATAAAATTTGAATCTCCGTAAAGTAAAAACTTTGATATTTCGTCATTAGTAGAAGAACATTCTTTCAGATAGAAGAGTTGACTCATTTAAGAAAACTTTAAGAGATTAAGATGGTAAAAGTAAGGTTAAAGTAAAGAAAAAACAATAAATTTGCAGATTATAGTATTTTTTTAATGAATAAAACAGCAGAAAAACAAGCGTTAATAGATAAAATCGTTGAAGCTATCCAGGATGTAAAAGGGGAAGACATTATGATCTTTGATCTTTCCAACATCGAAAACTCCGTAGCAGAAACGTTCGTGATATGCAGCGGAAACTCAAATACACAGGTAGCTGCATTGGCAGGAAGTGTAGAGAAGAAAGTAAGAAACGAACTACAGGACAGACCCTGGCACGTAGAAGGTACTGAAAATGCAATGTGGGTATTGGTGGATTACGTTTCAGTGGTGGTTCATATATTCCAAAAACAGGTACGTGAGTACTACGACATAGAAGAACTTTGGGGTGACGCAGTCATTACCAAAATTGAAAATGAATAATAAAAATTTTAAAAAGTCTAAATGAATAATAAAGGATTCAACTGGTTCTTTCCTATTGCAATCGTAGCTCTTTTGCTATTCTTTGGTTCCAATTTCCTTGGAGGTGATGCAGCAAAATCTATTGATGAAGATGGTTTCTTTAGAGAAATGCAGGCGGGCAAAGTCCAGAATATAATTATATACAAAGACATAGAGAAAGCTGATGTTTTCCTAACAAAAGAAGCGAAAACGGCAATGGTTTCCAAAGCAGGAAAAGAAAACAATCCTCTTTCTGCTTTCGAAATGGCTCCTAAAGCAGATTTTTCTGTGAAATACGGAGACCTTCAACTTTTCCTTCAGAAATTTGAGCAGGTCAAAGCCAGCAATCCGGCTATTAAAACAACTAAAGATTACGGAACAGGCAAAAGTGCTCTAATGGACATCTTGGTTCCTGCGCTGGTTTGGATTTCTATTCTTGGATTATTCTACTTCCTTCTTTTCAGAAAGATGGGTGGAGGCGGAGGTCCTGGCGGACAGATCTTCTCAATCGGAAAATCCAAAGCAAAGCTTTTCGACGAAAAAGAAAGAATTCAGGTAACATTTAAAGATGTTGCAGGATTGGAAGGAGCCAAAGAAGAAGTTCAGGAAGTGGTAGATTTCTTGAAGAACTCCGAAAAATATACAAAACTTGGAGGTAAAATTCCTAAAGGTGTTCTTTTGGTAGGGCCTCCGGGAACAGGTAAAACGTTATTGGCAAAAGCCGTTGCTGGGGAAGCTAAAGTTCCGTTCTTCTCACTTTCAGGTTCAGATTTCGTTGAAATGTTTGTAGGAGTAGGTGCTTCAAGAGTAAGAGACCTTTTTGCTCAGGCAAAAGCAAAATCTCCGGCAATTATCTTCATTGATGAGATTGATGCCATCGGACGTGCAAGAGGAAAAAATAATTTCTCCGGCGGAAACGACGAAAGAGAAAATACCCTGAACCAGCTTCTTACTGAAATGGACGGTTTCGGAACAGATGTGAATGTAATTGTAATGGCTGCAACCAACAGAGCAGATATCCTGGATAAAGCTTTGATGAGAGCAGGACGTTTTGACCGTTCTATCTATGTAGACCTTCCGGAGCTTCACGAAAGAAGACATATCTTTGATGTTCACTTGAAAAAGATCAAGCTTGACGATAATGTGGACAGAGATTTCCTGGCCAAACAAACTCCAGGTTTCAGTGGGGCAGATATTGCAAACGTTTGTAACGAAGCTGCGCTTATTGCGGCCAGATATAACCATACTTCTGTTACAAAACAGGATTTCCTGGATGCGGTTGACAGAATTATCGGTGGACTTGAAAAGAAAAACATGGCAATCAAACCATCTGAAAAGAGAAGAGTTGCTTATCATGAAGCAGGTCACGCTACAATCTCTTGGCTGGTAGAACATGCATCTCCACTTTTGAAAGTAACGATTGTTCCAAGAGGACGTTCTTTAGGAGCAGCATGGTATCTTCCGGAAGAAAGACAGCTTACCACTACTGAACAGATGTTGGACGAAATGTGTGCAACATTAGGAGGTAGAGCAGCAGAGCAGGTGATCTTCAATAATATTTCTACAGGAGCACTTTCTGATCTGGAAACAGTAACAAAGAGAGCTCAGGCAATGGTTACAATCTACGGTTTAAGCCCTAATATCGGTAATATTTCTTACTATGACAGTTCTGGCCAGTCTGAATACAATTTCGGAAAACCATATTCCGAAGAAACGGCTACCAAAATTGATGCTGAGATCAAATTGATCATCGAAAATCAGTATGAAAGAGCGGTAAGAATTCTTGAAGAAAATAAAGATAAGCTTGATGCTTTGGCTAATAAACTGTTAGAAAAAGAAGTGATCTTCCGTGAAGACTTAGAAGAAATATTCGGAAAAAGAGCATGGGATCCAGAATTGACAGAGAAGCCTGTAACCAATACTATTCCTGAAAAAGATGAGCCGGTAGTAGTGGAAACACCTCAGGTCAAAGAAAAAGAAGAAGAAAGCGAAATTCAGGCTCCGGAAAGCCCGACACAGCTTTAAGATTCTAAAAAAAATATAATTCATAAAACCTGACAACTGTAAAATTGTCAGGTTTTTTCATATTTAAGGAGATATTTTGGACACTATTGTAATTTATTTTCTATTTTTGTATAAAGTTGACTAAAAATAGATTAAGTTGAATTTATTCAAGAGGATTGTAAGCAAACTTACCAACCAGCCTGAAGAAGAGGATAAACAGAGCCTGGAGAAGCTTGGGGATTCGCTGAAAAATGCGGATCTTGACTATAAGTTTGCGCAATTATTTACGCATTCCGGGGGATTTTTTAATTATTGTGCAGACGAAGCGGAAGCTCTACAAACTTTAAATCAGATTGTCAAAATAGAAGCTATTCAAAGCCTTTTCTGTTGGGATAAAGAACTTCAGAACTTTTTGAATGTTGTGAAGTCTACCTACACTTCAGAACTTCAGCCGTCTAATGACGCCGCATTCATCACCTGTGAATACCTGATCGCCTATGATGGCAGAATTATGCTTTCACATAATAATATTCTTCATTATCATTCTTCAAGGCTTCCCGATAGAATTATCATCATTGCCAATGTTTCTCAGATTGTAAACAACCTGAATGATGCTATGGGGAAAATAAAAAGGAACGGAAATATCAAGAACCTTACTTCCATTAGCGGAAGCCAATCAAAAATGGACAGTTCTTCCAATTCCAGTACAAAACTGTTTTTATTGCTGCTTGAAGATTAAGCAACCATTTCTAAATTTTAAATTTTGGACAAAAATCTCATTCAAAGAACCATATCAGGTATCGTTTATGTAGCTATCATTATTCTTTGTTCTACTCCGCTGGGAGCACAGCTGCTGAACAATATTGTACCGGGTCTTATCAAGCAACAGTATCTTTATCATGGATTGATGAGTCTGCTGCTGATTGTAGGAACCTGGGAATGTGTTAAAATCATGAAGTTTGGAAACGGCTATGAAAAATGGGTCGTATATCCATTGGTCATTTTTATTTTCTACATGTTTTCCAAAAGATATTTTAATCACGATTTCTTTTTTGATTTCAGGCTCAGTGAAATACTGGCACTGGCACTTATTGGTATTGCTGTAGTTACTTTATTCAAATATCCTAACGAATTATACTTCGACAGCGGAAAGCTTATTTTTACTGTTATCTACGTAGCACTGCCATTTAGTTTTGCATTAGGGCTGCCAAAGTTCTCCAGCTATAGTGATAGTTTCTCTTTGGAGGTTCTGTTTCTGTTCATTCTGATCTGGAGTAGCGATACCTTTGCTTACCTGGTAGGGAAGTTCTTCGGCAAACATAAAATGGCCCCTAAAATATCTCCTAAAAAAACATGGGAAGGATATGCGGGAGGTGTCGTGTTAACACTGGTTTTATCCTACTTTATTGAGCATTATCAGCCGGAGTTGAGGGGGAACTGGATGGTCGTAGGATTTTTAGTGGCTGCCTTTGCGCCATTAGGCGATTTGGTGGAGAGTCAATTGAAGAGAAACTTCGGTGTAAAGGACAGTGGAAACATTATTCCTGGACATGGAGGAGTTTTAGACAGACTTGATAGTTTTATTATCTGCGTTCCTGTCGTATATTTGTACTTTATTTTAGAAAAATTTATTTAGTCTCATGAAATTACATAGAGAATCAAAAGGAACGATTACCGTTGCAACCCTGCTTTTTATTATACTGGGTGCTCTCGCAATCTATTTCCTTAAAATATGGTCACTGGTGATCATTATGCCTTTATTGGTTATTTACGGTTTAGTTTTCTGGTTCTTCAGAGTTCCTGATCGTAATATTCTTGATCACAAAGAAAACGTAATTGCTCCGGTGGACGGAAAAGTGGTAATGATCAAAGAAGTGGAAGAGGATGAGTTTATCAAAGGAAAAGCTATCCAGGTTTCTATTTTTATGTCTCCTCTCAATGTTCACATTTGTAGATATCCGGTTTCGGGAGATGTTATTTACAAAAAATACCACCCTGGAAAGTATCTTGTAGCATGGCATGAAAAGTCTTCTACGGAGAACGAAAGAACTACGGTAGCTATTCAGACGATGACTGATCATAAAGTAGTCTTCAGACAGATTGCAGGTTATGTTGCAAGACGAATCGTTTTCTACTGTAATGAAGGAGATAAGGCAAAAGCCGGACATGAATTCGGATTTATCAAATTCGGTTCCAGAATGGATGTATTCCTGCCTTTGGATACTGAGATTATCTGTAAAATCGGAGATATTACAAAAGGTGGTGAGGATGTTATCGCCAAACTGAAAGAAAATTAATATTCTTATCGCATATAGAATGAAAAGAGAGCTTATACAGCTCTCTTTTTTATTTAGTAATACGAAACCACATTTAAGTGTATAAAGTTTAAATTACGCATGAGTAATATTGCGTATTGTAAGATGGGTGCTTTTCCATTGTGATTAATAATTTTGCATGCTCAAAAAACACAAGCTCATGCTTTTTAAGTGATATGAGGTAAATGCTTATTAATTTGTTTTCAAAAATGATATTTCATTTGATAATTTTAATATCAATTTTTAGTAAATTGTAGCTAGAAAAAACACCTTAATCATATTCTTTTAATGCTGAAAAAGACTAGTAAATTTCATTTGTAGTTTTTTTTGCATAAAAAGCTGTTAATATTGGGAAATTTATGCCTTCAGGAGTACAAATGCCAACTTAAGCTTGTGAAAACATAAAAAACATCAAGATGATTTATAAATTTTTATTTAAGGTGATCAACGACGAAGCTGAGAACATGGATGATGATTTTGAAAGTAATTATCTTCATCTTATTAACCGGTATTTGCTTTTATTGTTTTTCATATTCCTGTTTTATTCTATTTTTATTATTACTTTTTTCGGAGATATGCTGATCTCCATATTCCTTACTGTCATTACCTTTTTCTGGCTGTTTCTGATTGCTATAAAAGGAAAAACGAAACGTTTTAAAAAGATTTTGAAAACCTCCATAATCGGAATATTCGTTTTACTTACTTTTATAGTGAACTTTTTTAATATCTATACCTATAAAAATGCAGGAGTAGAGTATTTCTATTTTTGTCTTTTGTTTGCCGTTCCATTCTTTCTGAACTATAAAAAAGATGCTTTTGCAATTTTTTTTATTACTTTTATTATCAGCATTAACTTTATTGCTTGCCTTTACTTTGATTTTGATTTTCTTCCTAAAAGCAGATTTATAGAAAAAGAGGATTTTAAGACCATAAAATTGCTGAATATTTTGTTTTCTGTTGCCTCTTTTCTGGTGGATATCGTTTTTATAACCCAGAAAGATCAGTTGATCCATGGCTTAATTACAGATAAAAATGAGAAAGATTCTACCATCAAAGATCTTGTAAAAACGAATGCAGAGCTGATGAAGCATCAAATGCTTATCAATCATCTTTCGGAAGAAAATATCAGGGAAATTTTAATGTTGGCAGAAAACAATTCGCCTATGTTTTTTGAAAAGTTTCAGGTGTTTTTTCCTCATTTTATTCCAGATCTTTTAACGATCAATCCTAATCTCATTCATTCTGAGTTGTATTTTTGTGCTTTGATGAAGCTGGATTTTGATACTAAGAAAATAGCACAGTGTACCAATAACAGTATTCGCGCCGTAGAAAGTAAAAAATACAGAATCCGGAAAAAACTGAATATTTCCTCGGAGATCAATATCAACAGCTTTCTTATAAAAATTTAAACAGAATCCTGTTTTTTATTACTTATACGTAGTTTTGAGTAGTTTTTCTTAGTGATGTTTGCTTCTCTTGTCAATATTTTTACTTAAAAATATTGTGATGAATATTAAGGACATTAATATTGGGGATCTGATCAGGTCCAAAGTAGAAGAGCATCAGATTTCTATAGAAAGAATCTGCAGATTTTTCGAGCAAACGGAAGAAGATATAGAAAAAATGTACCATACAAAAAGTATGGATACCGATATCCTTCTGAAATGGTGCAAGCTTTTAAAGTTTGATTTCTTTAGATTTTATACCGGGCATCTTATTTTGTATTCTCCGCAGTCCAGAATTGATAATGCATTCAGAAAAAAGGAAAATACCCTGATTTTCAGAAAAAGCATTTATACGCAAGAGGTTAAGGATTTTATTCTGGAAAAAATAAAAACCGGAACAATGACTGTCAGCGATGCTGTGGAAAGGTATAAAATACCTAAAACTACTTTATACAAATGGATGAAAAAAATATAATATGACTCCCGATTACAAACAGATTTATACTGATATTCTCGAGGAAAAGTTCCCGGAAAAGTTAATAGACGCTACAATCAGGCTTAAGCTTAAAACATTGAATTCGGCTTTTGATGTTCTCAAGTTTAATCAGCTGGTTTTTGGAGAGCCTGAATATGCGGTTGGATTTAATAATCAAAGACTTCGTTCATATGACGAAAAATCTATATTGAAAATTCTGAAATATCAGAAACAGAACGGACTTAATAATCTCCAGCTGAGCAGACTGTTTAAGATAAGTAGAAATACTATTTCCAAATGGAAAACTATTTTTAATGAATGAAAAGGTGTTTTTGCCAACAACTTTTACGTTATCAAAGACTATTTACTATTTAAGGTCTTTATGAAAAACTTAAAACATAAGACATTGTTCTGTTTTTATGCTTAAAGCGGTGCATGTTTTAATGCTCTTAATGTTTTGATTATTTTTTTAATGTTCATAATCATTTTTCTTTTTTATAAAATCACTTAAGTTTAATTATTATTTAATATGTGTTATAATTCGTTGGTTGTTTATGAGTTTAGCTACGCATGAGTAGTATTGCGTAGCTAAAATCATGATATTAAATAAAAGTTGTTGTTATTTTGCGAAAAGTTTTATAATTTTAGTTAAAATAATTAACCATTAAACAATTATAACTTAATATGATGAGTACAAAATTTAAATCGCCCTCGATCAAGTGCATTTTAATTGCACTTCTCTTTACTTTTGGAGAATATTATTCTCAAAGCACCAATGGTGCAGTAGGGATTAATACTACAACACCTAATGCCAATTCTGTATTGGATGTTGTTTCTAGTAATAACAACAAAGGGGTTCTTATCCCTAGACTTACTGAAGCACAAAGAAATGCTATTGTAATCAACAATGCTCAAGATGATGGCTTGACAATTTATAATACAACAGAAGACTGTATTAATTACTGGAGTCTTGCTGATAATGAGTGGAAAAGTGTCTGCGGACAGATGGGGAAAGCTGTTTTTACAGTAGATTGCTCTTCTTCCAAAGCAATGGGAAGCTATGTTAAAGGAAAAGAACTTACCAGTTCAAATTACCTGAGTATTGCTGTAAATGTAACTAAATTAGGAAATTATACAATTACAGGAACTACACCGAATGGATATAACTTTTATGGAACAGGTGTTTTCCTTAATACAGGCGTACAAACAATACAGATTCCGGGGCAGGGAACTCCTCAGAATGTGCAGACGGATAATATAACACTTGAAGCCAATGGGGCAGCAGTTAATTGTACACCAGCAATTTCTATTGCAGTACTAAGCCCGGCCGGATCTTATACCATGAGCTGTGGAAGTGCAACCGTAAATGGCGTGTATAAAGTGGGAACAGCACTTACAGCGTCCAATACAATTACATTGCCTGTAAATGTTTCGGCATTGGGAAGTTACACGGTTACAACCAATACCGTTGACGGAATTTCTTTCAGCGGATCAGGGACATTTACCTCTACAGGAAATCAGAATATTACATTAAGCGGAACAGGAACTCCAACTTCTACATCAGTGAAGACAATTACTATTACTTCCGATAGCCAGGGAGGCGTATCTACAACTTGTACAGTAAATGTAATTGTAGTTATCCCTGTAAAAACAGTTGTACATCTTGGTGGTACTGGAGATCATGGTTACAGTGCAGAAGAAGATGCCTCCAGAAATTTAATGGATGCTGCTGCTAATTTCGGAACATTAGCAACTAGTGTGGTTAAATTTGAAGGATTTACTCACCTTGCACCCGCAGATGGAGCGCCTGCTATTGCGGCTCTTAATAACAAACCTGATATTGTTATCATGGGGTATCCTTATTCTCCAAACGCAGCAGAAAGAACCGCTATTGTGGACTATCTTAATAAAGGAGGAGTAGTAATTGCCCAGCTGGAAGAAAATGCTTCTATTCAGGCTTTGATGAGAAGTATATTTGCAAGTCCTCAGATTAATGCTACGGGAAGAAACAGTGGAGGAGCTGTATATCAGATGATCAATATCAATGATGAGATTCTTAATGGTCCGTTTGGTGATGTAAGAGGTAAAAACTGGGGTGAAGATGCGAGTGCAACATCCGCATTAGACGGAGTCTCTGAATCTTTTATTACTTCATATAGCGGGGCTAGTGCTATAAACTCTACGAGTGTATTCGCAGGAACAACTATGTTTAAGCATAAGAATTTAAATCTCTTCTATGTAGGCGATGGTGGATTTTTGAGTAACTTCAACGCCAATGGAACAATTGCAAGTAATACGGCTTATCCATTTGCTACAAATACCAGTAATTTTCCGGTAGCAAAAACTGCTTATGGTTTTGCAGGTAACGGAAATACGTTAGGAAGTATGGCTGTACAGAACTCAATTATTTTCGCTAATGTAGTGGCTTGGGCAATCAAACAGGCAGAATTCAATGGAATAAACACACAATGATAAAAGTTTTTTAAAGATGACTCCGGCACGATTATTCGTGCCGGAGTTTTTTATTTTATATGTTTTTTAACGTCCTGTATCATGTTTAATATTAATTCCACAGGGATATCCTTATCCATATCGATAAGAAGGATTTTAAACTTCTTTCTGCCATCCTGTATCAATTCAGGATAATCAAGTCTGTCACCATGATAAAAACTCAGATAATGCTTTTGATATTTTTTGCTGTAATAAAAGTAGCACAGCATTTTCTTTTTGTATTTGATAAACGGAAGTCCGAAACTGAATGTTTCTGTAATATTTTCCGGATCTGAAGCTAAGATGGTATCACGCAAAAATAAAAGAGTACTTCTTTCAGGTTCTTGGATTCTGTAGAAATACTCTTGTATAGGGTTCATTTTAATTCAGTTAAAAGGTTAGTCGAAGTTTTGAAGTTCAACAAGTTTGTGATACATTCCTCTTTTTGCGATCAGATCGTGGTGGGTTCCCTGTTCCACAATATCTCCTTTTTCCATCACTACAATCCAGTCTGCTTTCTGAATGGTTGAAAGGCGGTGGGCAATGACTAAAGACGTTCTGTTTTCCATCATTTTCTCCAGTGCATCCTGTACGAATCTTTCAGATTCCGTGTCCAGCGCAGAGGTTGCTTCATCCAGAATCATGATTGGCGGGTTTTTTAATACCGCTCTGGCAATAGAAACTCTTTGTTTCTGACCTCCGGAAAGTTTACCACCGTCATCTCCGATATTGGAATCATAACCTTCAGGAAGCCTTGTAATAAATGAGTCTGCATTGGCAATTTTTGCTGCAGCAATTACTTCTTCTCTGGTAGCATCAGGTTTACCCATCAGAATGTTATTATAAACGGAATCATTGAACAATACAGATTCCTGGGTTACCATTCCCAATAGCTTACGGTATTCCTGTAATTTTAAATGCTTGATATCGGTTCCGTCAATCAGAATTTCTCCTTCCGAAACATCATAGAATCTGGCTAAAAGATTGGCAATCGTTGTTTTACCGCTTCCACTTTGCCCAACAAGAGCAACTGTTTTCCCTTTAGGGATAGAAAGTGAGAAGTTTTTAAGAATGGTATGATCTTTATCGTAGTAAAAACCAATATTATTAAATTCGATGGAATGATTTAATGTTGAGATCGAAACAGGATTGGGTATTTCATCAATTTTTACGTCTGCATCAAGAATTTCCAATACTCTTTTCAATGAAGCTTCTCCTTTCTGTACATTGGAAATGGATGTAGATAAGCTTTTGGCCGGTGGTAAGATTTGGAAAAACATTCCCAAGAATACCAAAAACCCTGCAGGCGATAAACTTTGGTCTACAATAATCTGTTTTCCTCCATACCATGCAATGATTAAAAAGGTAATAGAACCTAGAAATTCACTCATTGGCGATGCTAATTCTTTCTTTTTTCCCAAACTCATTGAGCTGGAAATCCATCTGTTCATGGACTGCATGAAGCGGTTATCCATGATCTTTTCAGCATTAAATATTTTAATAACCTTTGAAGATTTTAGTGTTTCGTCTACGATAGAAAAGATGGTTCCCAGCTCATTTTGTGCTTCATGGGAGTCTTTTTTTAGACTTTTTCCAATCAAAGCGATCATTGTTCCCATTACAGGCAATACCAATAATGAGAAAAGTGTCATTTCCGGACTCACAATAAATAAAGAAATCAAAGTGCTGATCAACATAAAAGGCGCGTTGATTAATTCAACTAAGCTTCCCAGAATATTTCCTTCCACTTCTCCTACGTCATTAGACATACGGGACATCATATCTCCTTTTCGGCTTTCTGTAAAAAAAGAAACGGGTAAAGTCAATATTTTCCTGTACATAGCTCCCCGTAAATCTTTAGTAACACCTACACGGTAGTTGATCAATAAAAGTGAGCCTAAATACCTGAAAATATTTCTTAAGAGGAACATAAATGCTGTGATAATGCATAGCCAGGCAAGTACTTTTAGAGAGCCATATTCAGAAACTAATGACTGAATAAAATAATTGGAATAATCTTTTGCAAAAGAGAAAAAGTCAATAAGATCACCGGAATAAACAGGTGCAGTTTTATATTTCTCGGGTTTTATGGTGCCAAAAAGCATTCCCAAAACCGGTAGAATAGTCCCTAAGGAAGCAATCTGAAATACAGAGTACAGGATATTGAAAAATAAACTGCCGTAGATATATTTCTGATGCGGTCTCGCGAACTTTAAGATTTTTTTATACTCGTTCATTCAATGAAAAAATTGGATAGCAAAATTACGTAAAATTACAAGATAAGACGTTCTTAATCCTGTTTTACTTTATTGGATAAGTTTCAAAAAGTATCTTTTTGTTACAACCCAGCGCTATTCAGCTTTATTTTTTGAATAAATAAACCTTAACATGGCTTAAGAACAGGAGATAAAAAGGTATTGCTATTTAGTAAAAAAAAACTGCTGCAACAGCAATTTTTTATGATTTCACTTACAATTTAACCCGGTCATTGTACTTCGGAGCAAAATTTTTAGGACCCAGTTGATCCAGTGTTTTTCCAAAGTTATTGATGATCTGTGTCATGTTATCGAAGTCTACAATATTGACATCATCATTTTCATGGTGGTAATGAGATGCTTTTGTCATATCAACGGTAGAAAATGAATGGGCAATGATTTTCTTTTTTACAAAACTCACATTGTCTGAACGGTAAAACAACTGCTGTTTCGCATAAGGATCTGCATTAATTTTTAATCCGTTTACTGCATTTTTATTGAAAAGCTCGTCAAGATCTGAGAATCCGTCTCCTGTCATATATAATGCGTTTTTCCCCCATTGAGATTCTGTAGCTACCATTTCGAAATTGAAAAGAGCTGTCATCTTATTATAAATATGATCCAGATTTTTATCTGTGGAAATAGCTCGTGAGCCCAGCATTCCTTTTTCCTCTCCATTGAATGCCATGAATACCATGGAGAATTCCGGTTTTTTGTTTTTAAAATAATCGGCAATACCTACCAGAGTAGTGATTCCGCTGGCATCATCATCTGCTCCGTTATAAATATTGTCTCCGCTTTTATCACTGGTTCCGATATGATCAAAATGCCCTGAAAAACCAAGATACTGACCTGATTTTCCTTTTTTGATTCCGCAAACATTGTATACCGTCTTTCCGTTGTATTCAAAAGGAACCAGATAAGATGTTCCGGTACAGTATTCCAGATTATTTTCTTTGAAAAGTTTAGCGATATAATTGGCAGCATTTTCATTTTCCTGAGTCCCGATTTCACGGCCTTTCATTTCATCTGAAGCGAGAGTGGAAAGAACTGTTTTTACTCTTTCTTTGGAAACCTCCTGTCCAAAGGTAAATATGGAGAATAGTGATAAAGTAAGATAGGTTAACTTTTTCATTGTCTTTTGTTAAAATTATATGATATGTCGTGTTTTTAATCAAAAAGTTGCAATGAATTTACATAATTTAAATTAAGAATAGATGACAAATAAAAAAACAGCTCCTAAAAAGAAGCTGTTCTCACTCAAAAAATCGTTGTAAGGCTATCGAAGTCTGTCTACAGATTTTACGAGCCTCTCATCTTTACGGATGTAAACGTTTGCTATAAGCAGACAGATTACCGCAATCAATGGGAAAATCGGCTCAATACCCTTCTCAGGAATTTGAATTCCTCCGGATAAGTTTAGTAACCAGTACGCCAACACACCAATCAACAAAGCGTTTATAATGATGCTGATGGTATTCAGCAAAATTTGTCTTTTTCTGTTTTTGAAACTGAAAATACTTAATGCTCCGGTGATAACAAGTACCATACAGCCTATATTAAGTAGAGGAATACTGTCTGAAATGACAACATCCTGTCCTGTTATAAAAAGGAAAACTGCAGCTAAAACTGCTAATAAGGTCCATATGGTTTGTATTCTCTGTAGCATTGAATATTAAATTCTTGGCAAAAATAATATAAATTTTGCACAATTCAAAAATAAGTGTAGATTTGCATTATACAATGTACTTGAAAACCAAAGTCGCCGGACTTACTTTTCTTACTCACAATTAATTACATTTTTACATTAAATATGTTTAACATAGAAACGTTAAGGTCAAAATCCGTAACGGAACTGACTAAAATCTTAAAAGATTTGGGCGTTAAAGTTGCAAGAACCAGCAATGAAAATGACAAGATCTTTGCTATTCTTGACTTTCAGGCTTCTAACCCTAAAGTTGCAAAAGATTATTTCAACGCCACAGAAACCGCCAGTGTAAATACTGAAGAGGCTCCAGCAGAGAAACCTGCCAAAGCCCCGGCAAAAAAAGCTGCCCCGAAAAAAACAGCAGCCAGGCCAAAAGCAATTGCAAAAGCTCCGGTAGAAACTAAAACAGAGGAAATAACAGAAGAAAAGATACCTGTTTCTGAAGAAATAAAACCGGAAGAACCCAAAGCTGAAACCGCTGTAGCAACAGAAGAATCAGCAGCAAGCGCTCAGGCAAAAAAGAAAAGAAAAAGAGTTTCTACCAATACAGCTAACGCAGAAGTATCTCAGGAAAGAGTTGAAGCTCCAAAAAACACAGAACCTCAAGAGCCTGTTCAGGCTGAAGAAAAGCCTAACAACCCTCAACAACAGCAGGCTAGCAGACCTCCAAAAGGACACAACCATCCACAGAACGGTGGAAACCAACATAAAAATCAAAACCAACAGCACCAGCAGCATCAAAACCAAAATCAGAATCAAAACAGAAATTCTGAAAAAGGAGAGGAGCAGCACGACCATAAAAAAGAATTCAATTTCGATGGATTGGTAAGTATTGAAGGGGTTTTGGAGATCTTACCGGATAACTACGGGTTTTTACGTTCTTCAGATTTCAGTTATATATCTTCTCCTGATGATGTGTATGTTTCTACAGCTCAGATCAGGAATTACGGGTTAAAAACCGGAGATACGGTGAAAGGAATTGTAAGACTTCCAAAAGAAGGGGAGAAATACTTTTCATTGTTAAAGCCAACAGAAGTTAACGGACGTGACCTTGCATTTATCAAAGACCGTGTTGCTTTTGAATATCTTACTCCCCTTTTCCCGGAAGAGAAATTCAATTTGGCAGGAAGTAATTCTACCATTTCTACCAGAATTGTAGATTTATTTGCACCTATCGGAAAAGGTCAGAGAGCAATGATTGTTGCACAGCCTAAAACCGGTAAAACGATGTTGCTTAAAGATATCGCTAACTCTATTGCGGCAAACCACCCGGAAGTTTATATGATGGTTCTTCTGATTGATGAGCGTCCGGAAGAAGTTACTGATATGGAAAGAAGCGTAAATGCAGAAGTAATTGCCTCTACATTTGATGAAGCAGCAGAAAAACATGTAAAAGTAGCCAACCTTGTTCTTGCAAAAGCACAAAGAATGGTAGAATGCGGACATGATGTAGTGATTTTACTGGACTCTATTACAAGACTAGCAAGAGCTTACAATACCGTAACGCCTGCATCTGGTAAAGTACTTTCCGGTGGGGTAGATGCCAATGCTCTTCACAAGCCTAAAAGATTTTTCGGAGCGGCAAGAAAAATTGAAGGAGGAGGATCTCTTACCATCATTGCAACGGCATTAATTGATACAGGATCTAAAATGGATGAAGTTATCTTTGAAGAATTTAAAGGTACCGGTAATATGGAGCTTCAGCTAGACAGAAAAATTGCGAACAGAAGAATTTATCCTGCTATTGACCTTATTTCCTCCAGCACACGTAGAGATGATCTGCTTCTGGATGAAGTAACTTCTCAGAGAATGTGGATCTTCAGAAAATATCTTTCTGAAATGAATCCTGTAGAAGCAATGGAATTTGTTAATAAAAACATCAAAGGTACTCTCAATAATGAGGAATTTCTGATGTCTATGAATAAATAAATTTAATTTAATATTGTTAAATAGAAAGCACGGATCATTGGGTTCGTGCTTTTTATTAATATGATAAAAAAATTAAAACTTAATTCATTCTAAATCAATATATCAATGTTAAAGATTTATTAAAGTAATCCACAATCCTTGATAATACCTTAAATATTGGCTAATTTTGAATAATAACATTAAAAATAAAGATTATGTCATTTGAATTACCAAAACTAGGATATGCATACGATGCATTGGAACCAACGATCGATGCAAGAACTATGGAAATCCACCATACAAAACACCACCAGGCATATATTGACAATTTAAATAAAGCAGTTGAAGGAACTGAACTAGCAGGAAAAACTATTGAAGAAATCTGCCAGACAGGAACTGACAAGCCAGCAGTAAGAAATAACGGAGGAGGTCACTTTAACCACTCTTTATTCTGGGAAATTTTAACTCCCGGTGGAAGCAAAGAGCCTGTAGGAAATGTAAAGGCTGCTATCGAAAATTACGGAGGTTTTGATAAATTCAAAACTGATTTTTCTGAGGCTGCTAAAACAAGATTCGGTTCAGGATGGGCCTGGTTAGTAAAAAATACTGACGGTTCTGTATCTGTTTCTTCTACCCCTAACCAGGATAACCCATTAATGCCTGTAGCAGACGTTAAAGGAACTCCGGTTTTAGGATTAGACGTTTGGGAGCACGCTTATTATTTAAACTACCAAAACAGAAGACCTGACTATGTTTCTGCATTTTTCGATGTAGTAAACTGGGATAAAGTAGAGGAATTATTCAATAAATAATTTTCAGCTATTATAAAAATTAAAAGGAGACTGTCTCAAAAGGTAGACCAATACTCTGAGAATTTCTTAAATGACAAAATTTGTCACACAAGAGTCTGAGAGAAAGGTGATTTTAGACAGTCTCCTTTGTCCTTTAATCTATGAATAGATTGTCTTTTTTAAATTTTTCGTTAATAACCTTTGGGTCTGCTAATTGAACACTACTCCCCATATACATTTTAGCTTTTCCAGCAGGATCAGCGTAAAAATCGTTTCTTTCTTTAATGAAATTTGCTTTTGTTGTTTCAATAAAGTTTTTTGGTAAGGTTATATTCAAACTTTGTTTCTTAACACCAACCAAACTAAATGTAAAATAATGGTTTAAATCATACACTTCAACAATCAGTCCTGGGAGTCCTTTAAATCGAAATGGTCCATCATGAGATGGTATGTCAGAAGTAAACCAAGCAGTAAACTTTCTATTGTCGAGCATACAAACTGCTTTCTGACAATTAAATTCACCTATTTTCTTTTTCTCATTTTCTATTGTCCAGTTTATTGTTTCGGCGGGATATCCGTAAAACTTATTGACAATTTTATCAAGTACTTTGATTTTTTTGTCTATACTGTAAAATACCTCATGATTTACCCTTGCTTGAGGCATGGACGCAAAGTTTATAGTGTAATTTCCTTTGTCAAAGTTGCTTTGTACGATTGAATCTCTACGCATTTTTGAGAAGCTTTTATAGATAGATCCTTTACCATCTGAAAGTAGTACCATCGTCTCTTCAAATTTCCGGTCTTTATCTAAGGAATCACGCATGAACGTGTACTTATAATAAAATACGGTACTTGATTTCACTTCTTGTGCTTGAATGAAAGTTGTTATGCTAATAATAAATAGTAGTAATATTTTTTTCATTTTTTACATAATTATAAAACTCAGATAGTAAATAAACTATCTGAGTTATTTTTTTTATTACTGATGACAGTTAATTTGTTCAACGGCTTCTGCATCGCTCATTAAACACTCGGTTCCCCATTCGCTACACCATGTTGTGTATGAATTAAGTCCGCAAGATGTTTGAACAAAAACTTGCATACATCCAAATGCTTTTACTTTGTTTTCCTTTTCCTCTTCTTTGATTTCTGTAACCTTGTAATAAAGATTTGATGCCACTGTGCTTTTAGCATTTACTAATCCAGCAACTCCGAAAGCTGCTAATAAAATAATTTTTTTCATAATGAGTTTTTTTTTATTCATTACTAAAATATAAAATAAAATCAACTTGTCGTGAACTATTTTTTTATGTTAACTCTCTGTTTTTTAGTTGTTTTTTGCGTCGTTAAATTAAAGGATTGTGTTTTTACTACGGAAATTCGAAATACTATTAAGAAAGACATTCTATTGAGTATTTCAATGGAATTTAAACAGCATTTATATAAAAAAGGTTCAAAATTACTTTGAACCTTTTTATTGAGGATGTTTTAAATTTATCTTATCGCATCGCTTCCGGATAATCCATTCAATCTTAGCTTATACTTCCAGTTTACATATACGAAAACCTGATATAATTTATATTCAAACCTGATTCCGTAATTTTCCTTAGGATCATAATCTATTCCGGATTCTATAATATTTCTGTATCTGCCGGAATTATAATAACCATTCCATTCATTCACCAAAAACGTATTTTTTGTTTTCAGATAAGATTCTGTGTACTGGCTGATGGGTCGGGCTACAGCGCTCAGAAAATAGTCAAATTGGGTATCAATGACCGTAAGATCCCATTCTCCGTCTTCATTTTTAGAGGGCTTCATTTCATGTTGCTCCTTATTTTTCTTTGGAGTTTCCTGAGAAAAACAGCTGAAAGGAATCAAGGCAATCATTACTAATAAAATAATACTTTTCATGATATAGGTATTTATATAAAAAAAGCACTCCAATAAGAGTGCCTAAGTTTTTTATGGTTCTTTCTGAAGAACTACAAATGCAGGAAAGTGGTCACTGTAGCCTCCAGTAAACTGGTCTCCATTCCAGGATCTGAAAGGATATCCTTTATAATTCCCTTCTTTATTAACGAGGTAAGGCGGGGCAAAAATTTCTGCTTTGTACACAGAATATTCTTTAGTTACCTGATCTGAAATTACGTTTTTTGAAACGATAATCTGGTCAAACAGGTTGGGAGCGTCCTGGTAAGCCAAAGAAGCAACCCCTTTCTTATATAAAGGATACATCAGGTTAAGATAAGGAGTTTCCTCGCTTAAATCTTTTGGATTGGCCTGAGCTTTCAAATGGTTTTTTAAACTTGGGCTTACAGGGTCATCATTAAAGTCGCCCATTGCAAAAAGCTTTGTGGTGGGATCTGCTGCTCTTACACTGTCCATTTGTTTTTTTAATAACGCTGCGGCAGCATTTCTTTTAGGTAAAGAAATTGCTTCACCACCTCTTCTTGAAGGCCAGTGGTTCATGAAAAATGCTACTTTTTCATTATCTAAAAATCCTGTTACCACAAGAATATCTCTTGTATATTCTCTTCTTCCGCTATCACCGTAAATGACCAGTTCTTTTTTTAATGAATTGGTAGGAGTAAATCTTCTTTTCTGATAGATCAACGCCACATCAATTCCTCTGTAATCATAAGAATTGTAGTGGATAATTCCGTAATCATATTTCTTTAAAGCCGGCTCATTCACAAGATCCTGAATCACCTGTCTGTTTTCAACTTCAATAAGACCCACTACCGCGGGAGCTGTTTTGGTATATTGAGCTCCCATTTCAGAAATTACCTTAGCTTCGTTAGCCAGCTTTGCCTTATAAATTTTACTTCCGTAGTTCTTTGCACTTTTTGGAGTAAACTCTTCAGAACCACCTTGTTCTCTAACTACTTTTTTGCCAATTAAAGCTCCGTCACTCCATGGCCCGTCATATTTTTCAGCTTCCAGAAACTTAATAGAATCTATAGGAATACTTCTGTGGAAAGCGGGATTTTTAATGTCTTTGGTTCCGTCTATATAATCTGCTGAGCGAATAGTATCCCAAAGGTTTTCTACATTTAAGAAACCCACGGTTGCTACTTTTCTCAGTTTTCCTTGTTGTTGTGAGAATGCCACGATCGAAATAAACAGGGCAAACAAACTCGAAAATCTCTTCATCTCTTTAGAGTTTTTATTATTCTATTAATTACAAATTTACTTTTTTTTAACTCACTGCGTTTTAAATATTTGTAAATTTAAAAGCAGTAATTCGAATCTCTCTTTTATAATGATTCTTAAAAGATTGCAATGTTAAGAAAAAAATCCGTTAAAAAAGTTCCGGATTGCAAAATTTGATTAAATTTGTGCCCCCAACTTTTAAACTGTTGAAAATTAACAAGAAAAGTATTAAAAAAATAAATATACTCATGATTAAAAAATTATCATTGATCTCTTTATTTACCTTGCTGCCTGCATCATATTATTATGCGCAGACAACAGTGTTTGCGTATCTTAAGGATGCGGAAGGCAAGCCTGTTGAGCAGGCAAGTGTAGATTTAAAAGGAGCAGGAAATGATGCAAAGGCAGACAAAATCGGATATTTCCAATTTACGGATTTGATGCCCGGACATTATCAGATTATGGTTACAAAACCCAATTTTGAAACTAAAGTTTTTGAATTTGATGTAACCAGTGATGAGAAAAGAAAAGATCTTGGAGTAATTACTCTTTATTCTGCACTGAATGGTGCAGATCAGGGGTTGGCTATCATAGAAGATTCCGGGGAAAGTGACGGTGGTGGTGCACAGCAAACTGCAACCGTAGGACTACTACAGTCTTCTCAGGATGTTTTCAACAGAATGGCAAGTTTTGATTTGGGGCCCTACTGGTTTCGCCCAAGAGGAATTGACAGCAGAACAGGTGAGAATATGATTAACGGGGTTTCTATGGCCGCTGCAGATAATGGAGATGTAGACTTCAGTACCTGGGGAGGATTGAACGAAATTACCCGTTACCCGGAAATTGCAGCCAACCATGCCCCTTCAGAATATGCTTTCGGAGGAACTACCGGAGTATTTTATAAGAATACAAGAGCCAGCGAGTATAGAAAAGGAAGTCAGTTAACCTACTCTCTGACCAACAGAAATTATACCAATAGATTATCCTACAGGTTTTCATCCGGAATGAATAAGAACGGATGGGCATTTACAGGAATGATTGCCAGAAGATGGGCACAGGAAGGGATCCAGGATGGTACCGCTTATGATGCATACAGTGGGTATCTTGGTATTGAAAAAAAATTCAGTGATAGTCATACCATGACTTTAAATGCCATTGGATCTAAATATGCAAGAAGTTCCTCAAGTCCAAGTACTCAGGAAGTATATGACTTCAGAGGAGTTCATTACAACTCTTATTGGGGATGGCAGAACGGAGATAAAAGAAATGAAAGAGTGAAAAGAGGATTCCAGCCGATGATCCAGTTGCAGGATTTCTGGAAAATCAATAAAAACTCTCAGCTATGGACATCTGTTTCTTACCAGTTCGGTAAAGAGTACAGTTCAAGACTGGATTGGTACAGAGCCAATAACCCTTCTCCAACCTATTACCGTAATCTGCCAAGCTATTGGTTAAATTATACAAATCCATCACCGGAACAGGCTGCCAATATCGGAATTACGAGAGACTGGTGGACCAATGACGATCAATCACACACACAGATCAACTGGGATAATCTTTATAATGCCAACCGAAATGTAGAATACAATGCATTATTGGGCGGAAGAAGAGCTGCTTATTATCTTGTAGATGATGTAAAAGACGATAAAGTTTGGAATGTATCTACTCACTATACTTATAACTTCACGGATACTTCCCGTTTTATCTTAAACTTATCTTACCAGAATTACAGATCTGAACAGTATAGAGAAGTAAATGACCTTTTAGGTGCTGATTTTGCCCTGAATATGGATCCGTTTGCATCCAATACGAATGCAGGAAGCGTTTGGGGAAAATTTAATACGAGAGAAAGCGATACAGATGTTGCTAAAAGAGAAGGCGATAAAATCGGGTACAGCTATATTTTCAGAAGACAGGAATTCAAAATAAACCCCGCTTTCAAATTCTCAACAGGGAAATTTGATGTTTTTATTTCCGGATTATTCGGATATACGACAAACAGCAGAGAAGGATTATTCCAACATTATCTGTATGAGTCTTCTTATGGAAAAGGTGCAGACCAAAACTTCTGGAATGCAGGGGTGAAAGGTCAGGTTACCTATAAAATCAATGGTAGAAACTTCCTTGTTTATAACGGAGCTTACTTCTCACAGTCTCCTTTCTTAAATGATATTTATTTTAATACAAGAGTAAGTGGTGTTACAACGCCGGGAATCAAGAATGTTGTTGTTGATGCCAACGATCTTAGTTATGTAATCTCTACTCCGATTGTTAAACTTAGACTGACAGGTTACCTTGTTAATACTCAAAACGAAACAAGCGTACAGAGATATTTTGCGCAAGGTGTTAAACTGACAAACCTTACGGAGAGCGGTGATCAGGCTCCGATTCAGGATGGTGCCTTCATTACACAGGTATTGGCAGGAGCCAATAAGAGAAATATGGGGATTGAGCTTGGCGCACAAGTAAAAGTAACTCCTACTTTAACAGCAAGTGGTTTATTAAGCTTAGGGCAATATACGTATACCAATAATCCTACTGTTTATTTCGCATCTGACGCTGTTGGAACATTCAGAGAGCTTGATGGGAACGGAAATATCGTATCAAGATCTTATACCAATATGGGGGAAGCAACACTTAAAAACTACAGACAGGGTGGAACGCCTCAGGAAGCATATACGCTAGGTCTTCGTTACAGCAGCCCTAAATACTGGTGGCTGGGAGCAACATGGAACTATTTCGGACATTCGTTCCTGGATCCGTCTCCGGTAACCAGAACCGCAAGATTCTATACCAATCCTAACACACCTGGAGTTCCTTATGATCAGGTAACTGATGAAGAACTTGCAAGAGTTCTTACACCTACAAAGCTTCCTTCAGCATTCTTCTTCAATGTCAATGCAGGGAAGTCCTGGATGATTGGTAAGTATTATGTATTGGTGTCTGCATCGGTTAATAACATCCTTAATAACAGAAATTATATTACAGGAGGATTTGAGCAGACCAGAAACGTTAACTATATTGATTATGCAAATGATTACGACAGCGGAAACATGGTATTCGCTCCTAAATATTGGTATAACCAGGGTAGATCTTATTTTGTTAATCTTCAATTCAGATTCTAAAAAACTAAAATTAAAAATCGAAAACAATGAAAAATATATATTTTAAAGCGGTGATCTTTAGTGCTATTTCAATGCTGGCATTCTCGTCTTGTGTGAAAACTGATGATTATGAGGTACCGGAAATCAAATGTAACAACAAATTTGCAGCGGCTAATCATCAGTTATCTGAGATTACAACAATTGCCAAAGCAAAACCGGGTGAAGCCGATATCATTAAAGAGGATTTCATCGTAGAAGCTTATGTCTCTTCAAGTGATGAATCTTCAAACCTTTACAAAATGATGTTCCTTCAGGATAAACCTGAAAACCCAACGCAAGGGATTGAAATTGACATCGATGGCGGAAATCAGTATCTTGATTATCCTATTGGAGCTTTAGTAAGAATCAACCTGAAAGGATTGATCGTTCAGGGAGTTAATGGAAACATTAAAGTAGGTTCTTATGACCCTAACTATCCTATTGGAAGAATCAACCCTAATAAATTATCCAATTACATGGCAAGAGTTTGCGATGGACAAAAGCCTGTAGTAGCTGCAATGAAGCCATTAGAGTTCAACTCTATCTCTGATGCTCTTAAAAATGGTGCTCACATCAATCAGCTCGTAAAAATTAAAAATGTTCAGTTCGAAGATCCTGAATTGACAAAAACTTTTGCTGATGAATCAGGAACAGGAGACCGTTATATCACTGATAAAAAGGCGGGTAGATTAGATCTTCGTTTCAGTAACTATGCAACTTTTGCGAAATCACCGATCTCTCCTAAGTATGCAAAAAGTGGTGATATCGTTCTTCTTCTGAGCCGTTTTACCAGCTCAAGTAATGCAACGATTTTCACAGATCAGGCTTATATCAGAAATCTGGATGATATAAACTTTCCGAACGCGAGATTCACTCCAGGTGAGCCGGAACTTCCATCTGCCAATGCTGTCAATCTTTTCCCTAGCTCTGATTTTGAAAACTGGCCATCTTTCCTGTCAAGTTTAAATAGCTTTGGGCTTATGCCTTATGCATCTCAAGGTATTGGTTTGGGGTATAACGGTACAAATTCCCTTCAGATTAAAGGGACACCTGCCAATAACGACTATGTATTTACAGCAAATGCTGCGTCAGGAATACCAGCAACTCCAAAGAGAATTACAATGTATATTAAAGGTACTGCATCAGGAAAATCACTTTCTTTCAATGTATACAGAGCAACACCGTTAGCTCCTAATACATCTGCTTTCTATACATTCAATTTAGCAACATTCTCTACAGGTGCTACTTTAAGCCCGGAAAGTACGAATTCATATAACGGATCTATCAATACGAACGGACAATGGAGACTGATTGAGCTTACGCTTACAGGCCTTACCGATCTTAATACTACCGCTGGAAAACCAATGTTTGCCCTTAAAACAGGAAAAGACGGTGTGTATGATCTTCAGATTGATAACATCAAAATTGAATAAAACATTAGGATAAAATATATTCTGATACAATTTATAAAAATCGGGCAGCTTGAAAAGCTGCCCGATTTTTATTTATACGAGATTTTATCTGCGTTTATTTAACCGTAATTGTTGGATCCCAGTAAAAGTAACCGTATAGAATCTGTTTGTTACTGTCATTCGGATCTAAAATGTAAAGTCCAAACTGTACATAGAAATTCTCTGTTCCTGTAGCTTTTACTTTAGAGTCGATACTTGCAAAAGTAATATCAGCGCTGGCAGCAGGAAGACCGTTTTGAGAATTCAAATTAGGTACCGCAGCCTGTCTTCTTTCAACAGAATTGTAGATAAAGCTGTTAAAAACCTGATCTCCGGACCAGTATTTAATATTGTAGATAATGACAGCATCATCAGAGTTTTGATAAATTGAAGTTCCTCTGAAAGAAACGGTGTCTCCGGCTCTTGCACTGAAGTTCAGATCGGCTGTACCTTGCCCGGAAATAGCATTGGCATTCGAAACAATCATATGCTGGCTGTTATGATCAATTCCTGTAGGATTATTAGGATCTGTACTTGGGCTTTTATAAGTATTTCTTACATAATCCGTGTCTATAACGATCAGGACATCAATTTCCTGACTGGACGATTTTAGTTCTATATCTTCCATGATATTTAGTTTTGTCTGGTGTTTTCTTACTCATATGGCTTTTCAGATTCCGCCCCGTTATTTAAGTGATTCCGGCTTCACATTGTTGGTTGTAATTACAATACAAATGTACATGGGTGAAAGTGAAAATGTTAGAGTGAAAATGCTGAAATTTAAGATTAGGTATTTGTACTTAATTAGTCCCTTTTGTGTGATTATTTTTCGGGGAATAAAAATACCCTGAAAAGTTCAACTTTCCAGGGTACCCATTTTATAATGGTTAAATCTAATTTTCGTTTAAAAAGAGACCTCGTTTACTTCTTTTCCTCTTTGGAAGTTCATTGTTTTCTGGCTGCCTTTATAAGCAATGTTTACCAGATTGATCTGCTTAGGAAAAGCGCTTAAAAGGATCGTATTTTTAATCTTTAAGGTGCTGATGTCCGAAACGCCTCCGGCTTCAAAATACACCCATACAGTTTCTCCGCTGACCTGACTTCCTGTGAAGGTAATCGTTTTAGGAGACCCATTGACAAATACATCAAAATTATTGTTCACATATTTTTTTACCTCCGCTTCAAATCCTGCCGTATTAGGGTTTATTTTAATAGCATCAGAGATATGGCTTGTATTCATTTTTGTGGTAAACTTCAACGTCTTGCTTCCATCAATATAGTCAACTTTGGTCATTGAAGAGAAAAAGTCTGCATACATAAAACTCATTAACACAAAAAATGTTAAAATTCCTGATATATATAAAAGTTTTTTCATCTTAATTAATAGATTTACAATCATAGCTGTTTGTTATAAGTCACAAATAATATGCCAATTAAAAATTTACATTCACAGAATATTTATCATAGAAGGCTTTAATATGCGCTACAGCCTCGTCAGCAGTGTCTACCACACGATAAAGATCAAGATCATCTTCGGCAATCATTCCTTCTTTCAACAGCGTTGCCTTAAACCAATCCAGTAATCCTCTCCAGAATTCACTTCCCACCAAAACGATTGGGAATCTTCCAATCTTATTGGTTTGAATCAGGGTCATCGCTTCAGTCAGCTCATCCAATGTTCCAAATCCTCCGGGCATTACTACAAACCCCTGAGAGTATTTTACAAACATTACTTTTCTCACGAAAAAGTAATCAAAATTCATGGAATAGGATTTATTGATATAGGGATTAAAATGCTGTTCAAAAGGGAGATCAATATTAAGTCCTATAGATTTCCCTTTGGCATTGAATGCTCCTTTATTTCCTGCTTCCATGATACCCGGACCGCCTCCTGTAATAATTCCGAAACCTAGCTTGGTGATTTTTTCAGCAATATCGACTGCCATTTCATAGTATTTGTTCTCCGGCTTCAGTCGGGCAGAACCAAATATAGAAACACACGGGCCAATCTTAGCCAGTTTTTCATAACCATCTACAAATTCAGCCATGACCTTAAAGACCATCCAGCTGTCTTTGGTGATTGTTTCGTCCCAGGTTTTCTGTCTGAAACTGTTGTGCAGTTTTGTTTCGTTTATGTCAAGTTCTGGATTTACTAAACTTTCATCCCTGATTCCATCAATTTCCATTGTAAAATTTATTTAAAATGTTTTTCAGCCTCTATTACGGACGAAGGTCTTCCAACGTCAATAAGAATACTGTCGTGTACAAAACCATGTATATGTTCGGTCTGCATCAGATCAAGATATTCTTCCATAACAGAGAATTTGCCTGTTCTTTTTATTTTTTCAAAGATGACAGGATTGATACAATGAATTCCACTGAATGCAAGGGGTCTGAATCCTTTGTTGAATTCTGCAAGCCTTTGTTCTCCGGTTTGTACATTCAGCCAGCCTCTCAAAACCATATCATCATTGAAAAGGAGTTTTCTCGAACTTTCTCTGTCCGAAACCGCTAAAGTAGCAAAATCTTTTATCTTTTTGTGGTAGTCTACCAGTGCATTGATATTCAGGTTTGTTAGAATATCAGCGTTCATGATTAAAAAATCTTCTCCGTGATCAAGAAATTTTCTTGCAAATATCAAGCCGCCCCCTGTTTCCAGAAGTTCGTTGGTTTCATCAGAGATATCAATCTTGCATCCGAAATTACTGTTTTTATTCAAAAAATCGACAATCTGATCTCCAAAATGATGAATATTAATAACAAAATCAGTGATTCCGAAACTTTTCAGGTATTTGATATTTCTTTCCAGAAGCGGAACTTCATTTACCTTTGCCAATGCTTTTGGGTGATGATCTGTAAAGGGTTTCAATCTGGTGCCTTTCCCTGCTGCGAAGATTAAAGCTTTCATTTTTTATAATTGATAAATGGTAATTGATGAATGATAATACTTTTTATCATCAATAAATGACAATTAAATCATTTATCAATGATCACTTATCATTTATTGATTCAGTTGCGGCTGTTCATCGTGATGAAGAGTAACCTCAGTTCCTTCAGGATATTTTTCTTTGATAAATTCTGCAATTTTTATAGCGGAATATACTGATCTGTGTTGCCCGCCTGTGCATCCGAAATTGATCTGAAGATGTTCAAAACCTCTTGCAAGGTAATCATCGATATTGATGGAAACAAGAGATTTTACCAGTTCTAAAAACTTTGGCATTTCCGTTTTTGTTTCCAGGTATTCCTGAACTCCTATGTCATTTCCGGTCTGGATTTTATATTCTTCAATTCTTCCCGGATTTAAAATTCCACGGCAGTCAAAAGCGAAACCTCCGCCATTTCCTGAGTGGTCTTTAGGTATTCCTCCTTTTTTGTATGAAAAACTGTGTATCTCGATGTGTAGCATATTTTTTATTTTTAAACCATTAAGGCTTATTTAGTGATGTTGAAGTGTTTTATTTCTTTTCTGTCAGTCTGAGCGGAGTCGAAGACTTAGTTATTTAATATTTCCTCAATTTTTTGTTTTGCCTTATCAGACGTTAACTGCTGAATTACTTTTTTTAGTTCAGGGTAATCCTTCATTGAGTCCCAGGAATTTGAAAACTGTATAATATTCTGGATCCCTTTTTCCAGGCTGCCCAGGAAATGTTGTTTCCTCTGAATCAGGCCCCGGAATCCGTAGGCTCCTAAAACCTGTAAAAATCTCATCATTTGAATAGGCATCACTGCATTTCTTAACTGAGTCTTTGTTTCAGGATTTTCAAAATGCTCAATATAAAAATCCAGCATTTCCTGTTTGAAATCTTCCGGGAAATTGGCTTTAGCCTGAAAAAGAAAAGATATGACATCATATAGTAAAGGTCCTTTCATGGCCGATTGATAATCGATGAAAGAGACTTCATTCTTTTCATTCACCATGATATTTCTTGCCTGGAAATCACGGATCATAATTCCTTTAGGTTCAATATTTTCAATAAAAGCTGCAATTCTTTTGAATTCTTTCAGAAGGGTAGATTTGTTGTATTCAAGTTCCAGAAAATCGGCAACGAAATTTTTAAAATAGTAAAGATCATGAATCACGGGAAGTTCATCATAACTTTCGTATTCAAAGGTTTTTGAAAAATCAATTTTTCCCTGTGTTTGCATCTGCATCTGGAAAAGCTTTTCTAAGGTTTGCTGTACCAAATGTCTTACAGTGGGAGACCGCTGCTCTTTGGTAATCACCTCAGAAAGAGTATGCTGTCCTAAGAATTCCTGGATGTACATTTTCCTGTCATCTGAAACAGCAAAAATGTAAGGAGTATTAAGATTTAGTTCTGAAAATACTTGGGAATAGTAAAGAAAACTTTCGTTTTCCGGGATATTTTCATTGTACGTGATAATGTATTTCCCGGTACCTGCAGTGGCCAGAAAATTTACCCTCGCAGAACCGCTTTGAGCTAATGTGACGAATTCAGAAGATTTTTGACCTAAATGGTTTTCAAAAAATCGTTTTGCGTTTTCAGAAGTCATAATATGAAAACAAATATACTAAATTAACATGAGTTGGAAATCATAGTTTAAAGAACCGATCGATTAGGGTTGAAGAGTATGATAATTGAGTTGTATAATTTTTTTTATTAAATGTTTTTGTGAAAAATTTTCAGAATTGTGCCTCAATATTGTAAAATTTACTTTTTGGGTTTTAACTTTCTTTATTCAAATTCAGTATATTACAGTCTAATTTTTATCTTTGCACTATGCTGAAAGACTTTAAGCCTGTTTTAGGTATTTTATTGCGTTTTATTGTTATCTACCTGGTATTGCTTTTTGCCTATCAGTTCTACCTGAACAGCGGTAAAGATTCCGGGTTGGATGCTTTTTCAAGGATGATTGCCAATCAGGTAATGTCTCTCCAGAATGCGATAGGATACCCTACAGAACTTTATAATGATGTAAAGAATGAGCAGGTTTGGTTTTATGTAAAACAGAATTATGTGACGAGAATGGTGGAAGGATGCAATGCCGTTTCTGTCATCATTTTATTTGTGTCTTTTGTTTTTGCCTTTTATAAAGGAGTGAAAACCTTTGTTTTTGCAGGAGCAGGATTAGTATTATTATACATTATAAATCTTTTGAGAATTGTAGGGTTAAATATCGTGATGTCCGACTATAAGGAATATGGTAAAATGTTTCATGATTTCATTTTCCCTGCTATTATTTATGGAGGCGTTGTTTTACTTTGGCTGATCTGGATTAAATTTTTTGCTTTAAAATATGAAAATTCTTAGCTGGGTGTTGGTTATCGCAGGAATCTGCGGTTTGATAGGAGTAAGAGTTCTGGAGGATACCCTCTTTTATGATCCTTTCCTAGGCTATTTTCATGAAGCGAATAAAAATATTGAATTCCCTGCCTTTGAATGGGGAAAACTGATTGCCGGACATGTGCTCAGGTTTATTTTAAATCTTTTTTTTTCCTGCCTGATTATTTACGGTTTATTTAAAAATAAAGACTGGACGATACAGGGAGTAGTGTTAATGATTGTTGTATTTTCCATTACATTTCCGATTTACCTTTACTGTATTCACAGCAAATTTGAAATAGGATATCTTTTTTCTTTTTATATGAGAAGATTTGTGATTCAGCCGTTGATTATACTCTTGATTGTTCCGATGTTCTATTATAGAAAACAGGTGATCAGTAAAGAAAGCTGAGAAATTAAAAGCGATTTGCTTATTCTCCTTCAATGATTGTATGTTTATCCACACTGGTAACATTTTCCGGAGTCCATTCTACACGTTTGATAAAATCTTTTTCGCGGACAGGACAATCTTTGATCTGACATACCGGACACGAAATAGGTTTACAGTCGTCCATATGAAAATTAAACTCAATAGTACGTTTAATATTTTCTGCAAGAAGAATAATGACTTTTTCCATTTCACCATGGGCATCGCGAAGATCATAATACCAGGGAAGCGTAATATGAGCATCAATGTGAAGAGAAGATCCGAATTGCTGGATTTTCATATTATGTATATCAATCCATTCTACATGCCTGTTTTCCTCAAGGATTCTAATGACCTGATTGAGTATTTCAGGATCCTGTTCATCCATAATACCGCTTAATGATTTTCGGACTATTTTATAGCCTACAAATATGATGTAAAGTCCAAAACTTAATGCTACTACGGAATCCAGCCAATAGATTTTAGTGAAATAAACAATGATTAAACTGGCCACTACTCCAAGGGTTGTAATAGTATCTGACTGAAGGTGTTTACCGGACGAAATAAGAACCAGAGAATTCTCTCTTTCTCCTTTTTTTATAGAGATATATCCCAGCAGATAATTAACAACTGCAGTGGCTGCAATAATCCATATCCCAAGATCAATTTTACTTAGCGTTTTTCCTACAATAAGACTATGGATTCCTTCATAAATGATCATCACGCCGGCAATAGCGATAAGTGCACCTTCAATACCGGAAGTCACGAACTCTACCTTTCCATGACCGTAAGGATGATCTTCATCTTTAGGTTTGGCGGCAAGGTGGAGAGAATATAATCCCATGAATGCACTGATAACATTAACGATACTTTCCATGGCATCGGAAAATACAGCATCAGAATTGGTAAGTTTCCAGGCAATAATCTTTCCGATAAAAAGAATAACTCCAAATACGGCAATAAGTTTCTGGAATCCTATTTTTTCTTTGTGGGTATTCATATAGAGTTTGATAAAAAAAAGAATCTCAATTTTGAGACTCTTTTTTATTTTGTTAGTTTATACTAAGTTATTTGCTACAAGGTATTCTGCAATTTGTACAGCGTTTGTTGCTGCTCCTTTCCTCAGATTGTCTGCAACAATCCAGAGGTTGAGCGTTTTAGGCTGTGACAGATCTCTTCTGATTCTTCCAACGAAAACTTCGTCTTTTCCTTCAGAGTACAGCGGCATCGGGTAGTGGTTGTTTTTTACATCATCCATTACAATAACACCAGGAGTTTCAGATAAGATTTTTCTTACTTCATCCAGTTCAAATTCATTTTCAAATTCAATGTTTACACTTTCAGAATGCCCTCCCTGAACCGGAACTCTTACAGCAGTTGCTGTTAGGTTGAAGGTATCATCTCCTAAAATCTTCTTAGGCTCCTTCATCAGTTTGATCTCTTCTTTGGTGTAATCATCATCAGCAAATACATCACAATGTGGTAATGCATTTTTGAAGATCTGATAAGGATATACTTTTTCAGTAGAATCATCTCCGCTGATTTCACCGTTTAACTGGTCTACAGCAGCTTTTCCTGTTCCTGTTACAGACTGGTAGGTAGAAACGATTACTCTTTTTAAATCATATTTTTTGTTCAAAGGTCCAAGAACCATTACCAATTGGATGGTAGAACAATTCGGATTTGCGATGATTTTATCTTCTTTTGTTAAAACATCAGCATTGATTTCAGGAACGACTAATTTTTTGTCAGGGTCCATTCTCCATGCAGAAGAATTATCAATGACTGTTGTTCCTGCTTCTGCAAACAGAGGAGCGAATTCAAGTGAAGTAGAACCTCCTGCAGAGAAGATTGCAATATCCGGTTTGGCAGCTATAGCGTCCTTCATGCTTACGATGGTAAATTCCTTCTGTTTATACTTCACCTTCTTGCCTACAGATCTTTCGGATGCTACCGGAATTAATTCTGTTACAGGGAAGTTTCTCTCCTCCAAAACTTTAAGCATAACTTGTCCAACCATTCCTGTTGAACCTACTACAGCTACTTTCATTGATTTAATTAAAATTTAAGATTAAACTATTTATAAATTATAACACATATAATTTTTTTATCTTTTTAAGCCCCGAAGACTCTTGTCCAAGGGAATGCGAATGCAAATAAACCTACTGCAATCAATCCCATAATTACTACTCCTAAAGAAATAGTATCATTTGATTTTACTTTTTTGTTGACAATGGTCATCAAAACGGCTGCAATAAGCATAGAGAATGGATGTTCAACATATTGGAATCTTAATGCTGCATTTTTCATTACTTCTCCCATGTTTAATCCTTTGCTGAAAGTGGTGATCAGCATAATGATTCCCAATAAAAATTGAACATGAAAGAAAATCATCGTGAATAGCGTTGTCTTCTTCAAAAACTTGTTCACTTTTCCACTGAAACCGAACATGGTAGCTAAAAGTGCGATAACAAATAATGTTACCAAAAGAATTTCAAGATACCCGAATCCTTTGTGGGCATTAAGTAAAATGTTGTAAAAATCCATAATCCTATTTTTTTTGTACACAAAGATAACAAAAATCCCGGCTCAAAGCCGGGATTGATATTTATAAGATATAAATTTTTAGAATGTAAATGTTAGGTTAGCTGCCCAAGTTCTTCCGAAACCGAAATAAACTTGGTTTTGTTGGCTTATACCCTTCCAGGTACCTGCTGCCTGATATGCTGCAAAGGCGGAATCACCTGAAGCTCCGGCTGCAAAATTTCTCCTGGTTTGATTAGCATGGATATTAGAAGTAGATTCTGAAATATAAGTAGTATCAAACAAGTTATAAACATTAGCACCTATTGTGAAACTTTGTCCTCCTTTTATGGTAAACTTATAAGATGCACCTAAGTCAAACAAGCTGTATGAAGGAAGTTCTAATGATCCAAATTCAGTTGCTGGAGCAGTATAAGTAGCTGAGTTTCTTGAGTTATCAAAATCATTTACGTTGAAACCTGCATACAATTGGTTAAAGTATCTCCAGTTTGCAAAGATTCTTAGCCCTTTTGCTGGTTTTATAATGGCTACCAATGAAGTTGTAAATTGTGCTGCATCACCTACTTTAGCACCATCTAATGCTAATGTAGAGACGTTATTTCCTGCTGCTACATTGATTGGATTGTTGTTTTCATCATAAGAAACACTGCTTGCATCTCCTTTGTATCTCCAGTCACCCCATGAAAGTGCACCTTCTAATTCTACATAGTTTCCAAGCTTATAAAATGCTTCAAATTCAACTCCTGAGTGAACTTCTGTTATTCCGTTTACTTCAGCATAAGCGTTTTGGAATACTGTCCCATTAGCATCGGTAATAGTTAGGTTGGTTCTTCTTTGAAATCTATCTGCCCAAGAAGTTCTGTAAAGGTTAACATTAGCCTTGAAGTTTGAAAGTCTTAATCCATAACCAAGTTCAGCACTAAAAATCTTTTCATTTGTCAGATTAGGATTAACAACTTGTTGGTTGTTTGGATAAACTGCTGTTAAGAATGGTTGTCTGGAATAATAACCTATGTTAGCAAATACGTTATGTACTTCATTAATGTTATAGTTAATACCCCCTTTTGCATTATAGCCTAAAATATCTTTGAACCCTGTTTTTGTATTAACTACCTGTCCTTGTTGTTTTGTAACACCATCAATAACCCAGTTGTCAATTCTTTGGAAGGCCTGATTTGATAGGGATCCTTGAGCGAAAGCTGAAATCTTGTCATTAGAATACTCTACTTGACCAAAAGCTCCATACCATAACACTTCTCCATTATAATTTCTACTTGCAATTTGAGAATCATCTTTAATTGCCTTTGCAAATGGATTTGCAGATGGGGTGGCGTTATAAGATTGATTTACTACGTAGTATGGCTGTGTGTTGAGGTTTTGATTTTCTCTGTACTGATTGTTTCCTAAGAAATCAGTAATTACACCTGGATGATAACCAAAATAATATCTGGCATCGATACCTACTGAGAAGTTCCAGTTGTCATTAAGTTTGTGCTGGAAATTGGATAAAATACCATACCAGTTATGAGAGTTTACATGGGCTCTTCTTACTAAACCGTTGTTTCTGGTAGCAATTCCTGGAGTTGCATTCAAAGGTGCAGCACCTGTATTATTTGTAAAGTCTGCAACAAGACCACCTTGGTTCCATGTTACAATATCATCCCAACGGATTTGTCCGTTAGCATCTTTCAGTTTATTACTAAAAACATTATTACCATTGATAGAACCTAGAAATCCTGTTCCACCACCTCTACCAAAAGAAGCATAACCTACAGTTGATAATTTTGATTTAGATGAAATATTCCAATCCCAGTTGATGGACATTATAGGCTTAGAATAATAATTTGTATTCGTAGAGAATTGTTCACCATTTAGTAACCCCCAGTTTGAATTATACCTTCTGTTTGGATCTACACCATTACCGTACTTTATATAAGTGCCAATAGTATTAGTAAAGTTTTGATTGTGCCACTGTGGAGCTCCTGTTAATGTGAACTGTAGGTCGTGTTTTTTATTTGGTTGATAACCCAAAGCAAAATAATAGTTATATGCTTCGAAATCAGAACCATTAATATACATTGCACCTGCAGTTCTTCCTAATAAGAAAGATGAAGACCAGCCTGTTGCTGATTTCCCTGTATTGTAGGCAAAAGATGCCTTGTGATATCCATCATTACCAACTCCTATATTAACAATACCTTCTCTCTTTTTATCAGCTGACTTGGTTACATAGTTCATCGTTCCCCCTACTGAAGCAATGGCTAGTTTGGAAGATCCTAAACCTCTTTGTACCTGAATGGCTGATGTGACATCAGCAAGCCCTGCCCAGTTTGACCAATAAACAGCTCCGTTTTCCATATCATTAACCGGCATACCATTAATCATTACAGCGATGTTTGAATTTCCGAATCCTCTGATACGGATTGAAGCATCACCGAAACCACCACCACCTTTTGTTACATACACAGAAGGTGTTGTGTTAAGAATTTCAGGAAGCTCCTGATTTCCGAGCCTCTCTACAATTTGAGCGGCTTTGATTGTTGAAACTGCAACTGGTGTTTTTCTATCTTTAGCGATATCAGCAACTCCTGTTAGTACAACTTGCTCAATGTCTTTCGACCTTGTGTCTTTAACAGTGTCCTGAACCTGTTGTGCGTAATAAACACTAGCTGTAGATAAAGTAATAACCGCAGATAGCATCGATTTGTTGATTAATTTCATAATCGTTAGTAATAATTAGATTTAATTTTCTGCAAAATTCGCAAAATAAAATTTAACTATTATTAACTCAATGTTAATTTTTAATCAGTCTTAATAATGTTAAATTGTTAAAAATCAATATTATGGCTAAAAATTGAATTTTTGTATGAAAAAAGTCATGTTATTGAATTTTTAACAAAGTGGGGGTGTTTTTGTTAAAAACTCAACGCTATTTCACTGCTTTGAGACTCAGATCTATATTCTCAGCAGAGTGTGTAAGGGCTCCTACAGAGATGTAGGTAACGCCTGTAGAGGCAATTTCTTTCAGCATATCGCGGGTAATTCCACCTGAAGCTTCAGATTCACAAGAACCGTTGATCATTTTTACAGCTTGCTTCATCGTTTTTACATCCATATTATCTAACATGATTCTGTCCACCTTTGCATTGATTGCTTCCTGTACCTCTTCAAGGTTTCTGGTTTCAACCTCTATTTTTAACTTTTTCTTATTCTTTTTAACATAATCCTTTGCCATTGCCACGGCATTAGTAATGCTTCCGTTGTAATCAATATGATTGTCTTTCAGCATGATCATATCATAAAGACCATACCTGTGATTGTTTCCTCCGCCTATGGCAACCGCCCATTTTTCACACATTCTGAAGTTGGGCGTGGTTTTTCTTGTATCTAAAAGTTTAGTTTTTGTCCCCACCAATCTTGAATCCCAGTCATGGGTAAGAGTTGCAATCCCGCTCATTCTTTGCATACAGTTAAGAACAAACCTCTCTGTAGAAAGGATAGATCTTGCGCTTCCTGTAACAATAAGGGCTACGTCTCCGAATTTACAGGGAGTTCCGTCTTTAATAAAAACTTCTACTTTCAGATTTTTATCAAAAGTGTTGAAAATAATTTCTGCCAGCTCCACACCTGCAAGAATACATTCCTGTTTTACCAAAAGCCTGGCGCTTTGTACAAGGTCCTGCGGAATAGTAGACAGCGTAGAGTGATCACCATCCTGAATATCTTCTTCAAGGGCGTTTTTAATGAATATCTTTAATGCTTTATCAGTTACGTATGCTGGTCTTTTCATTGTGTGATTTCTGTTAGGCTAAATCTTTATTATAAAACGCTCCCTTATTTTCTGTCATTTCCATAGATTGGATAATAATAAGGTGGGCAACGGTTGTTAAGTTTCTTAATTCTGATAATTGTGGGGACAAAATAGAGTAGTGGTATATTTCATCTACGGCAGCGGCAATCTCCTGGTGTTTCTGAAGTGCCATATTCAGACGTCTGTTACTTCTTACAATACCTACCAGATCGCTCATCATTTCCTGCAGCTGTTTTCTCAGATAGCTGACGATGACCATTTCGTCCATGATTTTCATTCCTTCTTCATCCCATTCCGGAACGGCTTTCAGATCATCAAAGTTGAAACTGTTTTCATTCAGGAGGTCTACAGTTTTCATAGCAGCATTATGTCCGAAAACCAAGCCTTCAAGCAACGAGTTGGAAGCTAGTCTGTTAGCGCCGTGAAGTCCTGAGTTGGTACATTCTCCTACTGCGAAAAGATTTCTGATGGAAGACTGTCCGTCTCTGTCTACTTCAATCCCTCCCATGAGATAGTGGCAGGCTGGTACAACAGGAATCAGTTGAGTGAAAGGATCAATTCCTTCGTCTTTACATTTTTTATAAATATTCGGGAAGTGTTCTAAGAATTTTTCATGGTTCATTTCCTTGCAGTCTAAGCCGACAAATTCGTCTCCGGTAATTTTCATTTCGGCGTCGATGGCTCTTGCAACGATATCTCTGGATGCTAATTCTTCACGTTCATCGTATTTATGCATGAATTTTTCGCCTCTTTTGGTTCTTAATTTCGCTCCGTCACCACGAACTGCTTCTGAAATTAAGAACAACATTCCATCCATTTTACTGTACAAAGCTGTTGGGTGAAACTGGTAATACTGCATATTGGAGACCTTTCCTTTAGCACGGGCAACAAAAGCAATTCCGTCACCGGTTGCAATCGTGGGATTGGTTGTATTTTTATAAACATGTCCGGCACCTCCTGTGGCAACCAGCGTTATTTTAGAAGTGATTTTTTTGATGGTTTTGGATTTTTCATCCAGAATATAGGCACCATAACAGTGGATGTCGCCTTCATTAAGTTCTTTTCCCGGAACATGGTGCTGGGTAATGATGTCAATCACATAATGGTGGTCGAGGATTTCAATGTTCGGGCTGTTTTTGACTGTTTCCAATAAAGCCCTTTCAATCTCAAAACCTGTAATATCTTTATGATGGACGATTCTGTTTTCAGTATGGCCTCCTTCTCTGCCTAAAGCAAATTTGCCGTTCTTCATATCAAACTGTGCACCCCATTCTACAATTTCATTGAATCTCGCAGGAGCTTCTCTTACCACCATTTCTACGACATCACGTTTATTTTCTCCGTCGCCGGCACGCATGGTGTCGTCAATATGTTTTTGGAAATTGTCATTCTGAAAATCTGTAACGACAGCAAGACCGCCTTGTGCATACTTGGTATTGCTTTCGTCTTCATCAGATTTGGTTACAATAATGATTTTGGCATCAGGGTGCTGTTCAGAAACTTTAATGGCATAGGAAAGTCCGGAAATGCCGGAACCGATTACTAATACATCCGCTTTTATCATATGCTGGCTTTAGGTACAATCGTTTAAATATTAAATAAATTTAAACAATTTTTCGTTTGGTTTTCTTACTTTTTTCATGTGCTGGAAATGATCTTCTTCAGAACGGAAACCTAAAGCGAGGGTAACAGTTACTTTTTCTGTTTCAGGCTCGATATTCAGAATTTCTTCTATAAGATCCTGGCGGAAACCTTCCATAGGACAGGAATCTATATTTTCAATAGCTGCGGCATACATAAGATTGGCCAATACTATATAAGACTGTTTTTCTGCCCAGTTGAAAATTTCATCCTGTGTTTTTTGTGTAATATGCTGATTAATACTGTTTCTGAAGGGATCCAGTGTTTCCATAGGAGTTTCTCTTACTTCAGAAATATGATTAAAATAACCCCGGATATAGCTCTCTTCAATCACTTTCTTTGAAATAATGACAATAAGATGAGAGCAGGTGGAAATCTGAGATGGATTATAGAAAGCCGGAATCAGCTTCTGCTTCATTTCCTCACTTTCAACAATCACAATTTTATAAGGCTGAAGTCCCAGCGAACTGGCTGACAGCTTTCCTGACTCAAGAATGTTGTGAAGGGTTTCCTGAGGAATAATCTGATGATTGAATTTTTTTACAGAATATCTTCTGCTTAAAGCTTCCAAATAATTCATAGGACAAATTTAAGAATTGAATATGAATAAAGTGTCTTTAAAATGAAATATCTCCTCCTTGTTTATACAAAAAATCACCCCGGCCTGCGGGGTGATTCTTTTGATGTGATGGAAAGTGTAATTATTCTCTGTTTTTTACAACAATCCAGCCTGAGAATTTTATCGGAGTACTGTTTTTATTATTTTCATTCCATGAAACCGAATACCAATAGTTTCCTGTAGGGACTTTTTTATGTCCATTGGTAGTTCCTGCCCATTTGTAGCCATTGGTTTTATCTGCTTTGAACATTTTATAACCATATCTGTCAAAGATGGCTATTTCCAGATTTTGTTTGTTAGCTAATGCAGAATAATCAACAAAATCATTAATACCATCATCATTAGGAGTGATTATATTGATCAGGTTAGGGACTGTAATATTGATTTCCACAGGAACGCAATTATAGCCGTCTCTTACGTATACTTTAGCTTCTCCTCTCGCAATATTGGTAAATACATTGGAGTCCTGCCAGTTGATATTATCCATAGAATACTGATAAGGAGGAGTTCCGCCATTAGCATATATTGTTATCGTACTTCCTGAAATGTCAACCGTTGTAATAACCGGATTATCGGAAGGGTATACTGTTACTTTCTGTGTGGCGATACAATCTCCGGTTTTAAGTTTTACCCAGTAAGTGCCTACTCCTACATTTTTGATAGACTGAGTAGTAGCTCCTGTGCTCCATTCGTAGCTTTTGAAACCAGCTCCTGCATCTAAAGTAGTTGTGTTTTCTATACAAATCGTCTTGTCAAGCAAAGTTCTTGAATAAACAGGAGGGATAACAGTTAATGTAACTTTAGCAATAGAATAACATCCGTTGGCATTGAATACCTTAATATAAACCACTCCATTGGGAGCAATATATGCTGCCGGCGTAGAGATTGCATTAGTTCCACTGATGGCATCCGTCAACGATGGATAGTATTCTTTTGTAAGTCCACCCTGGGAAACTACAGCGCCTGTAAGATTAAAGGAAGCCATAGATGGATTGGTTTCAATAAAACAGGATTTGAGTTCAACATCATTGACAACCACCACGGGGTAAATATTCAGTGTAATTTTAGACGTACTTACACAGCCCTGAGGTGTGGTTACTTTTACATATATTGTTGCTGCTGCAGAGGCATAGGCGGAAGGATTGGTTATTGGGTTCGTGCCATTATTCAAATCGTACAGGGTGGGGTAGAATTCCTTGGTAACTCCGGCAACAGTTGTTACAGCTGCAGTATTGAGATCAAAAGTTGCTGTTCCTGCATTGTTGTTATTACATCCTGTAAGACTGGCATCTGTTGCTGCAAATGGAGTAGGGTTAAGCTGAATAATACCGTCGCCATTATCACAAAGAGTAGAAGTAGGATCCTTCACTACCACTTTGATGGTAGTATTTCCAGAATACTGGAAACTGGCAGGATTTGCGATAGGAGTAGAACTTCCCAATACATAATATGTGAAGATATAATTTCCCGGATTGTTTACAAATTGAGAATTATAAGAAGTAAGGTCTACTGTACCATTTCCGGTAGCGGGATTTGTACAAACGAACGGCGAGACCGTATTGCTTAAAATAGGAACTTTATCTACGAAAACTTTTACTGCTTTAATAGAATGTCTCGCGCTGGCACCTCCTGTTGCTGCAGAGAAGCCAAAATATCCCTGTGACATTCCCACGGCACCTCCGGAAGGTGCAAAAGACTGATCTACGATAAGCGCACCGTTTATTCTTACCTTGATGATCCAGTTTGTTGGGTTGGTAAGGTCTGTTTCTCCATTTACTTCAACGTGTCTGTAAGTATCTCCTACAAATGGGTTGGTAGCGATAAGGTCCGGAGAGTGGAATGTGCTTCCTGGAGTATTGTTGAATTCAATATTGTTACCTGTGGTATTATTAGTGCCATAAAGAATATGAACTTTGCTCATCTGGCCTTCAGTCGTATTGTTGAAGATATCAAAACCAACCATTAGCCCGGAAGCATTGGCTGGAATGCCCAGCCCTCCTCCTGATACAAATCCTGTTGGCGGATTGGCAAGATACCAGAAGGTAAAACCATCTCCTTTTCCAAACTGTGTGGTTCCGTTTCCGTCAATTCTGAAATCGAATTCTACTTTCCATTTATCGCAATAGCTCAACGTAATAGGAGTGGATAATTTTACAGCCCCGTATCTGCTGGTTTGATCTGTGGTAAGTCTTACAAAATCTCCGCTTACGATAGCATCAGAGACAAGATCCCAGCCTGTTGTATTTACAGGGTTTCCGGTAAGCTGATACGTTTGTGAAAGAAACCTTCCCGGCAAGCATAATAAGATAGTCAGTAAAAAAATGAGTATATCTTTTTTCATAGTGGATGGATTATGATGTTATTGTTTTTTGGTATAAAATCGTTTTTTTTGATGTTTAAATTATAGTGAGAAAGAAATATCTGGTCTCAATCTCTGATTGGGCAGATGCTGTTTTTAATACCGAAACTACCCCGAAAGAGGTAGTTTCTGATACTAAAATTTATTCTCTGTTTTTAACCAATACCCAGCCTGAGTATTTTGTTTCAGTATTGTCTTTATTGTTTTCGTTCCATGAAATGGTGTACCAGTACGTTCCTGTAAGAATTTTTTTACCGGAAGCAGTTCCGTCCCATGTGAAGTTTCTCATCTTTCCGGCTTCATACAATTTATTGCCATATCTGTCGTAGACGATGAATATCAGATTTTTCTTGTAAGCCAGCGCTGAATAATCAATGACATCATTTACATTATCCCCGTTTGGAGTGATGGCATTAATCAGATTAGGAACGGTGATCTGAACTTCAACAGGGGTACAGTTATAGAAATCTTTTACATATACTCTTACTTCTCCTCTTGCTAACCCTGTGAATATATTGCCTTGCTGCCAATTAACTCCGTCCACAGAGTATTGATATGGAGGCGTTCCTCCTGCTGCATTTACAGTAATAGTGTTGTTGTCAATATCAATGCTGGAGATCACAGGATTTGCAGAGGCTTTTACATTGACAGTCTGTGTAGTGATGCAGTTGCCGGTTTTCAGTTTTACCCAATAAGTGCCAACCCCTACATCTTTAATAGATGAGGTAGTTGCTCCTGTGCTCCATTCATAACCGTCAAATCCAGGTCCTGCATCCAAATCTGTTTTTTCTCCAATACAAATGGTTTTGTCTTTTAAAACAGAGGATGTTACAGGTGGTAATACCATAAGATTGATTTTAGCAATATTGAAGCATCCGTTAGCATCCGTTACTTTTGCATACACTACAGTACTTGTGGATAAATACTGAAGTGGATTCATGATTTCATTGATGCCGTCTAATGCATTAGCGATGGATGTGTAGTATTTTTTGGCTGTGCCGGTTCCTAAAGTAGTAACATCTGCGGTTGTCAAATTAAAAATAGCACTTGTGATATTATTTTCAATAAAACATGATCTTAGAGTGGCTTCCTTCACAGGAGTGTCGGGATAGAATGCCAATGTAATTTTTGCTGAACCTGTACATCCCTGAGGAGTGGTTACTTTTACATAAACAATTCCGGGGGCAGATATGTAATTGTTAGGATTCTGAATCTCATTCGTATCTGCATTGAGGTCTGCTAACGTTTTATAATATTTTTTACTAACCCCAGGAACATTTGTGACAGCTGCTGTATTCAGGTTGAAGGCTGCTGTTCCGGCTTTATTATTATTGCATACAGTAATCGTTTTATCTTCTGCTTTGAAAGGAGCAAGATCCAGTAAAATTTTACCATCCGGGTTATCGCAGAGCAATCCTGCATTATCTTTAATAACAACTGTTACTGTTGAGTTAGCGTTAAACTGATAATTGGCGGGATTAGCAATAGGTGTAGAGCTTCCGAATGGATAATAAGTAAAGGTATAATTGGAAGGGTTGTTTACAAATTGCGAATTGAAAGTAGTAAGGTTTACAGATCCGTATCCTGTAGCAGGATTAGGGCAGAATGACTGTGTTGCTGAATTCTGCAAAATAGGAACTTTATCCGTATAAATTTTTACATTTTTAATGGAATGTCTTGATCTTGCTCCCCCTGTAGACGCTGAAAAGCCAAAATAGCCTACAGTCATTGCGGCAGCTGTGCCTGAAGGTGCAAAAGACTGATTACAAATTACATTACCGTCTATTGTTATTTTTATAATCCAGCTGGTGGGAGCTGCAGGGTCTACCTGTGCTGTTACTTCCACATGTTTAAAAGTTGTTCCCTGAAAAGGTTGTGTAGTATTCAGATCCGGTGAATGGAAAGAACTTCCGGGTATATTGAAGAATTCAACGTTGTTGGTGTCAGTGGTGTTTTGAACCTGGCCGTAAGCAACATGAACTTTACTCATGGTAGCTGTTGTGGTATTATTGTAAGTATCAAGCCCTACAACAAGCCCTACTGCATTCTGAGAAACACCAAGGCCGGAACCTAATACGCTGGCAACAGGTGGATTGGCAAGATACCAGAAGGCAATTCCATCTCCGTTGGAGGTTTGGTTGGAATCCATTCTGAAATCAAATTCTACTCTCCATTTGTCGCAATATTTTAGATTGATAGGATCATTCAGCCTTATGGAACCGGATTGGTTGTTGGTGTCCGGGGTCAGCTGAATAAAATCTGTATTTACCTGAGTAGGTGAAACCATTGTCCATCCAGTAGTGTTCACTGGATTTCCGATAAGCTGATAAGTCTGGGAAAAGGACTTCCCGGCTATACAGAGTAAAAAAACAGATAAATACAATAATAGATTTTTATTCATTTATAATGGGACTTAGATTAATATGTAAAGATATTAAATCCCAATTAAATAATATGTATTTAATGTTAATTTTGCTTAAATTTTAATAATATTTTAAAAAAATGCTGCTTATTGTGATATAATGGTGAATATTATAGTAGCTAATACGTATTTGCATTAATTAAATTAAAATAAGGAATTGTTATCCAAACCCTCAAAATACGTATCAATTTCAAGATCCGGAGAGCTGGCTGCTGCAACGGCTAATTTGTCACAAAGCTCGTTTTCAAAGTGCCCGGCATGACCTTTTACCCAATGCATTGTTGGGTTGTGTTTGTTGTAGAGTTCAATGAATTTTTTCCAGAGATCAGGGTTCTTTACATTTTTCCATCCTCTTTTGATCCATCCCGCAATCCAGTTTTGGTTAATGGCATCGGATACGTATTTACTGTCGGTATACACATGGATGTCATTTTCTGTAGATTTCAGTTTTTCCAATGCGGTGATAACAGCCAGAAGTTCCATTCTGTTGTTGGTTGTTTTTCTAAAACCTTTGGAAAATGTTTTCTGATAATTTTTTTCAGGAACGCGCATAAGAATTCCATATCCGCCTTTTCCGGGGTTTCCGCTGCAAGCTCCGTCCGTATAAATTTCGATTCTCAAATCTGCTTTTTAAAAATTGATGTATTGACCGTACAATTAAACTGAATTGATTCTTTACCTAAAAAGGAAAGTCATCGTCATCATCAAAGTCATTCATTGATGAACCGGAAAGTTTTGAGCTGTCCGGAAGGTCAAATGCTGCTCCTGGCTGAATTGTTGTCTTGATCTTGTCAAAGCCACTTGGTTCTCCGAAGTTGGAAGGATATCCGCCTCCGGCACCACCATCAAATGCAGCTTCAATATCACCGAATTTTGCAAAATGTTTTAAGAATGATAATCGGACATCTGCCGTAGCACCATTTCTGTGTTTTGCAATAATCAGTTCGGCCTGGTTTTCTGTAGAAGTTTCCTGGCCTTCCTCATCATTATCCCAAACGGTAATTTTATAATACTCCGGTCTGAAAATGAAAGATACAATATCCGCATCCTGCTCAATTGCTCCGGATTCTCTCAGATCTGAAAGCTGAGGTCTTTTTCCGGGACGGGCTTCCACACTTCTTGAAAGCTGGGAAAGAGCAATTACCGGTACGTTAAGTTCTTTTGCAATCGCTTTTAACGAACGTGAAATCATGGAAATTTCCTGTTCACGATTTCCAACGCCTTTTCCACCGCCGCCGGCTGTCATCAGCTGAAGGTAGTCAACCATGATAAGTCTTACGCCGTGCTGCATTACCAGTCTTCGGCATTTGGCACGGAAGTCGAATATGGAAAGGGAAGGGGTTTCGTCAATATATAAAGGAGCATTTTCCAGTTCAGATACATTGGAAAATAGTCTCTGCCATTCTTCATCGTCCAGAGTTCCTTTTCTTAGTTTCTCTGAGGAAATTCTTGTTTCAGAAGCAATCATTCTGGTGATTAGCTGTACTGATGCCATCTCGAGAGAGAATAAAGCCATAGGGATTTTGTGGCCTACTGCAATATTTCTTGCCATGGAAAGAAGGAAGGCTGTTTTACCCATCGCCGGACGGGCTGCAATAATAATGAGGTCAGAATTCTGCCATCCACCCGTTTCCTTATCTACATCTCTGAATCCTGAAGGAACTCCGGAAAGTCCCTGTTTGTCTTTTAAAGATTTAATTGTATCAATGGCTTGTTTTACCAATGAGTTAGCGGTATCGAATCCTTTTTTGATTGTTCCGTTGGTAATCTCGAAGAAAGACTGTTCCGCCTTATCCAGAAGTTCGAAAACATCTGTTGATTCTTTGTAGGAAGAATCAATAACATTAGCAGAAACATTAATAAGGCTTCTTAAAATGTATTTTTCAAGAATAACACGTACGTGATATTCGATATGGGCAGATGAACTTACTCCCATGGTAAGATCAATAATGTAATGATCGCCACCTGCCTGGCTCAGTTTGTCTTCTTTTTTTAACTCCTGAATAATCGTCATTAAGTCTACCGGGTGGTTGCCTTCATACAATTTCAGGATAGTAGAAAAGATGACCTGATGTCTGGGATCATAAAATACCTCCGGGGTAAGAAGGTCAATGGAGTGGTCAAGACCTTTTTTGTCAATCAAAAAAGTTCCGATAACCAGTCTTTCAAAATCCACTGCATTGGGAGGCATTTTTCCATCCGCAATAGACAATTCTTTTGCAAAGTTTCCGTGTGTCAGGGATGATAATGTTTCTTTCTGCGCCATGGTGCAAAGATAGTTTATTTAAAAAAAAATAAAAAAATAGTATTCAACAAATTATTAGCAGTCTTTCGTAAAATGCTGTAAACAGGAGGTTGCTATTGTTGATAAAAAAAATCACCTCAGTCTGAGGTGATTTTTCAACAAGATGAAGTAAAAACTTATTCTTTATTCTTTACCAATACCCATCCTGAATATTTGGTTTCGGTACTGTTTTTATTGTTTTCGTTCCAGGAGATCGTGTACCAGTAAGTTCCGGTTGGAATTTTCTTGCCAAAAGCGGTTCCGTCCCAAGAGAAGTTATTGAATTTCTTCGCTTCATGAAGTTTGTTTCCATACCTGTCATATACAATGAAGATAAGGTTTTTCTTGTAGGCTAATGCAGAATAGTCAATAACATCATTTACGTTATCTCCGTTCGGAGTAATGGCGTTGATAAGATTAGGAACTGTCACGGTTACCTGGATAGGCGTACAGTTGTAAGTGTCTTTTACATATATTGTATTTTCTCCTCGGGGAAGGCCTGTGAAAACGTTGGAATCCTGCCAGTTAACACCGTCTACAGAAAATTTGTAAGGAGGAACGCCTCCTGTAGCTGTTACGGTGATATTGTTATTGGTAATTTCAATTCCTGAAACTACTGGCTGAAGGCTTGCGTGTACACGTACTTCCTGAAGTGTGAAACATTTTCCGGTCTGAAGTTTTACCCAATAAACCCCAACTCCTACGTTGCTGATAGATTGTGTTGTTTCGCCAGTGCTCCATTCATAACTTACAAATCCAGGTCCTGCATCCAAAGTTGTTTTGGCTTCAGCACAAATTGTTTTGTCTTTTAATACTGCTGATTTTACAGGAGGTAATACTATAAGCTCTATTTTGGCAATAGAATAACACTGTTTGTCATTATCTACTCTTGCATATACTGTTTTGCTTTCCGAAAGATAATTGAATGCTGCTGTTATAGGATTGGTCTGTGCTTTAGCATCCGCTACCGTTGTGTAATACTTAATAATAGTTCCGGTGGGTGTGGGAACAGCTACACCAATATCTGCTTTGGAAAGATCAAATGTTGAACGCATAACATCGTTGTCGATATAGCAGTTTTGGAGTACAGCATCTTTTAGCACAACAGTTGGATAGAATAATAGTCTGATGGTAGTAGTTGCAATACATCCGAAAGAAGAAATTACTTTTACATAGATTGTAGATTCGGCAGAAACATAGTTGGCGGGATCTGTAATTTCATTAATATCCGCATTCATATCCGCCGTCGTTGCATAATATTTAATCGTTGCTCCGGTTCCTCCAAATACATTGGCTGTTGTTAAATTATACTTTGCAGTACCAGCTCCGTTGTTGTTACAGGAGTATAGAGTTGCCGAATTGGCGGAGATCCCCACATTGATAAACTTGAATTTACCTGTTATAAAGCATCCATTGATAGGGTTGTTCGGATTGCTGGAATCCTGGTATACAATTCTGTAATAATATGTTGTGGTTCCGTCTACAGTAGTTACTGTAAGAGGGTTCTGTCCTGTAAGAGCATCGTTGGTGGTTTTGTGATAAGTAACCTTGAAGTTCGGGCTGTTACCATTAATAATAGCTGCAGATAATGTTGTAAAATCAAACTGGGTAGGCAGCGCACAAACCATTACCTGATTAGGGTCATTAGGTGTAGCTCCCGGAATACCCGGCGCGATAAATGGGTTGGGGGAAAGAACGGGATCGTTAAATGCAGAACTTAAGCTTGCAGTTCCTGACCATTCTAAAGAAAAACCATTAACGGATCTACTGAAATTGTCAATAACCAGATAATAGGTCTGTCCCATTAATACATCCATGTAAGGACTCCATTTTCCATTGTTCATACTGGATGTAACACCGGGAGGATTGGTAGGAAATACTGCGGGCGGAGCAAGAGTAAGATCCAGACCTGTATCTCCTGCAGTACCACTATAGTTACATCTTATAGGCTGTATGAAAACGTGATCCGCATTCTGTAAGGAAGCACAGCCGTTTGCCGTTGGTCCGTAAACTGCAAAATCATAGTCATCACCCTGATCGTTTGGTTTTATTTTAAATGCCAGCGTTCCTGGTGTGGATACAGTGAAAGTATACCAAACTGTATATCTTTCATTGGTGCTGAGGCATCCTCCGTTTTGGTTAAGAATCTCTATAATATTCCCCGGGCCTGAAGGGGTGTATGAAATGTCAGAATTACCACAGATGGGAATTGCTGTGACACAGTCTGACTGTGAAAAGACCATTTGTGTTATCAATAAAATAAAAAGAAGTAATATTTTTTTCATTGTTAAATCTTTTTTTGTTAAACAAACTTGAAATCAATAAATTTTTATCATTCTTTGTAAAAGAAAAAGCCGCCAAAGCGGCTTTTTATATTATAAGGTGTTTTATTCTCTGTTTTTTACAACAATCCATCCTGAAAACTTGAAAGGAGTGTTCTTCTTGTCATTTTCGTTCCATGTTACAGAATACCAGTAAGTACCTGTAGGAATATTCTTGCCGGCAATTCTACCATCCCATTTGTAACCGTTGGATTTATCTCCCTGGTGGATTTTTGTTCCGTATCTGTCAAAGATACTTAAAATAAGGTTCTGTTTATCTGCCATAGCAGAATAATCTACTACATCATTCACGCCATCTCCGTTGGGAGTAATCATATTGATAAGGTTAGGAACTACTACGTTCACTTCAATAGGTTCGCAGTCATAAGCATCTTTTACATACACTTTGTAAGTTCCTCTTGCTACATTGGAGAATACATTAGACGGCTGCCATAAAATTTTATCCATAGAATACTGATAATCCGGAGTTCCTCCAATAACATTGATTGTTAATGTAGTGTTGTTAATATCGATGTTTGTTACTACCGGCTGTTCAGAAGGATAAACTGTTACCTTTTGAGTGGCAACACATTCTCCTGTTTTTAATTTTACCCAGTAAATACCTACACCTACATCTTTGATAGACTGTGTTGTAGCTCCTGTGCTCCATTCATAGCTTTTGAATCCGGGTCCCGCATCTAAAGTTGTAGTGTCTTCTATACAGATAATTTTGTCTTTCAATACATTAGATGTTACCGGGGCAATTACTGTTAAACCAATTTTCACTACTACATAACATCCTCTGGTGTCAGATACTCTTACGTATACCAAACCGCTTGGTGCAATATAATTAGCGTTTAAAATTTCATTGGTTCCATCAATTGCATCGGTCAGTGAAGGGAAGTATTTTTTAGTAATACCTGCCTGTGGAGTGATTACAGCAGCATTATCAAGGTTGAATAAAGCTGTGGAAGGATTTGCCTCAATAAAGCATGATCTTAATTCTGCATCTTTTGCAATGATTTGCGGGTAGAACTTAAGGGTAATTTCTGCAATATCACTACATCCGAAAACAGAGGTTACCTTTGCATATATTTTACCTTCTGCAGAAACAAACTGATAGATGTTGGTAATCTCATTAATTGAGTTATTCAGATCGTATAAAGTATGATAATATTTTTTAGTCGCGGTTGGATCAGCAAAAACAGCGGCAGTTGTTAGATCATAAGTTGCGGTACCTGCATTGTTATTATTACAGCTTGTTAGCGTTACATTGGTAGCCTTGATGGTGCCATCTTTAAATTTAAATTTACCGGTCTGTCTGCATTTATTAACAGGGCTGTTCGGGTTAGTAGGATCAGTATAATTGATGCTATAGAAATAAACGCCAACAGGAGTAACAGTTTGAGGGCCAACAAGAGGGTTGTTACCGGTTAAGGCATCATTTTGACTGGTGTGGTAGCTGATGCTGAAATTAGGGTTACCATTAAGAATTCCTGCTGATAACGATGCGAAATCAAAAGTCGCCGGATTTGAACATACCACTACTTCTCTTGGGTCGGTAGGATTAGCTCCTGGAATTCCCGGTGGAACGAATGGATAAGGCTGAATATTCGGATCAGTGAACGGAGATGATAAAGTAGCTGTACCACCCCATGATAATTTGAATCCGTTAGCTGTCTCTCTGTGGTTGTTTACAATAATATAGTAAGTCTGTCCAGGCAATACGTCAAGATATTTTACCCATTTGTCCCCTGTAGCGTCCTCACTAAGATCTGTAGCGGTCATATTAAGACCAGTGTTTCCACTTTGTCCGGAATATGAACAACGTATTGGAGCTCCCAGGTTTCCGCAAGATTTGTTTGGTCCGTATACTCCAAAGTCATAATCATCTCCCTGGTCGTTAGGGATGATTTCAAAGGTAAGAGTTCCACCTGTAGCAACGGTAAAAGAATACCATACGGAGAACTTTTCGTCAGAAGTTAAACATCCGCCGAGGTCTTCCGCAATGTCTCCATGGCCGTTGGGAGTATAGGATATATCAGTGTTGCCGCACACCGCCATTGCAGTGCCGCAATCTGATTGAGCAAATAAAATATGTGAAAATATGATTAAGAAAACAAGTAATGTTTTTTTCATGAGAATTAATTTTAAAAACAAATAGTAAAAGTGTTTAGTTACAAAAAATGCTGTTTTTTATCTGATATAAAGTAATGTTTCTCTAAACATTCGATGGATTTTTAAGTCTTTCATATCAAAAAAACTGATCGTCCCGATTTGATCAGGAGATCATGCATATTCTTACTGTTAATTTGTTCCGATCAGCTGTCTTCCCCAATTAGGTGAAGCGGATGAGGGGTCTGATGTTTCAAATTCTTTGGCCGCTTTTTTATAGAACTTTATAGCCTCCGTCTTGTTTCCTTGTTTTTCAGCTATTTCAGCCTTTAAAAAAGAAAGTCTGGGATTGTTCTTTAAAGTAGTTTCCGCTTTGGCCATAAAGCCTGTAGCTGTTTTTAATTCCTTTTGAGGGTCTGCAGCTGTTTTTATTCTTATTTTCTGAAAATGAATAAGAGCAAGGAGAATATTTACCTCCCCATTATTCTTTTCAGAAGCAAGGGCCTGCATGGCCAGTTTTCTTGCAGATTCATTAGGCTCTCCAAGAGGACTGTTCGGGCTGTTCTTTAAAAGGAAATTGGTCTTAAGATACAATGTTGCTGCAGCGTAGTAATTAGCCTGCCATTTTTCTGAAGTTTTAGCTTCTGAAAACTTAGAAAAAAGCATATTGTAGTCGTTTTCTGTTGTAGCATTATTGAGCTGCAAAACAGATTGTTGTAGGGTTTGATCTGAAAAAAATTGAGCATTTATCAGAGAACCTGTCATGAGAAAGCTCAAAATTAGTAAAAGTTTAGTCATAGGGGGATATTTTATGAAGCAAATATAAAAAATTATTAACGTTAAATTAAAGATTTTGAGATATATTTAACGAAAGTAATGTGTTGGTTTTAAATATTGTATTTTATTGTTTGGGTTAGATTATATGGAGATCGTAAAGATATTGGTGGTTTTGATAAATATTTGAGATTGAATTCTTTTATAAATTTTTAAAAAACAGGTATAAAATAAAAATCAGAATAGAAAACGTTCTATTCTGATTTTAAGTATTTCGGATTCTTGTTTTTTTGACGTCAGATTTTAAATGGTCTGATAAACAATAAATTAATATTGCATCTTTCTCAATTTAGGATTGGTACTTCCCACCAGCAGGGCAATTAAAACAGTCATACAGCCGCCAAATACCACAGAGCGCACAACACCAAGTAATTTGGCCATAAGTCCACTTTCAAACTGTCCCATTTCATTGCTGGACATGATGAAAATTGAATTCACACTCAGAACACGACCTCTGATGTGATCCGGTGTTTTTAACTGTACAATGGTACCTCGGATAACCACAGAAATTCCATCCAGCATTCCGCTCATCACCAGGAACATAAAAGACAGCCAATATAATTTTGATAAACCGAATCCAATGATACATAGCCCGAATCCTGTAACAACAGCAAGAAGTATTTTTCCCTGATTTTTTCGGAGAGGAACAATAGATAAAATAGTAATAATACACATGGAACCAATATCCGAAGCTGCATTCAGTAAGCCGAAACCTTCAGCTCCTGAATTCAGAATGTCTGTTGCAAATACGGGGATCATAGCTACTGCTCCGCCAAAAAGTACGGCAAACATATCAAGACATAAAGCACCCAGAATCTCCTTGGTTTTAAAAATATAAGAAATTCCTTCGCGCATGCTTTCTGCTACATTTACTGTTTCCTTTTTGTATTCTGAATACTGTTTGTGAAGCTGCCAGAAAAATAATGAAGCAACCAATATGAGTGCTAAAATAGCAACCAGTGTCCATTTTACACCGATAAACCCAATAAGAACACCCCCAATAGCATGTCCGCAAACAGAAGAAATCAGGAAAGTGGCCTGGTTAAGGGTTACGGCATTGGGAAGATTCTCTTTCTTTACGATTTTAGGTATCATGGAAGGAACAATGGGACCGATAAAGGCTCTTGCTATCCCGGTGAAAAAGATAACCCCATAAATATAATAGGTAATCTGATGACCTGTAAAGTGCATTTCCACATCCAGGAATGCAGGAATCAGCAGAAGTCCGATCAGAAAAATATAGGCATAATTACAAATAAGAAGCAGTCTCTTTTTTTCATTCATATCAATAACATGTCCGGCATACAGCGCACAGCTTACAGCAGGAATCACCTCTGAAAGTCCGATAAGGCCTATTGAAAAAGGATCTTTTGTTAATTGATACACCCACCATCCTAATAAAGTAGCGAGCATTCGGAAGGCTAAAACAATAAAAAATCTCCCGCTAAGAAGATTTCTGAACTCAACATTTTGTAATGTTTGTAACGGGGTAAAGGAAATCATGAACAAAAATAGCCCTAAAAATTTATTTAGGGCTATTCATATGACAATTTTTGAAAGATATATTAAATAAGTCTCAAAAGATAAAATCTATTTTAGTCAGCTCTGGAAGAACTTAATACGATGGCAGCAACACCTGCTGCTCCGATAATGGTAGCACCTGCCGCAATTCTTGCTTTTCTTCTGTCTTTTACGGCAGCTACATTTGCTTTAGGAATAATCACTTCTGTACTGTCTTTTTTACCGGCTGTACCTACAAGATTTTCGCCAACAACGTTTCTGAATAAGATCGTCTGCTTCGGAGAGCCGTCTCTCATTGTAACTTTGTATATTTTTCCGGCTTCAAGATTAGAGTAATTATTTTTTGAAATATCTTCGCTGTATTTTGTAGTAGCACAAGATGTAATAACAAATAAAGATGTTAGTAAAGATGATTTCAACAGTACAGATGCTTTCATTATTTTCTTTTAGTTTTTCAAATTTATAATTTTTTTTGAATATACGTTTTTGGAATTGAAAAAATATGATTAAAATTTATAAATTTCCAATAGATCTGCAATCTTTCTGTCATTAGCCAATCTTGGGGTCTTATTTTGCCCCCCTAATTTTCCCTGGGATTTTGCATATTCATGAAAGGCATTTTTTTTAAGTCTGGTGATTTGCAGTTTTTGTAAAATATTTCCCGAAATCAAATCATCATAGTAAGTATTCTTTGCCCGAAGCTGCAGATCCAGTTCATCGCTGAAAGTTTCGAAGTTTTCAGGTTCTTTTTCAAATTCTATCAGCCATTCGTGATAGGGAAGTCCTTCAGCCGGATTCACCTGCGGAGCGAGATGGAATTCCGTAATCTGTGCAGGATGTTTTTCAAGCGCAGCTTTCATTGCTTCTTCCACTTCAATAGCAATCACATGCTCACCAAATGCAGAGGTAAAATGTTTGGTTCTCCCGCTCACCAAAACCCTGTATGGATCTTTACTGATAAATCTTACAACATCTCCTATAGAATAAGCCCACAATCCGGAATTGGTCGTAAGAATCAATGCATAATCTTTATGAAGCTCAATTTCTTTTAACGTCAATCTTCTTGCTTCAGGCTTGCCATATTCTTCCAAAGGAATAAATTCATAGAAAATTCCGTGATTGGTTAAAAGGAGTAATCCTTCCTTTGTATAATCATCCTGAAAAGCAAAAAAACCTTCAGAAGCGGGAAAAGTTTGAACGATGTCTACCTTACCTCCCAATAACTCTTCCATTTTATCGCGATAAGGTTCATAGTTGACACCTCCTGTTACAATAAGCTGAAGATTTGGGAAAAGCTGTTTGATCTTTTTACCGTGTTTTTCTGTTAACTTTTCAAAATACATGATCAGCCATGGTGGAATTCCTGAGATGAGTGTCATGTTTTCATGTTCCGTTTCCTCTATGATTTTGTCTACTTTCGCTTCCCAGTCTTCCATAATATTGGTTTTCCAGCTTGGCAGACGGTTTTTCTGAAGGTAGTTAGGAATATGATGCGCTACAATACCGGACAGTCTTCCTGTTTTTATTCCAAATACTTCTTCCAGTTCCGGGCTGCCCTGAAGGAAAATCATTTTTCCATTCACAAAATCAGCGTTATTCTTTTTGCTGATATAATGAAATAATGCACTTTGGGCGCCGGCAATCTGAAATGGCATTCCTTCTTTGGAAATCGGAATGTACTTAGATCCGGAAGTCGTTCCCGAAGTTTTGGCAAAATATTCCGGAGTTTCCGTCCATAAAATATTGGACTGTCCCTTTTTTACCCTTTCAATGTAAGGTTTCAGATCTTCATAATCGGCTACAGGAACTCTGTCCTGAAAATCCTTTACAGAATGAATGTTTTCAAAATCATGTTCCCGTCCAAAAAGTGTTTTTTGAGCTGTATTCACCAGAGAAATTAATAAGTCTTCCTGGTTTTTTTCAGCATTTTTTTTGAAATCCTCCGCTTTCTGAACATGTCTCTTTGCCCAAATCAGCGCTGCATTTTTCTTGAAGAAGTTTAACATGGGTCAAATTTATAAATAAGTAAAGAATCTTGAATCATTTTTTACGAAGCTTCACATAAAAAAACCGATGGAACGTGTTCCACCGGTTTTTCGAAATTTGATTATGAAAATAACAACTATATGTTAATGTTATGCTTATTTATTTTCTTTGTACCTTTTATCAGGAGTACCGTCTTTTTTCAGGTGTTTGTTTTCTTTATATCTCTTATCCGGAGTGCCGTCTTTTTTCATTTTGGCAGCCGGTTGTGCAGGCTTCACTGCTTTTGCATCCATTGCAGGTTTTGCAGCTTTCACTTCAGCTGGTTTCGCAGCTTTTGCTGTAGTTGCTTTTACAGGCGGATGTGCAGTAGCACCTGTAGCGGGAGCAGTCTGCTGAGCAGTGGCAAGTCCTAATCCCAGGATCAAAGACATTGCAGATAAGAATTTTTTCATAAGAATTATTGTTTGTTTTTTGTTAAATAAAGATATACAAAAAGCAGGCTACAAAAACAGTATTTTCAAACTTAACTAAAGTTTATTACATCTTAAAAAAAAATTAAAACACTTCATTTACAATGAAAAAGCCCGTCTCCATTTCCGGAAACAGGCTTGCATAATATATAAATAGACATGGCTAGCGCGTACAGTTGGCTGTCCACGTTTTGCCATCTTTGACATACAGGATTTTTAGAACATTATTGTCAATTCTGATATAAGAGGTTGCTGTAGAACCAATCATCACCAGAGTATGATCTCCTTCCTGATTAAACTCTATTCCGTTAAGATCCGGAATGCTGTTGGAGAAAGCGAAATTATATTTGGTGCCGCTGGCGATCTTCGTTACAAATACACTTCCATTGTCTGTGCTGATATTGGTAGAGCCTCCATCATTATAAGAGACTTTTCCTTTGTAGGTTCCGGCGAAAAATTCATTGTTGACAGGGTCGTCATCTTTGCTGCACGACGAAAAAGATAATGCTGTGAATAATAACAGCATCATAACTCCTAAGATTTTAATTGCTTTTTTCATAATACTATTCTTAATGTTTGGTTAGGCTGGAAATCCCAAACACTATGCCATGGGGAGGAAGTTGATTTTTTTTAACAGGTTATTAGATAAAATTGTAAAAAATTAAGATTTATGAAGCTAAGTCCTTCATTTTAAACCTTCGGTCTTTCTGTTTTTCTGAGGAAGAGAAAAAATATCCGTACCTTTGTATACCATCAACGGTTTCGGAAAACTCCCGAAATCGCTTTTTTCGTTTATACCATTACTATTTATGCAGTTAAAATCCATCAATGAAAAGTTCCTTCCAGACCTTATGCAGAAAGAGTTTGGGAAAGAAATTTTTACTCAGTTAGAAAACAGTCAGCATATTGCCGTAAAAGGAAGTGCGGGATCTTCAGTTTCTATTTTTGTGGCAGAGCTTTTTTTGGCTCAGAAGAAGAATATTCTTTATCTGGTAGATGATAAGGAAGATGCCTTGTATGTCAATACTGAGATGGAAGATCTTTTGGGCAAGGATAAGGTGCTGTATTTTCCGGCAACCCATCTTGAACCTTATCAGGTAGAAAAGACTCAGAATGCCAATCTGGTTTTAAGGACTGAGGTTCTTAATAAAATCAATTCCGGGAGATCTCCGAAAGTTATTGTGGCTTACGCCGGAGCTTTATCTGAAAAGGTTTTGAAAAAGGAAGATTTTAAAGCAATTTCCCATCATATTAAAGTAGGAGACCAGCTGGATTTTGATTTTGTGGATGAACTGCTTAATCATTATCATTTCCAGCAGGCTGATTTTGTTTCTGAACCGGGAGAGTTTTCTATGAGAGGAGGAATTGTGGATGTGTTTTCCTATTCACATGAAAAACCGTACAGAATTACGTTCTTCGGTAATGAAGTGGAAAGTATCAAAACCTTTGATATCGAAACGCAGCTTTCGGTAGATAAAGTAAAGGATTTCCAGTTGGTTTCCAATATGAACTTTTCAGTAACGGGAACCAGGGTTTCTCTGTTGCAGCTATTGCCTACGGAAAGTTTTGTGGTTTCTAAAAACGGAATGGTAGGAATGCAGAAGATCCGGACGTTCTATGAAAGATCTTTGGAAAAATATGATACATTAAGTAAAGACATTGCCCACAGGACTCCGCAGGAGCTTTTTATTTCTGATCAGGAGTTTCTGTTTGACTATAAAAAATTCAAAACAATTGATTTTGGAGGAATGATCATTGAAGGACTGAAAGAAGTTGCTGAAGTAAAAATGGAGCAGCTTCCACAGCCTTCTTTTCATAAAAACTTCGAATTGTTGATTGAAGATATCGAAGAAAAACAGAACAGCGGATTTGATACCTGGATTTCCTTTTCAACAGAAAAACAGAAAGAAAGGCTGGAATCCATCTTTGAAGAGCTTCAACATGAGCTTCCATTTAAAAGTTTTAAGTCTGAACTTCATGAAGGATTTGTAGATAACGGACACAAGTTACTGGTTTACACGGATCATCAGATATTTGACCGTTACCAGAGATATAAAGCTAAAAATACCTTTGCAAAATCTGAACAACTCACCCTGAAAGACCTGATGTCTCTGAAAATAGGAGACTATATTGCCCATATTGATCATGGAATCGGGAAGTTTATGGGATTGGTGAAAGTGAATAATGACGGAAAAATCCAGGAATGTTTCAAACTTACCTATAAAAATGGAGATTTATTATATGTAAGCATTCACTCTCTGCATAAAATATCGAAATACAATGGACCGGATGGAAGAGAAATTGTTCTGAGTAAACTTGGATCTCCAACATGGAAATCTTTAAAACAGAAGACAAAAGCGAAGGTTAAGCAGATTGCTTTTGACCTGATTCAACTGTATGCCCAGAGGAAAACGGCTAAAGGCTTTGCTTTTACTCCGGATTCCTACCTGCAGAACGAGCTGGAAGCCAGCTTTATTTATGAAGATACGCCGGATCAGGAAAAGGCTACCGTAGATGTGAAGAAAGATATGGAAGCTGATACGGTGATGGACAGGCTTGTCTGTGGTGACGTAGGTTTCGGTAAAACGGAAGTTGCGATCAGAGCTGCATTTAAAGCCGCTACAGATGGTAAGCAGGTTGCAGTATTGGTTCCAACCACTATTCTTGCCTTTCAGCATTACAGAAGTTTTAAAGAAAGACTTAAAGATTTTCCGGTGAATGTTGCGTATGTAAACCGATTCAGAACGGCTAAGCAGAAATCAGAGACTTTAGAGGCTTTAAAGAACGGAAAAGTAGATATCATTATAGGAACACATCAGTTGGTAAGCAGTTCAGTAAAATTTAAAGATCTTGGATTGCTGATTATTGATGAAGAACATAAATTCGGGGTTTCAGTAAAAGATAAACTGAAAACTTTGAAAAATAATGTGGATACACTTACCCTTACAGCGACTCCTATTCCGAGGACTTTACAGTTCTCATTAATGGCTGCAAGGGATTTATCCGTTATCAAAACACCGCCGCCAAACAGACAGCCTGTAGATACGCAATTAATAGGATTCAATGAAGAAACCCTTCGCGATGCTGTTTCTTATGAGCTTCAGAGAGATGGTCAGGTATACTTTATCAATAACAGAATTGAAAATCTGAAAGATATCGCAGGACTTATCCAGAGGCTGGTTCCTGATGCGAGAGTGATTACAGGGCATGGGCAAATGGAAGGGAAGCAGCTTGAAAAGAATGTTCTGGATTTTATGGAAGGGAAATATGATGTTCTTGTGTCCACTACCATTGTAGAAAGTGGAGTAGATGTTCCGAATGCCAATACTATTTTTATCAATGATGCACAAAGGTTTGGTATGGCGGATCTGCATCAGATGAGAGGAAGGGTAGGACGTAGTAACAGGAAAGCATTCTGTTATCTGATTACTCCACCTTATGATATGATGACTTCGGATGCCAGAAAACGGCTGGAAGCTATTGAACAGTTTTCAGATCTGGGAAGCGGTTTCCAGATTGCGATGAAAGACCTGGAAATCCGAGGTGCAGGAGATCTTCTGGGTGCTGAGCAGAGTGGGTTCATCAATGAGATGGGGTTTGAAACCTATCAGAAACTAATGCAGGAAGCACTGGAAGAACTAAAAGATGATGCAGATTTTGAAAACCTTTTTGAAAATGAAGAAGACAGGCAGAAGCTTTTTAAATCTGTTAAGGATGTCAATATTGATACTGATTTGGAATTAATGCTGCCGGACTCCTATATTTCCAATACAGAAGAAAGGTTGCTGCTCTATCAGAAAATTGCTGAAATTACTAATGAAGCAGGCCTTCATCAGTTTGAACTGGAACTGATTGACCGTTTTGGGGCACTGCCTAAAGAAGCTGTCAATCTCTTGAAGAGTGTTTCATTGAAGTGGCTTGCTGCTGACATCGGTTTTGAAAAGATAGTCATGAAAAACGGCGTATTTTTAGGGTACTTCCCGGGAAATCCTCAGGATAAGTTTTATCAGACAGATAGATTCCGGCATATTATTAGTTATCTGACCCGGAATCCAGCCGAAGCCCAGCTTAAAGAAAAATCAGGAAAAGAAGGTAATCAGTTGATGATGAGGAAAGAAAGAGTTAAAAATGTAGATGAAGTTAATCTATTGTTGAAAGCAATCAATAATCATGATTAAATTTTTGTTTCATTTATTGCAAGCAGCATTATAAAAATTACTAAAACGCATCAAAAACTTGATTTTTTATGCGTTTTTTTGTGATTATTATCATATTTTTCTTTTATAGTATTCCCGTTAAAGAGAATTAAGCCTGTTTTCGAGGGCTTGTAATCACTTTGTAATGATAAAAAAAATCTTGTAAAACCCCATATAGCAAGGGATTGAGGTGTGAGTTCCTTTTTTTAATACATGAAAAGTAGAGTTATGTAGAAATAATTCTACTTTTGTGTGTGAATAATTCTATCTTCTAATGTGTTTATTTCTATAGGCTTATAGATTGGTGACTGAAATTTTTTCGACTTCGTTATGTAACTTTGCAGTCATTAATTATGAAAACAATTATACATTGCTGCGTAGCTGGATTTCTTTCATTCTACGCCAACGCTCAGGTGGGGATAGGTACTGCAAAGCCCAAATCTGTTCTTGATGTGAACGGAAAAACCACCTTAAGAAAAGAACTTAGAGTAGGCGGTACATCAACTCAGGCTGGAAATGCCGGGTTAAACGGCCATGTTTTGGTTTCTCAGGGCGAAGGATTGCCGCCTGTGTGGAAATCTTTGAATGTTTCCTTTATGGAAGAGGGACAGTATAAGTTGATTAATTCTTATCTGTCATCAGATCAAACAGGTATTATATCACTTACCGCTGGTGTTGCCGGTGACGGTGTCTACACAAACCAAGTTGGAGATAATATTACTGATGTTACTAAAGGAAATTGGAAAAAGATAGACGGACTTGACAATACTTTTACCATCAAAAACGGAAAAAACAGACTTACCTATCAGTTCCAGACAGGAATTGAAATGAAAGCATCCTCATCTACTGCCGTACAAAGCGTACGATTTGCTTGTGGTGTTTTCAGAAACGGAGCATTGGTAGCGGTACGCCCGGATAGAATTGCTTCTAATAATAATAGTGGGAAAGCTGGCCTTCAGGACTATATCTTTACTCTTAATTATACAGAACAGAACGTCCCTGTAGGGGTTCACAATATTGAAATCGCGTGCAGAAAGATTGATACTTCAAGTTCTACTTCACAATTTGCTATCGGACGAAATGTAGAGTCTTCAAATGGCGCTTCCAGTGCATTTACGCTGGAATCTACCATGAAAATGGATGTTATAGAATACGTGAGCTATAAAAACAACTAATGATGAAAAAACTAATATCAACGCTGCTTCTTAGCATAAGCATTTTTGCAACGGCTCAGGTGGGAATAAAAACAGATACCCCAAACGCAAAACTTGATGTAAACGGAGATGTGAATTTCAGAAATAAAATTGCGGTCCTTAATGCTGCTGATAACTCAATATTTCAAGGAAACAATGATCAGATTCTTGTTTCTCAGGGTGAAGGCTTTCCTCCAATCTGGAAATCATTGCGTATTCCTGAATATGAACCCAATAAATTTTACCTGATCTATAACAACTCTTTTTCAGATAAAGTAGGAGTCACCTTTTCTTCTTCAGAAAACTCTTCAGTAAGCATGACTTCAAGAGGCGGAACCTTTACGAAGGGAAAGGACTATAGTACACTTACCAATTTTAAGAAAATAGACGGCCTTTCACAAACCATTACTGTTTTCAGTACTCAAAGCAAGGCTTACTTCCAGTTTGAAACTGTTGTACAGGCTGATTTTATGGCAGCAGGAAGTACAGATAACTCCATAGATTATGCATGTGGTATCTTTGTGGATAATAAGCTGGTGAACCTGAGACAGAGAAATCTAAAGGCAATTACTACTTCATATCCTTTTCTTACTCATACCCAGATCGGGATTGTAGAAAATCTTTCCCAGGGAAATCATACCGTTAGCGTTGCCTGTACGAGATTAGGATCTTATGGTGCTTCAGGAGCCGGAAATATCCTTTCTATAGGAACTAATGTGTATAGTAATATCAATAGTTTTATTTCACAATCTTCTCTTAAAGTAGACGTATATGAAGTTCCTGAAGTGTTTAATACGATTATAAATTAAAACGGATTATGAAAAAAATATTATTTGTAACTTCGCTTTTATCAGCTGCTGCAGCAAATGCTCAAGTGGGTATAAATACTCCTAATCCGACTAATATGCTGGATGTGAACGGAGATCTCAATATCAGAAAAGAATTAAGAACAGGAGGTACTGATGTCCTAAAAGGATCTGCCGGAACAGCAGGTGATATATTTCACAATAATACAGATTTAGGTGTAAATGACTGGAAATCAATTAAAATTGCAGATGGGCAGGGAAGTATGTCTGTGTTTTCCATTAATACCGTTTCAGACAAAACCGGAGTTAGTTTTACCGGTAGCAGCGGGGCTACCAATCCCTATAATGATGGGGAAGCCCTTACTGGAGGCTGGACAGTAATTCCTGGAACTGTGGATACATTTTCCGTGACCAATGGCACAAATAAGGCTACATTCTCATTTCAGACAACTGTTCAGAAAACGGGAACGAATTCTGCAAGTTTTGCCTGTGGTGTTTTTGTTGATAATGCCCTTAGAGCAGTAAGAACAGATGTATTATTGGGGGATAGTGGTGCTTATAAGATTTTTAATCTTAATGCAACCCTTACCAATCTTACTCCTAAAAACCAGTATTCTGTTAAAGTAGCCTGTATAAAAAGAGCCATTGCAGGAACAACCCTGGGAATAGGAAAAGCGGTTGATACTAATTTCCTCAACAGCGATATGTCACAGTCTGTTTTGACAACATCCATATTGCAACCTTATTAATTTTCATAATAATACAATAATCATAAATCTAAAAACGTTATGTTTTTAGATTTTTTTTGTTTATTAACTCTATTTCTTGTGAATTTATTCAGATAAAGTAAAGTGTATTATCGAAAATTGAATTATATTTGGACAAGCTAAAAAAATTCTATATGGTAAAAAACTATTTTTTTAAAATGTTTGCCGGTATTGCTTTTCTTGGGCTGCTGACAGCATGTAATACTACCTCAGATCCTACGGAATCTATCCCGAATCCGGATGACGGACCTCCTCCTAAAAAGATTTTAGCAAAGGTTACTGCCAATAATGTTTCCCAGGAAGAATATGTTACAACAGCTGTAACCGGAGATCTGCAGACTGCAGTGTCTAAAGATGAGTCTTTTGCCGGAAGTGCTTATTATACGGCAACGGTAACATACACGGATAAAAATATCACTAAAATTAAATATGTAAGTTCAGCAGCATCCAGCCTCACTTATGAATTTAATATTGTTCCGGATGCTACAGGTAAAAAGATTTATAATGCTACTTCTACAGCTACGGGAGCAACGCCGTCAGTTTCTGTTGTAAGCGATTATGCATTTACCTATGATCCGGTTACCAACAGGCTTACCAAAATTCTTGAGAAAAGAAAAGAAGGAGGAATAAGCGCTTATAACAGATTTATTAATTATTCTTTTGTGTATACGGGAGAAAATATAATTCAGGTCGTTTGTTCCAAAGGTCTGCTGGATATCAACGGAAACCCGAATATGAGTACGGCAGTAATAAGTAAGTATAGTTTCCAGAACTACGATACTCAGAAAAGCCCGTATTCTACATTGCCATCAGTATATTTCATCACCCGAAGTCTGATCAATCCGGCTCAGTTCTATAAAACATCTCCGAATAATCCCACTTCTATGTTCATAGAATTACCATCACCGGCTACTCCTGTTAATACTGCTCAAAGTTATTCTTATGATAATCAAGGGTATGTGGTGTTTGAGAAAAACCAGAATTTAACTTTTACCTATAAAAATTTATAGAAGAAATATAGTTATTAATCTTAGCAGAATATAAATAATAATACAATTTTTAGGCAAAAAAAAATTATATTTGTCAAAAAAATAATCAATTACAAGGAAATGAAGCAAATTTTCTATTTTATTTTACTAATCGCAGGTTTCTCCTCAGTACATTCCTGCAAGGACATGCTGGATGAGGATGGAAATCCTTTGTTGGATCTCAACAACACAGGAGGATTAAGCGGTCCCAGAGCATTATACAGAGAAATTACAGATAAAGATACGATCGCAGAATATCGCTACAGCGGACTTCTTGTGACTAAAGTAATCACAGACAGTGCTTCTATCACTGATATTATGTACAGTGGTGATAAAATCAGCCAGATTAATTTCAACGGTTTCCTGGATCTTGACGGAAACGGAAAGCTGGATAAAGACAGTGTATCCTACACTCAATTGTTCAATTATACGAATAATAATAAGCTTCAGAAAATTTCTGAAAACCGTTCAATCTTCAGAAGAACTCCGCCTTTAATACCAGGAGATCCTCCGGGACCGCAGACTTTGTTGAGAAAAGAGAAAACATCTTATGAAACATACTACAGCAATTCTACCGGTAAATTGGATTCAATCATTATGAGAAATGGGGCTGATGCTCCCGGAACACAGTTTGTCTTCACTGATTACTCAAGAACAGCTTATTCTTATGTTGGGGATAATGTATCTAAAGTTTTAAGATACTACGGTAAAATAATTGGTACTTCTGGGAATAACTTTGGTGCTGTTACCGGAAAATATAGCTACGAATACTATGCATATGATGAGCAGGTAAGCCCATTCACATTGTTACCGCATGTATATAAAATTTCAAGATTATTATCTACGGTAATCAATGATAAAGAAAGTCTTATCTTGTCTCCAAACAACCCTAAGAGATGGTCGGTAACAGATCTTACACCGCCAATTCCGACACCGATAGTGAAGAGTACCAATTACGTTTATGATCCTCAGACTTACATGACAAAAGGATATGGCGTTAATTACATCTATAAACCACAATAGAAGAATTTTTTTAACAATATTCACACTCAATCTTTCCTAAGATTGAGTTTTTTATTTTTTATACCTTAATTTTGCAAAAAATTTCTGATGAAATATTTAATTGTCGGGCTTGGTAACAAAGGCTCTGAATATGAAAATACACGACATAATATAGGATTTAAAGTAGCTGAGAAAATAGCGGAAACCCTTGAAGTATCATTCAATACCTCCAATTTTGGCTGGATGGCAGAAGGAAAGCATAAAGGAAGAAAAGTCTTTGTTCTGAAACCGGATACCTACATGAACCTTTCCGGTAATGCAGTGAAATACTGGATGCAGAAAGAAAATATTCCCTTGGAAAATGTTCTGATTGTTACTGATGATCTTGCTCTTCCTTTCGGGACTTTAAGATTGAAAGGGAAAGGTTCAGATGCTGGTCATAACGGACTTAAAAATATTAATGAAGTATTGCAGACTCAAAATTATGCAAGGCTTCGCTTCGGAATCTCCGCAGATTTTGCTGCCGGACGACAGGTAGATTATGTATTAGGAACCTGGAATGAAGAAGAAGCTGAAAAGCTTACCGAAAGAATTGAAACCTCTGCTAAGGCCAGTCTTTCTTTCGTTTTTGCAGGATTGAATAATACAATGTCTGCATTTAACGGGAAATAATTTCTGAAGTAAAAAAGAACTGAAATTACAAAATATTTTATAAAATTGAATGGCTGCCTTATTTTTAAGGCAGTCATTTATTTATCTGCTTCTAAAATTTTTCTGCTGGTTTGATAACTAATTGATTATCCTTCCTAATAAACAATATCCATATCCATGGAATACATGATAATATAAAAGATACAATAATATTCCGCATAAATATTTCATTAGCTGCAGGGTTTGTTTGAAATTCTGATATTGCTTCAGTAATGGAGAACCCCCCTTTTACCAATAAAGCGATTACGGTAATAATATTAGCCACAAATATGCTGATAATGCTCGTGAAGAAAATGATAGATCTTGTCAGTTTGCCACGAAATCCGTTGAAATAATCATAGCCTAAAAACCCAAGAAGGGCAGTAACAAATGCCATTCCTGAGGAAATCCCTCCTAAATATACTGCAAGTAAGACCCAAAGTATAATGGCAGGAATTGAAAAAATGACGGCACCTAAAAATCCTGTCAGATAGTTTTTCTCTTTTGATACTCTTTCCTTTTCAATTTCATAGAATTTATTATCCATCTGTTTAAAACAATCATCACAAAGAAGTATACCAGTATGGTTAAGGTCGTAATAATTGATTCTTTGAAGCTTTTCACAACTATGACATTTGTTTTGCTCCGGGATGTTTAGCTTTTTTAATAAATCAGCCAAAAAGTCAAACAGAGCATAAACAGTCCTGATTTTAGTCGGCATTATATTTTCAGTAAATTTAAAATAAATACTATTTTCTCGGACTTCGAAGAGGGTGAACTTTAACCGTTTTCTATTGTTGGTCAGTTCTGTTTTAATTTTTAGTCTTTGTTCCTCCGTTAAATTGCCGGTTGTTACTGAAACAGACTTGTATTGAGGAGTGTGTATTATACTTGCATCTGAAACGTTGAAAAAATAGCCTTTGTAAAGCCCGAATATGCCATCGCCTGTTTTATACCAGCCAAGATCTCTGGCTATTTTTTTTGTTTTTGGAAAAATCATGTAATTGGGTTTTCAAGTTATTTAAAGATGCCAAATTATAATTATTTTTCAAAAAATAAAACCCTGTCTCCTTGAATTGGGATATATTGTTGATTTTGCCAGTACAATATGTTTTATGGTTAACTATTTACTTTGATAATGTATGTAAGATAATAAAAAATAAATGCCATCGGATTCCGATGGCATTTTTCTGTAAATTATAATTGAAATGTAAGAGTTTTACTTCTTATAACCAGGTTACTACACCTGTTTCCACGTCATAGTTTGCTCCCACGATTTTAATTTTACCCTCAGCTTCGAGATTTTTAAGTGTTGAGCTTTGCTTACGGATATCTTCAATCGCACTTTTTACATTTTGATGATTAAGCCTTTCAAGAAGCGAGCTGTTGTTAGATGAACGCTCTTCATTCTCTTCAATAATGTCATTGATAATAGGATTGAAGTGGTTGATAAGGTGGTTCAGGTTGTCCATTCCCATGCCTTCAATTTTTGCAGCATCAAGACCTCCTTTCAAAGCTCCGCACTTGGTGTGTCCTAAAACTACAATAAGTTTAGAACCTGCAACATTACAGCCAAATTCCATAGATCCCAGAATGTCCTGATTCACAAAGTTACCGGCAATTCTGATACTGAATACATCTCCCAATCCCTGGTCAAAGATAAGCTCTGCAGAGGTACGGCTGTCTATACAGCTTAAAACTACTGCAAAAGGCCACTGTCCCTCACGGGTTGCATTCACTTGTTCAAGAAGGTCTCTGTTTGCTTTAAGATTGTTTACAAATCTCTGGTTTCCTTCTTTTAAGAATTCCAATGCTTTCTCAGGAGTAATAGTAGATTGGGTTTCGTATGTATGTGCTTTCATATTTTTATTATTTTCGAATTTAAAGTTAAAAAAATTAATTAATTATTGGGATTACATGGCTCTTTTGTGAGTCACCAGAATATGGGAATCCTCACTTCTTTCGTAATCTCTGTATGAAGTTTTAAAGCCTATAAGCTCTACAGTAATGTCTTGTTCCTTTGCACGGATATTGGCGAAATCCTGAATCATTTCCAATACATCGGTTGCAATGTAGGAAGTGCTCCTTGCATCAATGATCACTGTAGAGTTTGGTTTTATGTTTTTAAGTGTTTTTTTGATGGCTGCCTTATTTAAAAATGATACTTCTTCAGCAAGCTTGATATTGATTCCATCAGCATCATCCAACCTTTCTCTGCTTAAATAATAAGCTCTTTTCATATTTCCCTGAAGAATATAGAAAACGGAGATGGCAAGACCAATTCCTACTCCTTTTAACAGGTCTGTTGCCACTACAGCTACAACGGTTGCCACAAACGGAATAAACTGATATTTTCCTAAGTGCCAGAAATGTTTGAACGTAGCCGGCTTTGCCAGTTTATATCCTACTAAAATTAATACCGCAGCCAGTGTAGCTAATGGAATTAGATTTAAAACAACAGGAATAGAAAGTACGCAAATCAATAAGAATACACCATGAATAATAGTTGACATTTTAGAGGTTGCTCCCGCATTGGCATTCGCAGAACTTCTTACCACAACGGAAGTCATTGGAAGTCCGCCAATAAAAGAACTGATAAGGTTTCCGATTCCTTGGGCCTTAAGCTCAAGATTGGTATCTGTAATTCTTCTTTGTCTGTCCAGCCGGTCGGAAGCTTCAATACAAAGTAAAGTCTCAATAGATGCCACAATAGCAATTGTTGCTCCTACGATCCATACCTTTGGATTCGTGAAACCATTAAAGTCCGGAGTGGTGATCAGATTTTTAAAATCATCAAAAGACTGTGGAACCGGTAAAGAAACCAAATGCTGGGTTTCGATAGCCAGAGAACTTCCGGACATCTTAAAGAGCTGATTTAAAAGAATACTTGCAATTACAGCAACCAATGCTCCCGGAAGCATTTTCATCCTTTTCAGTACGTGGATTTTGTCCCATGCAATAAGGATTGCTACAGAAATTAAAGTAATAACAATGGCACCTGCATGGATCGCTCCAAATAATTCTGTAAAATAGCCGAAATTCAGGCCATTGTCAAAAATAGATTCATGACCTTCATAATCTTTGTCGAATCCTAATGCATGCGGAATCTGTTTTAAAATAATAATGATTCCTATGGCAGCAAGCATTCCTTCAATGACGTTATTCGGGAAATAGTTGGAAATACTTCCAGCTCTTACAAACCCTAAAATCAATTGAATAAGTCCTGCAATAATCCCTGCACAAAGAAAAAGTTCAAATGCGCCAAGATCTGTTATTGCTGTTAAAACGATAGCTGTCAGACCTGCAGCAGGCCCGGAAACTGAAATATTTGAATTACTGATTGTTCCTACTACCAGGCCGCCTACGATACCGGCAATAATACCGGATAATGGTGGCGCACCTGATGCTAAAGCAATTCCTAAACACAACGGAAGTGCTACTAAAAATACCACGAGTCCTGAAGGAAAATTTTCCTTGATTCCTCCTATTAATGATGTCTTTTTCATAATGTGAAGCTGTAAGGGATAACCGGCTTATCTGTTTTTTAATAAGTCAGTTATAAAAAGGTGAAAAAAAATTTTAAAGTACGTGTGTATCCTATATCACAAAATGATATGGAAATGGTATCAAAAAAATCTAACTATAGGAGTTACGCTTCCGGAGGAGGAGAAAATATGGTAAGTAATGGGGAAAGATGAAAAGAATCATCAATCAGAACAAAAGACATGCCCTGAACATCTGGTTCTGAAAACTTAAGATAATCAAATACATCTAAAGGTTTCGGAATGGTCTTTTCGTAAACAATGAATGAGGAGGGGTGAGAATGAGGTTCTTCTTCGTTGATTATTACATTCGTTCTTGCAATATCCCAGCCTGCAACTGCAGCAATGCCCGGCAGCGCTGTAAAATTCAGAAAAAACGTTAATACAATAATACTCCAGAATTTCATTTTATCTTCTTTTTAGAAAAACTATTTAGTCTTTCTGCTCATCACCCAATCCGAACTTGTAAGATTATAGATCTTTTGGATATCTTTTAAGATTTTCTCAAAATCAATCTCCAGATCAATGATTTTACCTGTTCTAAGGTCGAATACCCAACCGTGTACAATAGGATACTCTTCTAAAATGTATCTTTCCTGCACGCAGGCCATTTTAATTACGTTGATGCACTGCTCCTGAACATTAAGTTCTACAAGTCTGTCATAACGCTTGTTTTCGTCCTGAATAGAATCCAGTTCCGCCTGATGTAATCTGTAAACATCACGGATGGTTCTCAGCCATGGATTTAATAACCCCATATCCTGAGGAGTCATTGCTGCTTTTACACCTCCACAATTATAATGTCCGCAGACAATAATGTGTTTTACTTTCAGATGTTCTACAGCGTATTGAATAACTGCTGTGGAACTCATATCCAAAGTATTAACAACATTGGCGATGTTTCTGTAAACAAATACTTCTCCAGGCTTTGCACCCATCAACTCTTCTGCGGTAGCTCTGCTATCCGAACATCCGATGTACAGATAATCCGGATGCTGAGTCTTAGCAAGTTCATGGAAGAAGTTGGGATCTTCAGCTATTTTGGACTCTACCCACTTTTTGTTGTTTTCGAAAATAACCTGGTACGATTGTGACATAATTTTAAGATTATATAATTATTTATTTCGTTTAAATTATTTCCAAAATCAATAGACCAAATCAATAATTATACAAAAATATACTTTTTGCTAAATAATTGAACACTTTTAACAAAGTTTAATATTAAAATATGCTTAAAATCATATCTGATATTCCAATATGCTTTGCAGTTTGTGATCTATGGGGAAATCAAACGTTTAAAAAACACTAGATAAAATTACGAAGTATAAATCAGAATTTGTTATTTGTGAATTAAAATATTCGTAATTTTTTTGATGAAAAAAGCAAAACTATCGAAATCGCTTGATTACAAAGAGTTTTTATTATTCCGGAAGCTGATTATATTCCATACTTCTCATATTCAGGTTTAAGTATTTATTCCCTTCATTTTTATAATGCTGAGGAGCTTCAAGACCCATATATTTCATGATCAGAGGATAAATATAAGTGGTTTGGGTCTGTTTTGTTTCGTGCCCTGTAATTCTATAGTTTGCAGGTACTTTATCTCCAAACCAAACAAAAAATGGTACCTGGGTAGATTCTTTAGAGTCTATATGCAATAATTTGTCACCCTGTATTTTAAGACCATGATCTGAAGCATAGATTATTACAGAGTTGGTGTTTTTCAGGGTACTGAAAATATTTTTGAAAACATAATCTGTATATTTTATAGAGCTGTCATAGCAATTCAGATCACCCGAATTCCAGTTAGGAGGAAGTCTGTTACACGGATTTGGATGGCTTCCCATTATGTGAAGAACTATAAATTTATCTTCCTTCTTCTGAATCACTTTTTTAAGCTCAGGAACAATTGCTTCATCATAGCCATTCACCCATTTTTTGTTTTTAGACATGGAAGCGATGGCTGTAATTCCTCTTGCACTTGCCTGTGTACTCAGCCAGAAAGAATTGTATCCGCTTTGATTCGCCATGTTGATGATATTATAGGATAGTTTGTCATAACGATATCTGAATTCATCCGGGTGGATACTGGATAGCATCAGTGGAACACTCAGGTTGGTAATGCCTGCTGGAGAAATGGCATGATCAAAAATCATCATATTACCGGCTTGTTCATCCGTATAAGGAGTTGTTTTTTTGTTATAACCGTATAATGACATGTTTTGTTTTCTTTCAGATTCTCCAATAATGAGAATGACGTTTTCTATTCCAGGCTGTATTTTTTTGATATTGAAGACCGGAACGTTCTTTTTTATTTCGTTAATGTCTCTCTGTATATTCAAAGCAGTATTGAAATCCGATAAATGATAGTATACATTCTTAATCATCTTACCACCTCCTTTATTGCTTACATATTTGTGTTTAAGATGATATCCAAAGGGCAGAATAAGCCACAGTAAAGCAATAATGATAAATTTAGCATCAAACCTGACTACATTTTTTTTAAGGTAAATCACAGAGTACAGTACCATTCCAAGGAAAATGAAGAACAAAATGCCTGGAAGAATAAACATATAAGACATACTCATTGCCTCATCAGGATTAGACTCAAGAATACTGATGGCCATTCCTACATTAAATCCGGAATGATAGATAAGAAAACAGGAAACTGATATCAGAAAGTTAATACTTAATAACATACAGAGAATAACAGAAATTATGGACGTATATTTATTCTTAAAAAGAAGTGCATTGAATACAAGAAACGAAGAAAACATAATTCCATATTCAAAAATATTCCGGATACTGTCCAGTTTTTCGGCTTCGAAAAGATTATCGAATATATAAGGAAATGATACCAAAAAACCTGTAAGGTATAATATAATAAGTAGAATGGGAACTATTTTTTTTAACATGGTTGTGTATTTCTGTGCTGTTGAGACCAATTTTATATCATCTTCCTCAAACGTTTCCAGATGTGAGTGTGTTGAATATCAGGGTTGTGTATTGTACAAAAATGAATTAGTGTCAGATAATAATTCTTAAATTTTGCAGATATTATATCAACTCAAAAAAGGAACTTTTGAAAATAAGTAGTTTCAGTTTATAGCGGTATGTTGTTTTTACGCTTTATAGAGTTGATTGCATGAGTAGGGATAAGGATGTTGGGTTTTCTGTTTTTTTTCATCAAAAAATTACTTTTTTATTAATAATTAAGTTGGAGTTGTGTTTTTACTGTCAAGCGATTTTTTTAGACAATTTGTATTGCATGATTGGCATTATCCTGATAGTAAAATGTGCTATTATGGATACAATCAGATGATTATGATGTTATCTTCTTAATCATATAATACACTTTTTCAAATGTACATGAAATTACCGATAAATACAAGTAGAATTTTTACTATAACTATTGGGTTTACTACACTTTACGGTTGATGTAATCCTTTGTTGCATCCGGTGTGTGGATAATTTTTGCCGGATTTCCTATGACAACAGAATCGGAGGGAACATCAAAGTTGACATAAGAATTAGGAACAATCAACACATTATTTCCAATGGTGATTCCTCCTACAATAACTGCATTGGTGCCTATCCATACTTCGTCGCCAATAACCGGATATCCTTCATTTTTTCCACGGTTTTGCTGCCCTATAGTCACTCCATGTGCAATATTGCAATTTTTCCCGATAACTGTTTTGGGATTGATGACAAGGCTTCCAAAATGTCCCAAATAAAAACCTTCGCCAATCTGAGTTTCAGGATAAATCTGAAATCCGTATTTGATCTGGTAATGTCTCAGTACAACCCTCCAGAAAGTATTTAAAATAGATGTCTTCTGATACTTCTGAGACATTCTCAGAATGTACACAAAATGAAGATTGGGATGAATACATTTTTTCCAGATCTGAAATGTAGAAAGCCACTTTCCGCTTTCCCGGTAAAAGTCTTTTTGAATGATTGAATAATCAGCCATTATAAATATTTTTATACTTCGTCAATTATTTTCTGAAGATGTTCTACAGATTTTTCCAAAACAAACGGAAGTTCAGTTTCTGAGATCTGTTTTTTGTATTCTTCAGTGATATTTTTATCCGTAAGAAACTTTTTCATTCCTTCATAAATCCCCTCTTCGGAATTTGTAGTGATATTCCCGAGTTTGCCATCCTGCAGAAGATCCCTGATTCCTGAAATATCTGTTGCAGAAATAGGCTTATTGAGAATCAGTGCTTCGGCAATAATGGTAGGAAATCCTTCATGTCTTGAAGACATAATATAGAAATCCGCCTTTTTCATATAAGGGTAGGGATTACTGCTGAAACCAAGCATTTTTGCAGTGTCCTGAAGACCGAGCTTATTGAGCTGATCCTGAATATTGTTAAAATCATACCCATCGCCAATGATCAAAAGATGATGCTTTAACCCTTCATCAACAAGCTTTTTATGTACATTAAGCAATCTGTCGTATCCTTTCTGAGGGTATACGGTTCCTACCGTTACAAAAGTTGGAAGGTCATTGCTGAAGGGATAATCATTCACGTCAATATCCGCTTTTCTTAATGTATCATTTTTGTCAATCGGATTGAAGATCTTAATAACGGATGCTTTTTCAGCTTCATTTTTAGCCAAATTATGCATTCCTTCCTGAAGTTTGTTGGAAATTACCAGAATTCTGTCAAACCTGAAAAACTGTCTGATTACTTCCGGTGTGTATTCTTTTACATTGAAAATATCATTCTGTACCCAGATAATTTTTTTTGAATCTTTTTGCGGGCTGGAGAGTATTTCCCGATGCATCGCATGGATGGCTGCAATCTCTACATCGTATTTTTTATTCTTTAAAACAAATTTATAAAGAAGGGAAGGGAACCAAAGAAACATTTTCTGATAAAGAACCCTGTAGGCTTTCACAGGAATATCCTGCAGCCTGTTGGTGGTAATCATTTCTCCTTTTGTCAAATAGTACAGGGTCACCCATGACGGAACCTCTTTAATGTATAATCCTGAATAGAGATTTACCAGAAGATCAACTTCATACTTATCAGCAGGCAGATTCTTCAGAAAGTTGATTAACACTTTCTCAGCACCACCATGACGTAATGAACCTATACGAATGAGGAGTTTTTTCTTTTTCAATTTGTTTTTTTCTTTTTTATAATTTTTTTACAAGATTAAATTTATTTAATTTTTCTTGCTTTTTTATACTTGTGAGGAAGATTTTCTTTGATATAGGCATCCAGTTTCTTTCTGTCTTTTTCCAGTTCACGGGGATATTCCGGATTATTTTTAAGAACAATATCACCATAATCTTCAATGGTACACAAGAATTGAGCAGGGTTTCCTATAAAGACGGTATTATCCGGCATAGACTGTGACAACACAGAGTTCGCTCCTAAAATACAGTTGTTTCCAATCTGAACATCCTGCATAATCACACAATTAAGCCCGATGGTGCAGTTGTTTCCGATTTTTATTCTTCCCAGTATTCTTGCATCTTCATAGCCCGGAAGTTTTCTGAGCAGAGTAGTCGTTCCGCCATGGTTTACAAACCTTACATCTCCGGCAATGTTTACATTATCACCAATTTCGATAAGGTAAGGTTCAGTTCCGAAATACACTTTATCAGGCATATTAAAGTTTTTTCCTACCTTCATACCTCTGTATTTTGCCACTTCAAGGCTGCCCCTGTTCAAAAAAGTATGATAGAGGGAGTCTATTTTTAATAGGATTCTGAATATAAAAATCATCACAAGTGTAAATTTGTTTTCGTTACTTTTGCAAAGAAAGAGAAATTATTAATATGATGAAAATTTCAAAAATAGAATATTACCTGCCTCAGCAGGTGTTAACTAACGAGGATCTTGAAAAGCAGTTCCCTGAATGGAGCTCCGAACGTATTCAGGAGAAAGTAGGTATTTCCCAACGCCATATTTCTTCTGACAGCGAAACCGTACTGGATATGGCTGTACAATCTTCAGAAAAAATTTTCGAAAACTATGACAGAAACAAAGTAGATTTTATTTTGTTCTGTACCCAAAGTCCGGAGTATTTTCTTCCTACAACGGCCTGTATTTTGCAGGACAGATTGGGGCTTAGAAAAAATATCGGAGCTATAGATTTTAACCTTGGCTGTTCAGGATTTGTTTATGGATTAGCCTTTGCAAAAGGGCTGATTGCCGGTGGAATTGCAAAGAGTATTCTTCTGGTAACTTCAGAAACATACACCAAACATATTCATCCCGATGATAAAGGCAACCGAAGTATATTCGGAGATGCCTCTGCCTCTGCTATTATTGAAAAAGCTGAAGGTAATGATTATCAGTTCTGTCTGGGAACAGACGGAAGCGGTGCGGAAAATCTTATGGTGAAAAAAGGAGCATTTAAAAAAGACTTTGAACTGAATCCTGAACACGAATTCGGCCCTGAGAATATTTATATGAATGGTCCTGAAATTTTTAATTTTACAATTGAAAATATTCCGGGACTGGTAAAAGAAACATTGGAAGTGAACGGAATGACAATGGATGATATTGACCATTTTGTTTTTCATCAGGCCAATTCTTTTATGCTGAATTATTTAAGAAAGAAAACAAAAATACCGGCAGAAAAGTTTTATATTGACATGGAAAAAACCGGTAATACCGTTTCTGCAACAATTCCTATTGCTCTTAAAAATATGATGGATAAAGGAATGCTGAAAGAAGGAGATAAGGTTTTAATGGCAGGATTTGGAGTTGGATATTCATGGGGTGCCACTATTATGGAAATTTAAAATAACAAACATTTAAAATTATAAAATATGAAAACATCCGTTTTTTTAGAAAAACTACAGGAGGAACTGGAAGAAGATGAAACATTGACTACTGAAACGAACCTGAAATCTTTAGAAAGCTACGATTCTATAAGCTTACTTTCTGTTATTGCGTTTGTAGACGAAAATTTCAGCAAGAAAATTGATACCAAGCATTTTAAAGATATTGAAACCGTTTCAGATCTGATGAATGTTATAGGAAAAGAAAATTTTGAAGATTAATGGATGCTTTCTCATTAAAAAATAAAATTATTCTCATTACAGGCGCTTCTTCCGGCATTGGGAGAAGCTGTTCTGTAGAATGCAGCAATAGCGGTGCAGATCTTATTCTTGTAGGAAGAAATCAGGAAGAACTTATGAAAACCGTTTCTATGCTCAATCCTGAAACAAAAGTTGAAACCATCACTGAAGATATTACCCAATCTGAAAACCTTGAAGCAGTTATTGCGGATAAAGTTTCAATTTTAGGTAAAATATCGGGATTTATTCATTGTGCCGGTATCGAAAAAACATTACCATTAAAAAAGCACAATCCTCAGCTGTATCAGGACATATTTGCTGTTAATGTCATTGCGGGACTTGAAATCGCTAAAATTTTATCTTTAAAAAAATATAAAGATGAAAACTCCAGTTTCGTATTTATCTCTTCTGTTGCGGGAATGATAGGAGAGGCCGGAAAAGCGGCTTATTCTGCCAGTAAAGGAGCTGTAATCTCCGGAGCACGTTCTTTGGCTATGGAACTTTCAAGAAGTAATATTCGTGTCAACAGCATAAGCCCGGCGATGGTAAACACTCCGATTTTAGAGAAGATGTTTGAAAATATCGGCGAGGAAGCTTCATCAGAAATCATAAAAAAGCATCCGCTGGGAATAGGTGAACCTAAAGATGTAGCGAATGCCTGTATTTTTTTACTGTCCGATGCCTCAAGATGGGTCACAGGCACCAACCTGGTGATAGACGGAGGATATTCTGCACAGTAACTTACTTTTTGTGTAAAGTTTCTATAATATGTTCTATGCTGTCAAATATTTTCTTATTATCAAACTGACTTTCAATTGTTTTAAGGTTCTCTCTGATGTGGAGAACAAGGCCAGGATCGGTAAGGAATGTTTTCATCGCTGAATACATTTCATCAATTTCATAATTGATGAGGTATCCTGTTTCACGGTCCCTGATCATCAATCCTACATCTCCTACTTCTGTTGCAATAATAGGTTTCTGAAGAATTAAAGCTTCAGCAATGACCAATGGCCATGCTTCAGATTCTGAAGGAAGAACAAAATAATCCGCTTTTTTGATGTAAGGATAAGGGTTCATTTGATTTCCGGCCAGAATAAATGTTTTTTCAACATTATTTTTGGCTGCCTGTGCCTTGAGGTTGTTCATTTCATCACCGTCACCAATAACAATGATGCTGTGATGAAACCCTTCATCTATAAGCTTTTTATGAGCGTCAATAAGCTTATGATATCCTTTTCTTGAATGAAGTCTTCCAATAGACGCAAAAACAGGTCCTTCAGGGAAATTTTCAAGGTTTTCTTCTGCCTTACGTTTAATTTCATCAATAGGGATAGGATTAATGATAACGCTTTCAGCCGGATAATTAAGATTAGGGTAATGCTGATGCATCATATCTTTTATCTTGTGGGAACAGTATACCATATGGTCAAATTGCGGAAAGCTCTTTAGAATGTTCGGCACTAAAGGCTGAAATTTCGGTACATTAATTTCAGAGTGAAACCATCCTATTTTTTTTGAATTCTTATTGGTTGAATTCAGAATGGCATCATAGTCCCTGTAATCCATCCCGATTTCAATATCAAAAGTATCATTGATAAGACGGTCTGCGATGGCAGGGATATTTTTCAGTTTTCTCAGCTTTATTCTTCTTTTAACGAGCTGAAGTTTCTGTAAAAGAGAATTGCTGGAAAAATCTTCTTTTCCATCAGTAAGGTATACTTTTCTGATATGCTTCGGAAGTTCATCACGCAGTTTTCCCTGGTTGAGGGTAAGGCATACCGTCATTTCAAATTTGTCAGGATCAAGGTTGTTGAGCAGTCCCAGTAATACTTTTTCTACGCCTCCCATTTCCATGGAGCGGTGCCTGAACAAAATTTTTATTTTTTTTTCTAACATTATCCGAAGATTGATTGTAATGTAATTTTTATCTTTTTCTTGATTCGGAAAGGCAATTGATGCTGATACTGCAGCAGCGCGAATATTTCATCTGAATCTGTATACTTTTCAGGAACTTTTTTCCCATTGATGGTACTAAGCCCTCTGCGCTTCATGGTGTTGAAAATCACCTGAGCAAAATATTCATGGGATTTCTTTTTATTGTCATTCTGAGAAATGCCGCCCTGATGGGTTCGGTAAAGATAGTTCGTTTCATTAATAAAATGAACATTCCCTTTTTCATACATTTTAAGGTATAAATCCTGATCTTCCCCTATTTTTAAATTAGGGTTCATTTTTTCTGTTTGCTCATACACTGCTTTTCTGAAGCTTACAAAATGAGCAATCTGAATCGGGAAATTAAAAAAACAGGGATCTCCATTCGGCACCTGCATAGCTGATCTGAACGGAGCTATAGGCTTCAGATTCTGATCACACGTCATAAACCTTGAGTAGGTAAGGACTGTGTTTTTTCTAGTCTGAAAAATCTCCATACATTTTTGAACAGCGGTAGGAGAGATGGCGTCATCAGGATCCAGAAAGCCACAGATTTCCCCTTCGGCCAGTTCAATCAGCTTGCTTTTTGTAACTCCTACACCGGAGTTTTTTTCATTTTCAAAAAACCTGAATCTTTTGTCCTTTGAAATCATTTCCTGTATTATTTTCTTCTCGTTGTCAGAAGAGGCATCGTCTAAAATTACAGCTTCCCAGTTTGTATAAGTCTGCTGAAGAATACTTTCAAAACAGTCTTTAAAAAAAACAGCGTTGTTGTAATGGGCAATAAGGATAGAAAACTTCATGACCGTTCTTTGAATATTAAATCCTGATGGTTGATAACTGTGGTATTGGACGGAATATCTTTATGAATCACACATCCAGCTCCGATGATACAGTTGTCCCCAATAGTAACACCTTTTAAGACGGTCACATTACTTCCAAGCCAGCAGTTATTTCCTATTTTGATGGGAGCCGTAGTAAACTCAGATGAAAGCAGCCTAAATTCCGGCTGAGTCTGGTAAGCATGGTTGTGGTCATACAGCTTTACCCCTTCTCCGAACAACGTATTGTTTCCTATTGAAATCCTGTCAAGACAATTGATTGAGCAAAAATTATTCATGAAAAAATGATCTCCAATTTCTAAAATAGCATTCTGCTGCACAAGAATATGTACATAATTTCTGAAACTCAAAGAATTCCCAAGCGTAACATTTTTTAAATTTTCGTGCAGAATAAAATGATTGCTGATCCCAAGCCTTATTCCCTTAAAAGAAACATTAGGGTGTTTTTTGAGACGAGAAATCTGGCTTTTTCGTTGAATTTTTGCTAAAATTTCATCAAGCATACTTAAATTTATTTTCACATTTGCAGTCTACAAATATAATTTGTTTTATATAATTATAATAATAAATCTTATTTTTGTGCCTTAAAATTAATACTTTATAAGAAATAAAACAGCCTTCAGAGTTGTAGTTGCTGTGTTTTGATAAAGTAAAGCATTCTGTGTTCTGTGAAAATAAGTCAGATTACATTTACCCGATTTGTTGCTGCAATGGCAATTGTTATTTCTCATTTCAATAAAGATCTGTTTTTATATAAGATAGATTACATTTCCAATCTTTTTTTGAGGGCCAATGTCGGTGTAAGCTATTTCTTTATCCTTTCAGGGTTTATTATGATTATTGCTTATCATAAGAAAGATAAAATTGATTGCCTGGAATTTTATAAAAACAGGTTTGCCAGGATCTATCCACTTTATATGCTTGGTCTTTTGCTCTATTTTATGACAAGATATGAGATGTTCGATTGGTGTAAGCTGATTCTATATGGATTGGGCATTCAGAGCTGGATACCCGGAGAAGCAATGATTCTGAATTTTCCGGGATGGTCGATTTCCGTAGAGTTCTTTTTCTATCTGCTTTTTCCGGTCTTGTATAATTATTTTTATGTCAGGAAAAACAAAATGATATGGGTATTTGCCATTGGTCTTTGGCTAATTACTCAGGTGTTTTCTAATCTTTACCCTGTGTATGGAGCTTATGAAGGGCCTCATACCAAAAGCCATGAGTTTCTGTATTATTTCCCTTTCTGGCATCTTAATGAATTCCTGATCGGAAATCTTGCAGGAATATATTTTGTGAAAAATTACAGGCAGAAAAATTATGATTACCACGTTATCGCAGTCTTTTTACTGATCCTTCTTTCCCTGATGTTTGTCCCGCTTTTCTATCATAATGGTTTGATGGCATTATTTTTTGTTCCTGCAATTTTTCTTATCTCTGCTAATAATGGCAGGGTTACAAGGTTCTTTTCATTGAAACCACTGGAATATCTGGGAGAAATAAGCTATGGTATATACATCACCCATATTCCTGTGCTTTATCTTGTAAGGGAGTTTTTAAAATGGAGGGATTACAGATTCAGTATTGATCTGGTATTTTTGATTTACATTCTCGTAATGCTATTGAGTTCCGCAATCTTTTATCAGTTGATAGAAAAGCCGATGCGCAATCTTTTAAGAAAGATTCATTTTGCAAAACACTAATATCCGGATGGATGTTTTTTAAACTACATGTTTAGTTTAAGAGTATAATCAGAACAGATCATTTCTGAAATTGATATTGTACAGTCCTGAGCGTATGCTTTTATAATCCGTAAACAGATACTTTGTGATCATTCCCCATTTTTTCAGAAGTGGAGCATTGGCTATCTGAAAACTTCTGTATACACGTTTGATGTGAAGTTTGATATCTTCAGGAATACTATTTTCATTTTCTGCCCAATGGTTCACTTCCTTCCATAATACAACCCGTGTAGAAGCCGGTTTTACTTCTCCTGAATCTACTTTGGTAATTCTGTTATTCTCATGAACACCTCTCACGGCTACGGCTTTGTCAAGAATTCCCGGATACAGATTCAGATAGTAGGAGAGTCTGAATAAGAATTCAGTGTCCTGGTGAAGCTTTAAATGGGTTTTGAAAAAGTACTCCATATGCTGTAAAGAACTTTTACGGATCGTCAGGGCATCAATACTGAAAAGTCCGAAAGTTCCCCTCATATTGAGCTGTCCCGGGAACACGTCTTTAGGAGGATGTTCTTTATACACTGTAGTGAGGCGGTCTCCAAAAACCTTATAATACTGTTCTTTTGCCTTTTCAGAATAATAATGAACCCCTATAGCACCATACACTCCATCTACTTCATGATTGATGAAAAGCTTTTTTTCTGCATCAAAACGGTTAGGAAGATAGTAGTCATCCGCATCAAGGAAAGCAATAAAATCTCCTTCTGCCTTTTCCATTCCTAAATTTCTGCTGGCACCTGCTCCGTGATTTCCTTTATCAGGATGCTGATAGAGCTTTACTCGGTCATATTTTTCAGCGAGCTCCCGGCAAACCTGCAGGGCTTTGTCCGGAGATTTGTCTTCTACCAGTACTACTTCATATACTTCTTCGAATTGAAGAGCAGACTCAACGGCTTGAGAAACATATTTTTCAGCGTTATAGACGGGAATGATGACTGAAATTTTCATTATATTATGCTTTAATTTTGTGTTTTAATATTTGCTTTTTCAATGGTAATAATTTTTATTTTGGAACTAAAAAATTACCTTTCTATACAGGATTCCTATAAGAAGAAATTATGTCTGTTTTTATTATAAATAGTATGAATATAGTTTTTTTAGATATTCATCTGGTGATATTCCTGAGAAAAATTCTTCAGTAAAACTGTTGAATTCTATTTTATAAAAAGAACCTTCTTCTATCACTTCATAATCTGCTTTCTTATCCAGATGGGTTTCCAGCTGTGATAAAATTTCAGGTAAGGAATACTGGTAAGGATAAGCCAGATTGATAATCTCATTATTGAAATCTTCTGAATATCGACAGATAAATGAAGCAATGTCATCTGTACCGATGAGTATCCGCCTTGCATTGTTGTGCAGCATAAGTTTATTCTCCGAAAGTATAGAGTTTTTCAGGAAATTAATCAGGGTGTTAGGATTGCCACCATGTCCTACTGCATTTCCTACCCTGAAGATAACGAAATGTTGGCAAAGTTCTGCGATCAGTTTTTCAATCGTTAATTTATGGATTACGTAAGGGCTTCCTGTTTTTGTGGGATCATAAATACTACAGGTTGAAAAATAGAAAAATTTTTTGTCAGGATTTTGACTTACAACGGATTTCAGTAGTGAGATCTCCCTCTCGAATTCGGAAGCTTCTTTTTCCAGGGAGTTGGAAACTCCTGATGCGAAGAAGATAACATCGTCTTTATCATAAAACTTTAAGGCATTTGCCAAAATTCCATTACCTATAATCATGTATTGTTTTCTAATTAGATTTTGTTTTATTAATTTAAAAACTTAAAAATGGCTTAAAATTTTTTAAAAGCCCAAGCTTGTTTCCCAGTTCTGCACATCTGGGATTTTTATGTGATCCGGCTTATTGAGAGCCTGTTTGTATCGTCTTTCCTTCATTTTGATATGGGCCACCCAATACCCAAACATATTTTTTCGGGGGTGCCTGTGGTAAAAGCGCATTATTGTGATACACGTATTCATTAGTCATAAGACTGACCCAACGTTTTTATATGCCATATCTTAGAACAGGTTGCGGAGTAAGGTACTTATCATAACGCACAAAATCTGAATAAACCAAACCAGGTTTTAGGTAATCCAAATGTGATTTTAATATTTTTAGTGTATATAGAGTAAGATAAGGTTGGGAATTTACACCGGATAATAACCTTTAAAAAAGTTGCTGTTATTATGACCTGTTACTAATATAAAAACTAAGGGAACTGTTTATAAAAAATTTTTTCCTTGAGTGATAGATTGTTTTTTGTTATTGAGAATCATTTTCCAGTCTAACGAATTACAGGTCTTGAGATTGCCGTAATGATTTTTAAGCGATCTTAATCTGAATGTTAGTAAAGATTTTATTATCAATTTATAAGAATGAATATATATTTCCCTTACCGATTGTGTATCGTTAAATGGGTCTGAAAACATCACAGTTAATTTTCTTTCATAAAGCAGGGCGGAATTGTCAAAGTATTTATTTTCCACTCTGTATTCTCTGTCGTGATATATAACGGATTGCGGAACAATACCTATTTTCAGACCATGATACAATACTCTTTGGCAATAATTGTCATCTTCTCCATAATGATATAATGATGGATTAAATCCTCCCACTTTTTCGATACATTTTCGTGTTAATAACCAGGCTGCGGCATTTACAAAAGGCAATTCGTACGGCGGAGCTAGTTTTTGTAAAAATATATCTGAGTATAATTTTTTACACTTCGAAGGAATGATGTAATTTGAAAAAGCAAAGTCCAGTTCTGAACCATTTCCGTTGAGGTGCACAGGACTTAATATGCCGAAATCCGGATTTAATTTTGCAGTTGAAATCAAACAGTCAATAGTATTGGGTTCTATATAGACGTCTTGGTTCATTAAAAAAACATAATCTGAACCTTGGTCATATGCTTTTTTAATCCCGATATTATTTGCCTGTCCAAAACCTAAATTGGAAGACAATTTAATAAGTTCCACCTGAGGAAAGCTTCGTTCAATCAGATGAAGGCTATCATCGGTAGAGGCATTATCAATAATAATGGTATCTTTAATTAATCCTGCCTGATCAATGGATGATAAACAACGGTCAATCCATTTTTCCGAATTATAGTTTACAATAATTATTTTAACCATTTTCAATCTTTAGTTTAATGAATATGTATTTTGGGGGATTTTATTTTTTAGAAAATTCATTAGATAATGATGCACGTAAAAAATGATAATAATTTTTAAGTACTTATTTTTAATGATCTTGCATATTAGATTTATTTAACGGGTATAAATGAGTTTTTAAGCTGAAAAATGACAAAAGTTTTATAGGTAAGCTGTTTAGCCCATGTCTTTGCGTATAAAAATCTTAGATATGGGGCTTATCTAAATAAATTTATTAAAAAGTTATACATTCTATATAGTTTACTATTGTATATATTTTCCAGTTTTTTTTCGTAAAAGGTTTTTCTTTTTAAGAGTGAAATGTAGCTTGGGTAAAATTCATGAAAAAGAGCTTTGTGCTTTTCATAAATCATATTATAGATAATTTCTTTTTTGTCATCATTCTTAAAAATATCATTGTTTCTTGAACTACCAGCATGAGATCTATAATTGAAAACCGGATAATCTATTTTGGTAACAGGGAGGTTGCGGTGAGAAGAAATAAGGTGTATCCAGAATTCCCAGTCTTCAAGCCCATGTGTAAGTTCTTCATCATATATTATACCCTGATCGAAATATTTTTTTGGAAACATTGAAGTACAAAATAATTTATTTTGCAGTAATAATTCTTTAATATTGAATTTTTCATCTACTGTTGTTTTATTATTGATATGACCAAACATCATCGTATCTGAAAAAACAATCATTGTTTCTTTATTTTTAGTAAAAACCTCCAGCATTTTCTCTAATGCTAAAGGGTTTAGTGTATCATCTGCATCAAGAGGCAAAATATAGTCTCCTGTAGCTTGCTTTATTCCATTGTTTCGTGCACAGGACACTCCTTTGTTATTCTGATAAATATAGCGTATATTATGATTTATCAGTTTTTGAGCTACCTCTGATGAATTATCTGTGGAACCATCATCTATAATAATACATTCCCAATTTGTATAGGATTGAGCCATAATAGACTGAATACATTCTTCTAAATATAAAGCATGATTAAAGCAGGGAACTATAATTGAAACTTTACTTGTCATTTTTTAATAAGGTTTTTACTACAAAGTTTTTTCTAGTGTATTTCGGGTTGAATACTTAGGAATTTAAATAAGTTCAACAATGCAAACGATTTAAGAATAAGTACTTAGCCGTTCTTATTGTATTTATCCAATATTTTTTTTAATGTATTCAAATATCCAAAGCCATACTTTCTATCTGGCTCCAGAATATTACCTTCTGCCCATTCATTCCATGATTTGATAATCAATAACTTTTCGGGATAATCATTTTTATCCTCAAGATAATCAATTGCTTTTTCAATCTGCTTCTCAAATAATTCCGGTGATGTATCAGTAAGGACAACTCCTCTATAGCCACTTCTGGGAGTGTTGTCCCAATTAGGTAGAACACATGGGTAAGTAGCAACATTACTTTCTACAAACTGTAGATCATTAACAACAGCTTTAGCGTCCTGAGTCAGGACTTTCGGTTTAATTTTTTTCTTAAATCCGAGTAGTTCTGTTATTCTATTTTTATAATACTGGTAATGGGAAATATATTCTCCTTTCTTAATATAAGGTACCCATGCTTTCTGAAATGCATTTGATATTTTCCCGTCATACCCCATTGATTTTAAATCAATATCATCACGAAGTTTATTGGAAGCCATGACATATAAGTCATCAAATCCGTTCTTTTTTGCCAGTTCCCTGAATTTCGAAATATAGTAAGGATCTCCTTCATTTAAATGTTCCGGATGGTAGACTATGAAAAGCGGCTTATTGTCTACCTTGATATATCTTTCGTCTTTAAAGAATGGGAGCAGGTAGTTGAAATGGTCTATTAAATCCTGCTCATTCGGATAGACTTGCTCTGCAAGAATCTTTTCTGCAAGACCATGCCATATACCGGACCAGGTTTCGTTTGCCCAGCAGAAACAGAAGGGGAAATCTGGTTTTTTAGATGTAAGAACATCATTTGCTATTCTTTCCAGTAGTTGTTTTCTGTTGCCAAACCAATAATGATAATAGATAAATCCATGAACTCCGTAATCTTTTGCTATCTGAGCCTGCTGTTCTCTGACTTGCGGAACACGAAGGTCATAATATCCCAGATCAGCAGGATATATAGGTTGGTCATGTCCTTCAAAAAGAGGCTTTGCTTTTGCTACATTGGTCCATTCTGTAAAACCTTTACCCCACCATTCGTCATTTTCGGGAACAGGATGGTATTGAGGAAGGTAGAATGCAAGGGGTTTTATTTTCTTCATCATTGATTCAAGAATAATTTTTTAACGACTTCAAGATATTTTCTTCCAAATTTTTGGTCAGGCTCCAGATGGTTACCTTCTGCCCATTCATTCCATGCATTAATAAAAATGAAGTTTTCTTCTTCAGAATATGGGGTGAAATCTAACTTAAGATTTGAAAGCCAGTTTTCAAAATGTTCCGGTGTCGAATCTTTGAGTATCAGGGTTGGGTTGTTACCTCTTCTGGAAGTGTTGTCCCATCCGGGTACAATAGATGGAAAGATTTTGCAATGAAAATCCTTCTGAGGAGTTAAATTTTCTCCCATCCATTGGTAAGGAACGCAATTGTATGTATTCTTAATTACATTTTTACTCAGGCGTCTTTTAATTTTATTTATAATTCCTTTTTTATGTATCCTTCTTTTTCTGTCATGAACTTCTTCCAAAACACTTTTTCTACGTATTCCGAAAGGTTCAAAATCAACTATAGCATCAAAGCCATTTACTAACTGATCCCATTCTTTCTCATAGGAAAACCCCATATGGCATAGGTACAGTTCCACCCCGGCTGCTTTGGCTTTTTTCCGCCAGCATTTAATGGTTTCCTGTACATTAGGAAGAATATTGGGTTTATAAATGACAATAATGGGTTTATTATTTACTTTAATATATCTTGGATCCGTAATAATAGGAAGCAAAAAATCAATGTGATCTTCGTCATCCTTAACGGAGTATTTTTGTTCAATGAGTATTTCATGATCGCTGCCGTCCCAGCGTCTGGTCCAGTTTTCATTGGCCCAGCACAGCATAAAAGGTAGATCTTCTTTTGGATTTTTTAATTTCCTGTCAATAGGTTCATGCATTAATCTCTTCCCATTAAACCAGTAGTGATAATAACAGAACCCATAAATTCCATATTCTTTGGCCAGAAGTTCCTGTGCCATTCTTGCTTCTTCCAGCCTCAAATCATAAAATCCTAAGTCAGAAGGAAGATGTGGCTGATAATGATCGTCAAATAATGGTTTTGCCTTTGTTACGTTCGTCCATTCTGTAAAACCTTTCCCCCACCATTCGTCATTTTCTGGGAAAGGATGGTATTGAGGGAGATGAATGGCAATAGGTCTTATTTTTTTCATGTGTAGATATTTATTTTTTCTGATGGTAAATTTAGTTACATCTTTTAATTTGCTTTCAACCAGTATGCTTTGATTTTGTAAACCTATTAATGGTGATATAAAACTTTACTCATCTAATTTTTATATATGGGCATCATTCCTATGAGAATAAATATGCCCTAACTATGTTTTGCTAAGTAAACAATCGTCTGACAGTGATTTTCAGATAAAGGTTTTGCTTTTACTCTGTAAAACCTTTTTCCCACCATTCATCATTTTCCGGGAACGGATGAAACTGTGGTAAATGTATGGCGATTGGTCTTAATTTCATATTTATGTGCTTAAATTATCTATTAAATAAATATTTGATCGTTTGTTTCCAAGGTAAAATTTCTACCCATGAAGGATTATCAAAAGATAATACTATAACTTTTAATTTTGAAAAAAATCCTAAACTTTTAGTATAAGAATAATGATTGGTTGTTTTTGTTTCAATAACAGACACTAATTCCTCATCTCTTCCATCTCTATATTTTTCTTTGCTAGGAATAGGCCTAACTATATGATTTTTATCTTTAGAAAAACTTTTAATCTCTTCTAGCTTCATACTCCAGCCTTGTGAGGAATATTTTTCACGTAAATATTTTACTTGTAAATTATTGATGAGGTTTCTATAATTTTCATCTGTGATCATCTTTTCTACTTCACGCTCCCAGCTTTTCAGATCTTTCGGATAAAATATCCCTTTTTCTTTATTATCTTCAAAAACTTTATAGACACTTGCGGGATTGTAGTGCATTATAAAAGGAACTCCAGCCATTGCCGGTTCCAGAAGTGATGTGAAAGATGGTATAGGAAACCCTTCCAGATATAAGTCTGCATTTTCAATGTATTGGTTAATATCTCTTGTAGGATGAATGAAAATTAATCGTTCATGAGAATAAATCTTCCTGTTGGGATTATTTAGTTCAATACCTATGATAGTAAAGACGACATGTTCAAATTTTTTTACAATTTTTAACGCTTCCTGATAGAAATTATATTCCTGATTGGGTTCATACTTTGATTCTCTGCCAATCGAAATAATATTGAATGTATTTTTTTCTGTCTTTTTTAATGAATATGACTCATCTACAGGTATTGGCAAGAAGAACTGATCTTGTACAGGAATATTTCTGTTTTTAGAATCTTTTAAAATATTTGATTCTCTTATCTGAAGCAGAAAATCTGTAACAGGTACACCCAGCCAATAAGTATGCTCAGCATGATTAAGAAAAAATACAGGACTTTTTAATTTATTGGAAGAAAAAATCATTGACGGAATTACATCATGTGGGTGAATATGCAGGATAATTCTACTAAAATTATTTTCCTTTAAAGTATCTACTATTTTTTGAGATTTTTCAATAATGCTCAGCTTCTGATCATAAGTAAAAACATTATTATCTATTTTATATTGATAGGATCCGGCTATTTCAGAAATCTCCTGAAAATTTTGCCAGGTGCTCATTAGATAATGTTTACTTTTTTTATCATTTTCTATCCAGCTGAAGATAAGCTTTGAATGTCCTCCAATGCTGCTTATTTCAGAAAAAATGTGTAATGTTTTATCTTCTGTGGTATCTTGAATACTTACGTTCTCAAAATCTAAACTTTCAAGAGCAATGTTTCTGATAATTGATTCAAAACAATTAGAGGTGTAATATCCCGGAAAATTATACCATGCTGAATATGATATTTTCTCTATATACATCAAACAGTCATTAAACTTCTTTTCGTCAAAAAGAAGTTTAGCGATTTTTAATGTTTTAAGGAAAAATTTCTTATTCTCTAATAGTCTTGACATGGACTAAAACTTATTTATAATCTCAATAATTTTATTTATTTCTTCATCCTCCATAACAGGAGAAATTGGAAGACTCAATACTTCAGCATGAATCTTTTCACTGATTGGAAATGAAAGATTATTCCAATCTTTGTAAGCTTCTTGTTTATGAGGAGGAATAGGATAGTGGATTAAAGTCTGCACCCCATTTTCTGTAAGATATGTCTGTAACTCATCTCTTTTTTCAGAGCGGATAACAAATACATGCCAAACATGTTCATTTTCATCAGCAGGATATTCAGGAAGAATAATTGCCGGGTTTTTTATTTCGTCTATAAAACGCTTTGAAATCTTTCGTCTGATTTTATTTTCGTTATCGATATATTTTAGTTTAATATCCAAAACCGCAGCCTGAATTTCATCAAGCCTTGAATTTAAACCTTTATATATATTGACATATTTTTGATTAGAGCCATAATTGGCTAATGCTCTAATTACTTTCATTAAATCATCATCATTTGTGGTGACAGCGCCTGCATCCCCTAAAGCTCCTAGGTTTTTGCCCGGATAAAAGCTAAAACCCGCAGCATCCCCAAGATTTCCGGATTTTATTCCATTCCATTCTGCTCCAATTGCCTGGGCATTGTCCTCTATAATTTTCAGATTGTGCTTTCTTGCAATTTCTTTAAGTGAATCAGAAAAAACAACTCTTCCCTGAAGATGTACAATAAGAATACCTTTGGTTTTGGAAGTTATCTTTTCTTCAATTTTAGAGATGTTAATATTATAAGTGTTAATTTCTGGTTCTACTAAAACAGGAACTAAACCATTGTCTGAAATAGCTAGAATAGAAGCAATATAAGTATTGGAAGGAACGATGATTTCATCCCCGATATTCATTACTCCTAATTCTATATAGGCTCTTAAAATGAGTCTTAAAGCATCCAAACCATTGGCGACACCAATAGAGTTCTTGGTCCCGATATAATCCGAAAGATTTTTTTCAAAGCTTGAAAGCTGGCTACCCATGAGATACCATCCGGAGCGGAAAACTTCTAAAAGTTTGGCTTCTATCTCGTTTTGATATTGTAAGTTTACCTTTTGTAAATCAAGAAATTTAATCATAGTTTAAAGTTTAATTGAATAAAAATCTAAGATAATTCCTCTTGCTCCCATATTTTCTTTCTGCTGAATTAACCCTTCATTTAAGTATGTACCTTGTTTCTCTGTGGAAATTCCAAAACTGTAATATTTTCTGTCTTTGAATGTATCCAAGAGAAAATGATTGATGAAATCTAATGCTCCTGCTTTTCTTCCTTCTGGAGATGCTGCCATATATTGAGTATGAATGACATTTCCGAAATCAAAAATAACAATACCAGCTAAGATGTTGCCATCTTTTTGAGCTTCATACAGTCTTATATTTTCTGGAAATTTTTCTTTTAATAATGTAATTTCTTCTATTGTATGTACTGGTTTTGCATCAAACTTCTGAAGAACAGAAGTAAGTAAGCCCCAGTATTCTTCAAAGTTTGTATTTTCTGTAACAGTTACATTATTTTCTTTACACTTTCTTACCAATTGCCTTTTGGTCTCTGAAAATCGGATAGGCTGTGAAAGATCGATAACTGATGAAATATCTCTTCTGTACAGATTGGCATCATTACGGAAAAGTGCATATAAATCTTCTTCTGCAGGATACTTATGAAAAATATGGGGAATCGCTTTGTATATTATTTCATCGAAAGAAAGCTCAGAATAGTATTGCTTTATTTCACTAAAAATCTCCAGAACTTCACTTGTTTTTACAGTATGAGATATAATTAAAGCCCCAAAAGTTAATCCGCCATGAGAAATAATCTGCTTTTCAGATTCATTAGCAGGAAATAATGCTGTAATTTTATTATTTTTAAGAATTATAAGAGAATGGTCTTTGAATCGATCAGAGTGATATTCCATAAAATCTCTCTCAAAAAAGAAAAGCCCGTTTTTTGATGTTGAGATAAAAGAATTCCAAATTTCTTTATACGAATTATTATATTTGATTATTTCAAATTTCATCAGGTGATAGTAATGTTTTTATAAGTTTTGCAGGGTTTCCTCCAATCATCGAATAATCCGGAAAACTTTTGTTGACAAAACTGTTTGCTGCTACTACACAGAATTTTCCTAAGTGTACGCCCGGCATAATAATCGCATTGGCACCAATCCAGCTGTGATCACCAATTTGTACTTCTCCTGAGATAAGAGGAAATATTTTTTGCATTTCTTCACTTGCATTAGGACCGGAATCTGTCATAATGTTTACATTTTGCGCTATAGAAACATGTTTACCTATTGTAAGTTTTCTGCTAAATCCGTTAAGGATGCTGAACATACCTACATAAGATGATTGCCCGATTTCCAGCTGGTTCTTTTCGGATCCATAAATACTGCATAGCTTTGCAATTTTAACATTATCTGCAATTTTCACGTTGTTTATTGATGTAGTAGGATCAATAACAACATTTTCACCTAATGAAATATTACTTATTTTCATACACAAAATATTCTATAAGGTTAACAATATAATCCATTTCAAAAGTTCCCAGGTTTTGATGAACTGGTATGAAGAATACATCTTTACCGTAAAATATACTACACTCTATTCCATTCTGCTGAAGGAATATTTTTAATTCAGATAGATCACAGCCGTTATTTTCAAACATACAAACAGAAGGAGTTTCATGCTCATTATAATCAAAGAATGATTTGAAACCTATTTTTTCTAATTTTGAAATTAAATATTGATTATTTGCTCTTCTTTGTATAATAATATTTTCAATATCTTTTAGATAATATAGGCATATCTTCTGCAAATAATTCTGATATGGTTTTTGAGTTTCTAATTTATAGTTATTATTAATCCTTAATATTCCACCAAATTGTACTGGAAAAAATTTCGGAACACTATAAATAGTAAAGTCTCCATATTGACCTATTTGATGTTGCGAGTTGTTGGACAGCATACTCATGGCACAGTCTTCAATAATAGGAATATTATAACTTTTTATTCTTTCCATATCAGGGTAAACCTTTCCAAACTCGTGAATAACAAAAATTAATTTCGTTTTATTTGTCTTTTCTCTGGACCACTGACAAAATTTTTCAATTTCTTTAGTAACACAGCTGCTTATGTAAGAATTGGAAGTTGTAGTGATGATGAGAACTTCATCATCACTTTCAAGATTATAGAGACTTAATGCTTGGTTTATTGCTTCCTTGCCGCTCAAAAAGTATTCATGCGTTTCTCCAAAAAATGAATGAAATTTTTTTAATAATTCTTCATCAGAAGGGTATTCGTCCTTTATAATTGAATCATTCTTTCCTAAATCAGATGTTCTGAATGGACTAATGAAAAAAGACGGTTGTCTGAAATTTTCAGGATTTATGATTTGCCCTTTATAAAAGATCATTTCTTAATTTTTTGAAATCCTCATAATTTCTAAAATAATCTTCCTCGTCATAAAGCTCAGATGCTAGACATAACAATACAGCATTGTGACTGAATTTTATATCTCTCCAGATTAGTTTAGGAATGAATAAGCCTTGATTGGGACTATTCAAGACGAAGACCTTTTTATCCCCGTTTTTATTCTCTGTATTAAACGTAATTGTTCCCGCTACGGCAACAATTAATTGTTGAAGATTTTTATGGGCGTGTCCTCCTCGGCTTACATCTTGTGGAGTGTAATAGGTCCAGTATACTCTTTTAATGTCAAAGGGTACATCTTTTTGAGCTTCGGAAATAGTAATATATCCAAGTTCAGGCGAACCTATTTTATTCAGATTTATTATTTGAGGGTCTGTCATAAAGCTATTTTTGAAAAAAAATTAAATAAATATTAAAGACAACTATGGTGTTTGTAATTTGTATTCAAAAAATGGTCTGATGATTCCCGGATAGATGTGCATCATTGTTCCCACTTTCACGTTTTCTATCTCAAAACCGATAAATTCATCAATTCCATAGAGCAGAATTTTTTGATCTTTTCCAAAATAGAGTCTGAAATAATAGTTTCCGGCATTCAAAAGTCCGGCAGGGATATCAAATTCTACAGTATATTCTCCAATTTTTGAATCATTGTTCTCAGAAACAAATTTTCCAACATGGAAAATCACCAGTTCTTCATAATTTTTTAACTCAAATGTTGTGTCAAGTGTAATATCCGGGCAGTAATTATGGAAAACAAGTTTTACATGTACCCCGGAATCAATATCCAGTAAATCTCCTTTAATAGGAGATACTGAAAATTCTTTTATTCTGATATTTTCATTTCCCAGAGCCTCATCAAGATTCCCATTATAGATATAGGAACTTTCTTTTGTGCTGCTTTTTTGATATTCTATAATGGTATTAAGAATATCTCCTTGGTAATCAATTTTTCCCTGGTTTAAAAGAATTCCTTTTGAACATAACTCTTTTATGGCAGTCATATTGTGGCTTACAAAAAGAACAGTTCGGCCTTCACCTCTGGTCACATCATTCATCTTACCCAAACATTTTTTCTGAAACTCGGCATCGCCTACGGCCAAAACTTCATCTACGATAAGGATCTCAGACTCTAAATGCGCTGCTACAGCAAAAGCAAGACGGACGTACATTCCGGAAGAATATCTTTTTACAGGAGTATCAATATATCTTTCAACACCGGAAAAGTCTACAATTTCATCAAATTTCCTGGTAATTTCTTTTCTTGTCATTCCCAGAATAGCTCCATTCAGAAAGACATTTTCCCGTCCCGTCATTTCAGGATGGAAACCTGTTCCTACTTCCAGCAATGATGCAATTCTTCCATGGGTATAAATTTTACCTGTAGTAGGTTTTGTAACTTTACTTAAAACCTTTAACAGTGTAGATTTTCCTGCACCGTTTCTTCCGATAATTCCAACAGCATCTCCCTGTGCGATTTCAAAATCGATATCCCGAAGAGACCATACGTATTCTGAATCTCCTTTTGTCGTTCTGTCATTGGCTTCTCCAATTTTCAGATAAGGATCTTCTTTTCCTCTTACTTTATGCCAGAACCTGTTAAGGTCATGGGAAAGAGTACCTGTCCCGACTTGTCCCAGACGGTATTGTTTTGATATATTTTCTGCTTTTAAAGCCAGCATATTTAAATGATTTAAAATTAATACGAAAGTTTCTCAATAGATGCTACACAGTATCCATAAAGCTTTTTTCAACCTTATTGAATACGACGATTCCTGTCATTAAAAGAATGAGAATAATCACCGTACTGATTCCAAGCATGGCGGGAGAAAAGTCTCCAGCACCTATCCAAGCATATTTAAAACATTCAAAAATACCGGTTAAAGGATTATAATAAGCCAGTTTTTTAAAGAATCCTGGTAGTGAAGAAACAGGATAGATTACGGGAGTTGCATACATATATAAGCTTACTCCAAAACCCAGTAACATAGCAAGATCTTTATACTTTGTAGTCAGTGACGAAAAGATCATCCCAACTCCTAAGGCAAAAAGTGCCATTAAGAATATAAGGAACGGAGTCGCAAGAATCCAGATGTTAGGATGAACCTTTCCTTCATTCAGGTAATATGCCCACACAAGAATAAATAAGACAAACTGTACTCCAAACCGCATCAGGTTTGAAATAACGATAGATAACGGACTAACCAGTCTTGGGAAATATACTTTTCCAAAGATTCCGGCATTTCCGGTGAAAGTAGAGGAGGTGGCCATTAATGAGGAAGAAAAGTAATTCCAAAGGGTAACACCAGCCAGATAAAAAAGCAGTGGCGGAGCTCCGTCTGTAGGCAATTTGGCAATTCTTCCAAAAATAACCAGATAAACGATAGTCGTTAAAATGGGATTAATAAAAAACCATATCGGGCCTAAAATAGTCTGTTTAAAGCTGGATACAAAATCTCTTTTTACAAACATATAAACAAGGTCTTTGTATCTCCAGACTTCTTTTAGCTTCAAGTCAAATAGCGAATGATCTGCATCAATCGTTTCTGTCCACTTCTGTTGTGGTTCATTCATCTGTGTAAGTTTTTGCAAATTTATAATAATTAATTCTTACCTTATGTATTAGTTTATGAATTTTCATTGTCAATAAAACTAAAAATCAACAACTAATATATTGATATTTGTTGGTATGAGCAAAAACTATTGACCATAAAGCCAATAGTCTATGAATTTTATAAATTATATGTGTTATTTTCCGATAAGTTGTTTCAGGTATTCACCGTATCCGCTTTTGCCATATTTAGTAGCAGTTTCAAGCAGCTTCTCTTCATCAATGAATTTGTTTCTGAAGGCAATTTCTTCAATACAGCCAATTTTAAATCCTTGTCTTTTTTCAATAACACTCACAAATTCTGAAGCGTCATGAAGAGAATCAAAAGTTCCTGTATCCAGCCATGCGGTTCCTCTGTTAAGAACAGCTACTTCAAGTTTTCCATTGTTTAAATAAACATTGTTGATATCTGTGATTTCCAGCTCGCCTCTTGCAGAAGGCTTGATGTTTTTAGCGATTTCCACTACGCTGTTATCATAAAAATAAAGACCAGGGACAGCATAGTTTGACTTAGGATTTAAAGGCTTTTCTTCAATAGAAACAGCTTTCAGATTTTTGTCAAATTCCACTACACCATATCTTTCCGGATCCGCTACGTGATAAGCGAAAACAACTCCTCCTTCCGGATTGGTTTTGTTTTTCAATAAAGTTCCCATTTCTGAACCGTAGAAAATATTATCTCCCAATACCAGTGCAGCGGCATCATTCCCAATAAACTGTTCGCCCAGAATAAAAGCTTGTGCTAAACCGTCCGGGCTAGGCTGTACAACATATTCTATATTACAGCCAATTTGTGAGCCATCACCCAAAAGCTTGATGAAGCCTTCCTGGTCATGTGGAGTAGTGATGATGAGAATATCCTTGATTCCTGCTAAAAGTAGTGTGGAAAGCGGATAGTAAATCATGGGTTTGTCGTAAACAGGCATCAGCTGCTTGCTTACTGCAATGGTAAGAGGGTAAAGTCTTGTTCCGGAACCTCCGGCTAGTATTATTCCTTTCATGTTTTGGTACGTATTACGCGTATTTCTTTTGTGTTGTAAATGCATTTATTTAGCTATTTCTGGTTGATGATAAAAACTGAAATGTAATTAATTATCCCAGATTCTATAATTCTTCCTTAATAGCAGGAAATTTAGCTGTATTGCTTGCTGTAGTAATCCTGATAGTTGCCTGAAGTTACATTCTCAAGCCACTCTTTATTTTCAAGATACCAGTCGATAGTTTTTGCCAGCCCTTCTTCAAAAGTTACTGAAGGTTTCCAGCCTAAATCTTTATTCAGTTTTGTTGCATCAATGGCGTAGCGTTTATCGTGGCCCGGTCTGTCTTTTACAAAAGAGATCAGTTTTTCAGAATAGCCTTCGGGTCTTTCCAGTTTGGCATCCATTTGTTTGATCAGTTCTTTTACAAGGTCAATATTCTGCCATTCGTTGAAACCTCCTATATTATAAGTTTCTCCGGTTTTTGCTTCCTTAAAGATCTGATGAATCGCTTTGGCATGGTCAATGACGAATAACCAGTCTCTGGTGTATTTTCCGTCGCCATAAATGGGAAGCGGTTTTTCATTGATAATATTAGAAATACAAAGAGGAATCAGCTTTTCAGGGAAATGATTCGGACCGTAGTTGTTGGAACAGTTTGATACGATGAAAGGCATTCCATAGGTATTTCCGTAAGCTCTCACCAAATGATCGGAAGCAGCCTTTGAAGCAGAATATGGAGATTGAGGGTCATAAGACGTTGTTTCTAAAAAGAACCCGGTTTCGCCTAAGCTTCCATATACTTCGTCAGTAGAAATGTGATAGAAAAGATTCTTTCTTTTTTCATCCGGGAATCTGCCGTGAGTATGATCAGGATTTAATGTCCAGAATTCTTTACAAAGGTTCAGAAGATTAGCAGTTCCGTTTACATTCGTATTGATAAATGCCATTGGATCTGTAATACTTCTGTCTACGTGGCTTTCTGCTGCCAAATGTACAACAGCATCCGGGTTATATTTTTCGAAAACTTTTCTAAGTTCTTCCGGTTTTGTGATATCTGCTTTTTCGAAAACATAATTAGGCTCATTTTCGATGTCCTTTAAGTTTTCCAGATTTCCGGCGTAGGTAAGAGCATCAAGATTGATGATTGTAGTATCCGGATTGTTTTTTACAAACTCTCTTACAACATGAGAACCGATAAATCCGGCACCTCCTGTGATGATAATGTTTTTCATTGATTTATTTTGTGATGGTCTTTCTTCCTATACTTTTATAATGAAATCCGTTTTGTTCAGGGATTTCCAGCGGGTACATATTTCTGCCGTCAAAAATGACTTTGTTTTTCATTTTTTTAGCCATCAGTTCAAAATTAGGGTTTTTGAATTCCGGCCATTCTGTAGCAATAAATAGTGCGTCTGCGTTTTCCAGTGCGTCATACATCCCTTTGGCATACTGTATTTTATTGCCTAAGAGTTTCTGTACATTATTTTCTGCAACCGCATCATATGCTATGATTTCAGCTCCTTTCTCCAGCAGAAGAGCAATATTATCTAAAGAGGAAGCTTCTCTGATGTCATCTGTGTTTGCTTTAAAGGCAAGCCCCCACATGGCAATTTTCTTTCCTTCAATGCTTCCGCCAAAATATTTTTCAATTTCAGAAACTAAAATAACTTTCTGGGTGGTATTCACATTTTCAGTAGCTTCCAGAATCTTGAAATTAAAATCTTCCTGTTTTCCGGATTTTATAAGCGCTTTTACATCTTTAGGAAAGCAGCTTCCTCCATATCCGATTCCTGGGAATAAGAATCTGTGCCCGATTCTGTCGTCACTACCCATTCCCAGTCTTACCTTATCCACGTCTGCACCTACCTTTTCACAATAGTTGGCAATTTCATTCATAAAGGTAATTTTTACCGCTAAAAATGAATTTGCTGCATATTTGGTAAGTTCTGAAGACTTCTCATCCATGAAGATAATTGGAATTCCTGTATTGGTAAAAGGCTGGTATATTTTAGACATAATGTTTTTAGCTCTTTCTGAACTTGCGCCAACCACCACTCTTGAGGGATTCATTGAATCTTCAACAGCAAAGCCCTCTCTTAAGAATTCAGGGTTTGAAACTACATCAAAAGCGATATCTGTTTTGGAAGCAATTGCTTCTCTCACTCTGTCCGCAGTTCCTACGGGAACTGTACTTTTATTGACAATGACTTTGTATTCAGTCATCAGTTCACCAATATTATTAGCTACCTGAAGTACATAAGACAGATCCGCAGATCCATCTTCTCCCGGAGGAGTAGGTAATGCCAGGTATATAACTTCGCTTTTGTCCAGCGCTTCTTTAAGATTGGTAGTGAAAAATAATCTTTCAGACTGGATGTTTCTTAAAAACATTTCTTCAAGGTTCGGCTCATAGATGGGAACAATGCCGCTTTTCATACCTTCTACTTTTTTTTCATCAATATCAACACAGTATACTGAATTGCCAAGTTCTGCCAGAGTAGTTCCTGTAACTAATCCTACATAACCTGTTCCTACAATCGTTATATTCAAAATGTTTGTTTTAAAATTCTAAACACAAAAGTAATAAAAATCCTGTGACATATTCTTTTAATTTATTGTAAATGAATCTTGCGCTATTTACTTGATACTTAAGATAATTTTGCATTTTTAGAAAAAAAGCTTATATTTGCAATGGATTTACGGAAAAAATGGGAAGGCTTCGGAAGAAAGCCTTTTTTCGTACTGTAAATCAAGATAAATAAATATGGAGTTTAGAAAAAGAATTGAAGAATTATTAAATGAATTCCTTGAGACCAGAAAAGATCTGTTTCTTATCGATCTTAAAATTTCTGCAGGGGATGATATTACAGTGATTTTGGATGGTGATAACGGAGTTTCTTTGCAGGATTGTCTTGATGCAAGCCGTGCCATTGAATTTAATATGGATCGTGAAGAGCATGACTTCAGCCTTCAGGTGATGTCTGCAGGACTGAGCGAGCCATTATCCACACCAAGACAGTTCAATAAAAACATTGGAAGAGAGATTGAGGTGATGCTGGAGGATTCTTCCAAAATTGAAGGAGAATTGTCAAAAGTAGACGATGAGAAGATCACACTTGTTTTACGTTACCGTAAGCCAAAAGATATCGGAAAAGGAAAAGTAGATGTGGAGGAGGAGAAAGAGATTTCTTATCCTGAGATCAAAAAAGCATTAGTAGTAATTAAATTTTAAAAAGAAAAAAGAATAGATGGATAATATAGCGTTGATTGAATCCTTTGGTGATTTTAAAGACGAAAAAGGGATCAGTAAGATTGATCTTATGGCAATTATTGAAGATTCACTGAAGACTCTTTTAAGAAAGAGATTTGATTCAGATGATCATTTTGATGTGATTGTAAACCCGGATAAAGGAGATTTTCAGATATTTTTAAATAAAACAATTGTAGAGGACGAAATGTCTGAAGATGATGATTTGGAAATTGAAATTTCTGAAGCTAAGAAGATTGATCCTACCTTCGAAGTAGGAGAAGACTTTACAATGGAAATTCCTGTTGCACAATTGGGAAGAAGAAATATTCTTACCCTTAAGCAGATTCTGGCTACAAAACTTCAGGAGCACAATAATGCAATGCTGTACGAACAGTTTAGAGATAAAATTGGTGAAATCGTTGTTGGTGAAATCCATCATATCCGTCATAAGCACGTGATTCTGCTGGATGATGAAGGAAATGAATTTATTTTACCAAAAGAAAACCAGATCCCATCCGATTTCTTTAAAAAGGGTGAGAATATCAGAGCTATTGTTGAGACAGTAGATTTTAAAGGTTCTAAACCACAGATTATTATTTCCAGAACTGCACCTAAGTTCCTTGAGAAGTTATTAGAGCTGGAAATTCCTGAAATCCAGGACGGAACAATTATCCTGAAAAAGGTAGTGAGAATTCCTGGTGAAAAGGCAAAGATTGCAGTAGATGCTTATGATGACAGAATTGATCCGGTAGGAGCTTGTGTTGGAGTTAAAGGATCCAGAATTCATGGCGTTGTAAGAGAGTTGAGAAATGAAAACATCGATGTTATTCAGTGGTCTAAAAACCCTGAGATTTTGGTGAAGAGAGCATTAGGAAATGTGACCGTCAATAAAATTGACATCAACGAGGATCAAAACTATGCATTGGTTTACACCCCTGTTGAAGAGATTTCTAAAGTGATTGGAAAGCAAGGACAGAATATCAGACTGGCTTCTTGGTTGTCAGGATATGAAATTGATGTATACAGAGAATCCAGCGAGGATGACGATGTTGAATTGAGAGAATTTAACGATGATATCGAGCAGTGGATTTTGGATGAGTTTAAGAAAGTAGGACTTACAACTGCAAAATCAGTATTGGATAAAGAAACTGAAAGTCTTTTAAATATGGTTGACCTTGAAGAAGAAACAATCGAAGAGGTTAAACGTATTCTGAGAGAAGAATTTGAAGATTAAGATTGTAAATAAATCTTAATAAACAGTAAAAAAGAAATACTTTAATTTTAAAAATTAAAAACAGTAAATAATATAAATGCCAAAAATTAGATTAAATAAAGCGGTTAAGGAATTCAACATTTCGATGTCCAGATTAGTAGAGTTTTTACAGTCAAGGGGGTTCGAGGTTGAAAGCAATCCTAACGCTCAATTGGAAGAAGCGGCATATTCTGCATTGGAGGCTGAGTTTGCTAAAGACGGCGAACAAAGAAAGGCTTCCCATGAGGTGGTGATCACTAAAGTTCCGGAAGAAAAGCTGGAAATTGAAGAAAAGAAAACCCCTGAAGTGATAAGAGCTAAAGCAAATAAACCAGAAACCAGAATTTTAGGTAAAATAGACTTAGAGCCTAAGAAGCCTGAAGTTGAAGAAGCTCCTGCGGCTCCTGTGGCTCCTGTTGCAACACCGGTTGAAGAAAAGAAAGAAGAAATCGTGAAAGAAGAACAGCAACCGGAAGTTAAAACAGTACCAGAAAAGCAGGAATTTAAAGTTTTGGATAAAATTGATTTGTCTCAAATAGAATCTAGAAACAGACCTGTGAAAAAAGGCAAACCAAAAATGGAGGAGAAAAAAGAAGAAGTTAAACCTGTGGAACCAGTAAAAGAAACTCCAAAACCAGTTATTGTAGAAGAGAAAAAAGTGGAAACTCCGAAAGCTGAGGCTGAGCCTGAATCTCAGGAACCACAGAAAATTGAGACAGTGTATCAGAAACTTGACGGTCCTAAGATCGTTGGTGAAAAGATAGACTTAACTCAGTTTGCGCCAAAGCCGGGTGCAGGAGCAAAAAAGAAAAGAAAGAGAATTGAAAAACCAGGTGGCCAGAATAACCAACAAGGTCAGGGGAATAATCAAAACTCAGGAAATAATAACAACCAGGGTGGTCAGGGCCAGGGAAACCGTCAGAATAATAACGGTGGACAAGGTGGAAACCGCCAAGGTCAGGGAGTACAAGGAAATCGTCCTCCAGGTCAGGGTGGCCAGGGTGGAAACCGTTTTGGAAATAACCAAGGGGGTGGAAACCGTCAGGGGCAAGGTGGTGGCTTCAAAAAAGTAGGCCAGAACAACAGACCCGGACAAAGAGTTATGCCAGTTGAATTAACTGACGAACAAGTTAAAAACCAGATCAAAGAAACATTAGAAAAACTTACTAACAAAGGAGGTAAGTCTAAATCTGCAAAACACAGAAAAGACAAGAGAACTTTCCGTAGAGAGCAGGATGAGCGTCAGCAGGAGCTTGAAGCACAAGACAGAACGCTGAAAGTAACAGAATTCATCACAGTAGGTGAATTGGCAAGTTTGATGAATGTTTCTCCAACGGAAGTAATCTCTGCTTGTTTCTCATTAGGGGTAATGGTTACCATGAACCAGAGACTTGAAGCGGATACCTTATTATTAGTAGCAGATGAATTCGGTTATAAAATCGAATTCTCAGATGCTGATCTTGAAGATACAGATGCTGAAGATGAAGTGGATACTGAAGAAAGCTTATTACAGAGAGCTCCGGTAGTTACTGTAATGGGACACGTTGACCACGGTAAAACTTCATTATTGGATTACATCAGAAAAACCAACGTAATCGCTGGTGAATCAGGAGGAATTACTCAGCACATCGGTGCTTATAACGTGAAACTGGAAAACGGTCAGAGAATTACCTTCTTAGATACACCAGGTCACGAAGCCTTTACAGCGATGAGAGCAAGAGGTGCTCAGATCACGGATATTGCAATTATCGTAATTGCTGCCGATGATGATGTGATGCCACAAACGAAAGAAGCAATTGCTCACGCTCAGGCCGCGCAGGTACCAATGATTATTGCAATCAATAAAGTGGATAAGCCCAATGCCAACCCTGATAACATCCGTCAGCAGCTTTCAGGTTTAAACCCTCCTGTTTTGGTAGAAGAGTGGGGTGGAAATGTACAGGCACAAGAAATCTCAGCCAAATTCGGTAATAACGTAGATGTATTGTTGGAGAAAGTTTTACTACAGGCTGAAATGCTTGAATTAAAAGCAAATCCTGAACGTGCAGCAAACGGAGTTGTTATTGAAGCATCTTTAGATAAAGGTAGAGGTTATGTAGCAACAATGCTGGTACAGACCGGAACTTTAAGAGTTGGAGATTATGTGGTAGCAGGTAAAAATCATGGTAAAGTAAAAGCTTTGCTTGATGAAAGAGGTAAAAATCTTAATGAAGCCGGTCCATCAATTCCTGCTACAATCCTAGGTTTGGATGGGGCACCTACTGCAGGTGATAAATTCCGGGTATATGCTGATGAAAGTGAAGGTAAAGCTATTGCCAATAAGAGAGAACAGCTGCAGAGAGAATTGTCAATCAGAACTAAGAAGCATACGACACTTGAAGAATTAGGTAGACGTATTGCTTTAGGAGAATTCAAAGAATTGAATATTATCCTTAAAGGTGACGTGGATGGTTCTGTAGAAGCTCTTTCTGATCAGTTACAAAGATTATCAACAGAAGAGATCAGTGTTAAAATTCTTCACTCAGGGGTTGGGCAGATCACAGAATCTGATATTAACTTAGCTGCTGCATCAGATGCAATTATCATCGGATTCAACGTAAGAGCGGGTGCTAATGCGAAAGAGCTTGCAGATCGTGAAGAAATTGAGATCAGAACCTATTCTGTAATCTATAAGGCAATTGATGAGGTAAAAGAAGCGATGGAAGGAATGCTTTCTCCGGAGATTCAGGAGCAGGTGATTGGTAATGTTGAAATCCGTGAGGTATTCAAGATTTCTAAAGTGGGAACAATTGCAGGTTGTATGGTTCTTACCGGAAAAGTGACAAGACAATCCAAAGTACGTTTATTAAGAGACGGTATTGTTAAATTCGACGGTGAGCTTGAAAGTTTAAAACGTTTCAAAGATGATGTGAAAGAAGTCACTAAGGGTTATGAATGTGGTTTAAACCTTAAAGGTTACAATGACATTGAAATCGGAGATATTCTTGAAGTTTACGAAGAAGTAGCAGTCAAGAAGAAATTGAAATAATAATTTAAGAAAAGAAAAGCAGACATCTCAGATGCCTGCTTTTTTTATGATTGTTTATAAATATTTCGTTAATTTTCATTCAAAAAGGTAACAAGCTTTATTAAATCCTCATCCTTATCAAACTTTATTTTATTGGATTTAAAGAAGGTGGTTAAGCTGTCTTTTTTATCTGGAAACTGATTGATAATATCCTTTTGATTTTTAGGCTTCTTGATAAAGCCGTTTTGTGTTTTGATGTAGTACACTGGAGGCAATGTTCTGAAGTTAGCAGGTCTTTCACTTGCATAAGAATTTGCGGCCGGTACAACATCAGTAAATTTAGTTTTGATTTTTTTGTACAGATTGTTTTTTCCGTTGATCAATTCAAAAAAATATCCGTTTAAATTATCTGAAGTGTCCAGTAAAACGATTACTTGTCTAGGAGACAGAACTTCAATTCTTGAAAAATCTGTGGTTTTTGGAAGAACCTGAACATTTCCGTTTTTCTTAAATTCGATTTCATCAGTGTAGCTGTTATAGCGTATAGGAAGCTGCTCATAATTAACAGCAATCTTTGCATCAGAAAATTCTTTCCCAATATATGGGGAATCTCCTGCAATCTCATCATATTTAAATGTTTTACCTGTAGTTGAGTTGATGCCATCAAATACGGATTGTGCTCCTGTAGCACCATTTACTGAAAGTGTATTTTGTGCAAAACTAAAACTGAAGCTAAATATGGCTAATGCTGTTAAGACTATTTTTCTCATGTTTTTTTTTTAGGTTATAAATATATTACTTTTTAAAAGAAACCAGTATTTTTTATCTGTTTAATTGGATGAAACATTTGTATTGAAAAAATAGAAATTAATGATCATATAAATTAAAAAAAACGCCTATAAGCTTGAATATTAGCATTGTTTTAATTTAGATTCATTATAAATAATTATTTTTCTTTTGATTTTAAAGTGTTAAAAAGCGAATAATTTAAGTTTCTAATTTAAATTTTAATAATTTTTTACATCTAATATTATGAATTATAATGTGTGTTGTGGGATTAGATTGATTTATCATGAATATATCTATGATTTGTGAATCTGAAAAATTTGCTAGTGTTAATATTTATTAACATATTTGCTCCTAAAATATATTAAAATTTGTTAATATGAATGTTAAATTACGTGTATTAACGGCTGGTGTTTTGTTTTTTACAGGACAGGCTGTATTTGCTCAGGAAAATGACTCCAAGGATAAAAAAGACAAGGAGACAAAAATTGAGGAAGTAGTTGTCTTAGGATATAGTAAGACCGCTACAAAAGCAAAATCTACAACTTCTTCAGTTACCGTAGGTGCTGAAACTTTAGAAAACAGACCTAATATTTCTGTTCTGAATTCAATTCAGGGAACAGCACCAGGTATTGTTATTAACTCTGGATCTGGTTCTCCAGGTTCTGGGAAATTCAATATCTTGATTAGAGGTATGAGTTCTTTGAATGGTTCAAGAGATCCATTATACGTAGTAGATGGGGTAATCACTTCAGGTTCGCAGTTCAGAAACTTAAACTCTTATGATATTGAGACATTCAGTATTCTGAAAGATGCACAAGCTACCGCAATTTATGGTAACAGAGCTGCAAATGGAGTTGTTGTAATTACAACGAAAGGGGGGAAATTTAATTCAGGACTGAGAATCTCTTATGATGCCTTAACTTCTTTCTCAATGATCCCTAAGCCTGACTATAATATGTCAAGCGCTAAACAGCAATTACAGATACAAAAAATTTACGGAGGTGGTTTTGCGGCAGATCAAGACTTATCTCAGGAAGATATTGATAACTGGGCTATAGATACTGACTGGAGAAAACAATTTACTCAGGTAGGTATTTCTCAGCAACACAATTTAGCGATTACAGGAGGTGGTGAAAATATAAACAACTTCTTGTCTTTAGGTTATTTAGACAGTGAAGGTACTGTAAAGTCTACCGATTTCAAGAGATTTACTTTAAGAAATAACTTAAGTGGTAAGTCTAAAGATGGCAGATTAACTTTCGGTACAATTCTAGGTTTAGGATATTCCAAAAGAAATCAGTTAGATGATGAGGAAAATACAGGAATCAGCTCCAATGTAATCCAGAATGCATTATTTGGTAGCGTGCTTTCTCCTTCTTATGTGGCTCCTAATCCATATTCTAATGGGGTAGAATTATTCAACGCTATTGGACAAAACAGTGCAGGAAATAGAGCTTGGATTCTTCAGGATAACATTAATGGAGGAGTGAGAAACAGATTTACTGAACTAAGTATTTCTGCGAATGCGAATGTGAATTATAAGATTACTGATTACCTAAGTGTAGGGAACAGAACTGGTATAGAATACAAAGAATACGAAAGAATCTTTGCTAGAGGAGCTCAGGGATATTTGTCTACGGCTGTAGCAGCAGGAGCTGGTGCTAAATATGGAGGATCAGAGAGTTTTACAACTACTCAGGATCTTACATTTAACAGTATCACAAACATTACTTTCAATAAAACATTTGGTGACCATACTATTTCAGTTGCTGCTTACATGGATTATATTAAAGCTCATGTAAACACAAATACCCAAACTCAAAATGGATTAAACCCATTACAATGGCAGTTTGGTGCTGGAACAGGATATATTCCATTCAATCCTGATACACCGAATATTTACAGACCTACTGTAGGAGCTTCAAAAGTAACTGCAGGAACCCTGGCGTATTTCGGAACTTTAGACTATGATTATAAAGATAAATATGGAGTAAGTGGGGTTATCAGAAGAGATGGATCATACCGTTTCTTACCTACTAACAGATGGGAAACTTTCTGGTCAGCTGCTGTAAGATGGAATATCGACAAAGAAGATTTCATGGCTGAGTCTGGATTCAGATTGCTTAAATTAAGAGCTTCTATTGGTACTACAGGTAACCAGAATTTAGGAGTTGCAGCTAATAACCAAAACCCGTTGGCATTACTTCCAAATAATTTCCTTGATTTATATTCAGGGATCTCTGGATATCAAAATTTATTAGGATATAATTTTGTGAATTTATCTAACCCATATTTGAAATGGGAGCAGGTAAAACAAACAAATATTGGGGTTGATTTCAACTATAAAGGTCTTATAGAAGGTAGCTTTGACTACTATCAAAAGAGAACAACAAGAATGTTCAATACTTTACAGAGATCAGCTGTTACAGGTACTTATGGTATTAGAGGAAATGACGGAATCCTTGATAATAAGGGGGTTGAAGGTCTAATCAGGGTTAATGCTATTAAAACGGAGAACACAAAACTATCCATCTTTGTTAACGGTGCTTACAACTCAAACAAAATCGTTTCTATGAGTAACGAAGATTTGTCAGGAGATGTTGTTAATGCTATTGGAGGTCCTGCTAGTCAGTATCAGCTATATCCATACGTAGGAGTAAACGCGGCAAACGGAAATATGCAATTCCTTGATATCAATGGAAATATTACAGAAAACCCACAACCTTCAGATAGAAGATTGACAGGTAAATCTCCATATGCTAAATTTACAGGAGGTTTTGGATTTAACTTCCAATACAAAGGATGGTTCCTTGATACATTATTCTCATACCAACAAGGTGGATATATTTATGACAATTTATACTCTTGGGTAATGAATCCTGATTATGCAGCTGCCAACATTAACGTATCTGCTAATTTATTGAATGCTTGGACTCCGGAAAATACTGGATCTGATGTACCTAACTTATTTGCTGATAACGCTGGTACAGATGGTTCTTCAGATAGATTCTTATATAAATCAGATTTCATAAGACTTAAGAATGTTTCTTTAGGATATTCATTTACTAAAGATCAGTTAGGAAAATTACCTGTTAAAGGTATTAAAGTGTTTGTTCAGGCTGAAAACCTATATACATGGAGCAGCTGGAAAGGATTTGACCCTGAGCCGGTTACTACGTACTCGTTAAATGTATATCCTAACCCTAAAACAGTTTCAGTTGGGTTAAATGTTGATTTTTAATAAAAAAGAATTATGAAAAGAATTATAAATACAGTTTTAATTTTAGCAACTTTATCAGCAACAGGATTTGCTTTAAATAGTTGCCAGGATGCACTAGATATTAAACAGGCGGGAGAATTGAAGCCTGAAGAAGTATTTACTAATGTGTCAAATTTGAACGAAGCTTTAAATGGATCTGTATATGCTGTGTTTGATCCAATCGATGAAATATATTTTACTGCAGTTTTCACAGATGAAGTTAAGCCTGGAAGCGGTAGTGGAGGTCAGGAGTACGAACTACACAGATTTTTCCTTGATCCATCCACTCAAATTGTAGGAGGGGGATCAGTAAGTACTGGTTCAAGTGATGGGATCTGGCTTAACAATTACAAAGTAATTAACAGAGTTAACAGATTATTGGAAGGAGCTAAAAATATCACTCCTAGTTCTGGTGAAGTTGCTCAATATAACAGTATTATTGCACAGGCAAGAGCAATCAGAGCATTTTGCTATGTTCAATTGGAAACGTATTTTGCTCCTAATATGAAAGACCCTAATGGATTAGGTGTTATTCTTATAAAAGATGTTCCAGCAACTGATGCTAAGTTACCAAGAGCTAAGAATCAGGATGTTTACGACCTTATTAATTCGGATTTAGATTATGCTAGAAGTATTTTAACATATTCTAATACTGCAGCTGCAAGATACACTGTTGGTAAAGGATTTGTTAATGCTCTTTCTGCTCGTTTCAATCTATATAGAGGGAATACTACATTAGCAAAGCAATATGCTCAGGATGTGATTAATAATTCTCCTATTGTGGATGCTGCAACAGGTTCTAAGTTAACTGTAGCCAATCCTATTACAACTACTACGTCGCCTGCAATTGATTTAAGCACTGGTAGTACTTGGAGAAGTGAATTTTATGGTACTGCATCTTCTTTCAACCCATACAGAAACTTATGGAATGACTCGTCAAGAGGAGAAATTATTTTCTCTTTGAACAGACTTCCTTTAGGTGCTGGTGCAACTATTGGGTCAAGATGGAATACAAACCAATCTACAGCAACTGGAGTACCAATGTGGTTCTTAGGTAGAAACTTATTCAATTTAATTTATACTCCTGCCGGACAACCTGATAAAGGAGATATTAGAAGATATAATTATATTGATCCAACATCAATCATACAGGCAAACTACCTGAATGTTGACTCTAGAAATGATAGATTAGTTATTGATAAGTATCCTGGTAAAACAAGTACAGCAACAAGAAATGACCTTAAGGTATTCAGATTGTCTGAAATGTACTTTATTTTAGCAGAAGCAGAAGTAGCTGCAGGTAACTTAGCTTCGGCTCAGGCACTAATTCAGCAGGTGAGAGTTGCCAGAAACTATTTAGGTACTGCAACAACTCCTGTATATGCGAATGCTCAATCTGCTTACGCTGATATCTTGAAAGAGCGTAGAATTGAACTTGCTTTAGAAGGACATAGATATATTGACCTAAAAAGACTTGCTGCAGTTGCAGGGGTAACAATGGATAGAAACATTAAAGATGATTTTATCACGTTACCATCTCTTAACTTACCAAATGATAGTTATAAGTATACATTACCTATACCTGTACAAGAAACTTCTGCCAATCCAAATTGTCAGCAAAACCCTGGTTATTAATCATACAATAATCATTTGATATAGAACCCCTGCTCAAAGCAGGGGTTTTTTATGTCCTTTTATTTCTTATTTTTGCTGTATAATAATGAATAATGAAGTACATCCTTTTCATACTCTTCTCTTTAAGTTTTGTAGCCAGGGCTCAGGTCGTTAATAAAGCAGAGACAAAGCCTCAGTCCAAAAAAGAAGATACCCTTGTGATAGATTCCGGGAAAAAAGATTCCCTGAAAATTTTTAAGCCTACCATTAATGATTACCAGTATCAGACTCAGTTTTCTGAAAAGAAAGTTTTTGATACCGTAATGACTTTTGATAAAACCTATATCTTTTCACAGCAAAATAATAAAGATAACTTCGGAAGAGTACAACCTGCCAACATTGGTTCAGGATTCAATCCACTTGTATTTGAGGTAAACCCGGAAGAAAACCTTTCCTTACTGCCTTCCAATAAATCTTACATGATCATTGGAGCCAATGATGTGAAATACTATGATGTAAAAACACCTACCGCATCATTTATTTATCATAATGCAATGCGTAACGGAGCTGCTCTGAAATCAACCTATACCCAGAATATCGGAAAGAGATTCAACTTCGCTCTTGAATATATGGGACTTCGTTCTCAGGGGCTTTACAGAAACTCATTGTCAGCAAACAACAATACGTTATTCTCGGGGCATTATATTTCGAAAAGCGGAAACTATGAGCTTTTTGCCCATTATCTTCATCAGAATGTAAATAATCAGGAAAGTGGAGGGATTACCGAAGATAATCTGTTTCAGAGTGGAGACAGTAATTATAGCAACAGACAAAACGCACAGGTAAATCTGGCTTCTTCAAGCTCGCAGTTTTCTTACAGAAGATATTATCTGAGTCATCAGTTTACTCCATTCAATTCTGAGAAATTTCCTTTCAGCATAAGACATATTATTTCTCATCAGGGAAATAAATACTATTATAACCAAACCGCTTTGGAATCTTATTGGTATGATGATCCTACAGATTTAGTCAATGGTTTTCCACTTACAACCAAGAAATATTCTGAAAATTTCAGCAATACAGTAAGCCTTATCTTTAATAATGAAAAATTCAAGCTGGATGCTGGTGTGCGTTATCAGATGATTAAATTCGGGATAAGAGATATTGTTGCACTCAACAATGTGCCTTTTCCTGGTGAACTCAAAGAAAACAGAATAGGAGCCGTAGGAAATCTGCAGGTAAAACTTTGGGATAAAATTCAACTGAATTCATTCCTGGAATTTTCAAACGGTAGCCAGTTTAAAAGCTACCTTAAAACAACCAATAATCTGAAATTTGAACCCATCAAAGATTATTTTGTTAATGCAAAAGTGAACTTCCAAAGTGCCTATCCTTCATTCAATTACTTATTGAATACCTCCGTTTATAATAATTTCAATTATTATCTTGAAGATGCAAAGAACCAGTCTGTAATGGAAGTGGGAGGAAGCATCAATCTGAAATGGTTTAAAACTGAAATTTTCGCCAATTACTTCAGAGTTGATAACTATACGTACTTTGACAGCAATGGAAGTCCGAAGCAAAGTGACAATTCAGTCAATATCTCTCAGATCGGAGGAGATGCTACATTCAGCTTCAACAAATTCCATCTGAATACAAGAGTGCATTTCCAGAATACCTTAACGAACAAAGATCTGCTTCCAATGCCGGGCTTCATTGGTAGAGCCAATTTCTTCTACCAGACTCAGGCCTTCAAAAAAGCAGCAGAAATTCAGGCAGGTGTTAAAGTATATTACTTTTCTAAATTCGCTTCAAGAGAATACTTCCCTGTTCTTAATGAATATATCCTTCCAAGAGCAGATTCATTCTCCATTGGAGGACAGCCTATCGCTGATATTTATATTAATATGAAGGTGAAGAAAATGTTCTTTTTCATAGAAGGACAGCAGATAGGAACAGTGATTTCCAATAACAAAGCATATGCATTTCCACATTACCCGGTGTATGATTTCAGATTGAATATCGGAATCGTGTGGTATTTGTTCAACTAAAAACTGTACAGGTTGAAAACAATTAATAAAATATCATTTAACGATATAGAAAGCATTCCTCAATTGGTAAAAGATTTTTTACATCAGAAAATTGAAGGTTTTGAAAATAATACATTTTCCTTAGAGCATTTCAGACAGCAGATTCATCAGAAAAAAGATTCTTTTTCATCAGAAAAAAGAAATATTTTAGCTGATGTGTTAGAAGGTCAGTTAGAAACTCTTTCTCTATCTTCAAGGCAGAAAGAAAATCTTGAGAATATTAAACTGCCCAACACGTTCACCATTACAACAGGGCATCAGCTAAACTTGTTTTCAGGACCTGTTTTCTTCGTATATAAAATTCTTCAGACGATAAAGACATGTACTTATCTGAAAGAAAATTTCCCGGATTTTAATTTCGTTCCGGTGTATTGGATGGCTTCGGAAGACCATGACTTTGCGGAGATCAATCATTTTAAAACCGAGAATAATTATTACGAAACCCATGAGAAATCCGGAGGTCCGGTAGGGAGAATTGAAATCACTGATACCTATTTTATTTCGGAATTTGAAAAAGAATTCAAAGATTCTATTTTCGGTACAGAGCTGATCTTAATGATGAAGGAAGCATATAAAGCAGGAAATACTTTAACGGAAGCTATTAAGATTCTTGTCAATCGTCTTTTCTCAGAATTTGGGCTTTTGATTGTAGACGGAGATTCTAAGGAACTTAAAAATCAGATGAAGACCATTTTTAAAGATGAGCTTCTTCATTTTAGCTTACAGAAAACTTCTGAAGATAAAGTAAAGTTTCTGACAGAGAAATACGGAAAGGTTCAGGTGAACCCTCGTGAAATAAACCTTTTCTACCTTTCTGAAACCAGAGACAGAATAGAATTTAACGGACAGAAGTATAGTATTGTAGATAAACCTATCCAGTTTACAGAAGAAGAAATTCTTGAAGAATTGGAAAATCATCCTGAAAAATTCAGTCCGAATGCATTGATGCGTCCGGTGTATCAGGAAAATGTACTGCCAAATCTGGCCTACATCGGTGGAAATGCCGAAATCATGTACTGGCTGGAACTGAAAGATTATTTCTCAAAAATTAATACACCTTTCCCTATCCTTATTCCAAGAAACTCGATGCTATTCCTGAAAGAAAAAACATTGGGGAAAATTGAGAAACTTGATCTTAAAATTGAAGATTTTTTCCATAACTTCTCGGTACTTACCCATCAGAAGATGTTAAAAGATAATCAGATTTTACAATTACTTGAAGAAAAAGAAGAATTATTGATCAGTAATTTTTCTGCATTGAAAGTTTCGGCGGAAACCACTGAAAAATCTTTTGGAAATATGATAAAGGCAGAAGAAGTACGACAGTTGAAATCTTTTAAAAGAATGAAAAAACGTCTGCTTCATGCTGAAAAAATAAAACAGAACGAATTGCTGGAACGGCTTGAAAATCTGTTTTTAGATGTTCATCCCGCAAAAACATGGCAGGAAAGAGTCTATAACTTTAGTGTATTCTTTTCAGATTACGGCTACTCGTGGCTTGAAAATTGTTTGGAAGAGATGGTGGTTGATGATTCCAAATTAATAATTATTGCCATTTAATTTTAAAGAAGTATTTTTGTAAATTATAATTATCGAATATGATAAAGAGGTTTTTTATTCTATCCAGTTTATGTATGGTTTTGGGAGTTTCAGCCCAGAAATCACATACGGTTGTGCAAGGTGACAATCCTTACAACATTGCCAAAAAGTATGGAATGACTGTAGATGAATTGCTGAAGCTAAACCCCAAACATAAAGATGGCAAACTGGCGATCGGAGATGTTTTAACCATAAAATCAGACAAAGCAGCCACTCCGGCTGTAACAAAAACTGCTCCGGCGGAAAAAGTAACTTCAAACACAAGTGCTTCTTCTCTGGGTAAAATTGTTTTACTGCCAAAGCAAACAATATATGGTATTACAAAACAATACAGAATTTCCGAAACTGATTTGAGAAAACTGAATCCTGAACTGGATTCTCACATGAAAATAGGGGACGAAATCACCTTACCTCTTGCCAGCATTAAAAAATATGGTGGTGAGCAGCAGGCTGTAACAGCAGAAAAACATGCTGAACCCGCTGTAGAAAAAAATATAACGACGATTACCCCTACAACCGTTACTGCTGCTGTAGAAGGAGAGTCTTATGTTATCCAGGCTAAAGATAATTATTACAGAATTACAAAACAGTTTGGCATCAGCCAGCAGGACCTTTATGCTTTAAATCCGGGATTGGAAGAAAAAGGACTGAAACCAGGTGATACCATTAAAATAAAAAGAACAAATACAACGACTCATACTGATACTGTTGCAGAAACTGCTAATCCAAAAGCAAAAATGGATTCCGGGAACGAAAAATCAACAACTGCTTCCAATGTTGCAGCAGGTGATGATTATGTAACCTATACAGTTCAGCAGGGTGATACAGTATTCTCTATCGTTAACAAATTCGGTGTTTCTATTGATGAGCTTATTGCTCTTAACCCGGATCTTTCACATGGTTTGAAAACCGGAATGGTTTTAAAAATTAAAAAGCAGGATGCTGCATACGTAAAGAAAAACGGTGATGCTTTAAGTGTTATCTTAATGCTTCCTTTCGGATACAGTACCAACGAAACTCAGTATAGAGCAATGGCTCTTGATTTTTTGACAGGAGCTAAACTTGCCATTGAAAGAAATGCAAGAGGAGGACAAAAACTGGATATTAAAGTGGTAGATTCTGGAAATGAAGCTTCATTCAAAAACTCTTTAACACAGATCAATCCTGATAATACAGACCTTATCATAGGGCCTTTCTTTAAATCCAATGTAATTGATGTTCTTGATTTTACCAAAAATCAGAAAATTCCGGTTGTAGCACCATTTGCCAACTCTCCGGAACTCTATAACTACAGTAATCTTATTATTGTTGAGACCAACAATCAGACCTATGCTGATAAGATTGTAGAAGAGGTAAAAGGAATTTATTCAGATCAGAAAATATATATAGTGGCAGATGCTAAAAAAGAAAATGCCAATTATATCAAAGCCGGACTTGAAAAAGCGGTGAAAAATCCTAATATCATTATTGTTAATTCCCCGGCAGATATTCAGCCGGATCAGAATATGATGACAGGACAGTCTGCACCGGTTATTGCCATTTTAGCAAATGATGATAATGCTGCTGGAGATGCTTTTGCCAACAGAATGATCGCTATTTCTAAAGAAGTTCAGGGAATAAAAGCATTCAGTATGTTCTATTCTCCGGTTTTTGAGAAGAGAGTAGACGAACTGAGCCAGGCAAGTCTGGTATATCTGATGGATAGAAAGATTAATACGGACGGAAATTTTGAAAAAGAAATTCTGGCTGCTTATAAAAGCAAATACTGTAAAACTCCACCAAAATATGCAATCGTAGGTTTTGATGTTGTTAATGACATGTTAACAAGAGAAAATAAAAAAGGAGAGATCTTTAAACAGATGAATAAAGTTCAGACTCAGCTTGCTACCAAATTTGAGTTTGTAAAATCTAAAGCTAATGGTGCTTATGTAAATACCGGTTATAGAGTAATCAGGTTAGTGCCTTAAATGATTTATAGCTGTTTAAAAGAATATTATTAACATTATAGTTATATTTGCATAATATTTAATTCAATACATGAAAGCACTTGTATTTCCAGGGCAGGGATCTCAGTTCGTAGGAATGGGAAAAGAATTGTATGATTCTAGAAAAGATATTAAAGATCTGATGGAATCTGCCAATGAAATTTTAGGTTTCGACATTCTTTCCATTATGTTTAACGGTACGGATGCGGATCTTAAGAAAACAGAGGTTACCCAGCCTTCAATATTTATACATTCAGTAGCAGCATTAAAAGCCGTAAATGGTCTTGGTGCTGAAATGGTTGCAGGACACTCTTTAGGAGAGTTTTCAGCTTTGGTTGCCAACGGAGTCTTATCCTTTGATGACGGTTTGAAATTAGTTTCTGAAAGAGCAAAGGCTATGCAGGAAGCTTGCAATGCCAATCCAAGTTCTATGGCAGCTATCTTAGGTTTAGAAGATGCTAAGGTTGAAGAAATCTGTGCACAGATCAACGGAATTGTTGTTCCTGCCAACTATAACTGTCCGGGACAATTGGTAATTTCCGGAGAAACCCCCGCAGTAGAAGAAGCTTGCGCAAAACTGAAAGAAGCAGGAGCTAAAAGAGCATTGTTATTGCCAGTAAACGGAGCTTTCCATTCACCATTGATGCAGCCTGCACAGGAAAGACTGGCCGCGGCTATCGAAAAAACAAAATTCAGAAAAGCAACAATTCCTGTATACCAGAATATCACGACTACAGCGGTAACAAATCCCGATGAGATCAAACAAAACCTGATCGCTCAGCTTACCGGTCCTGTAAAATGGACACAGTCTGTTCAGAATATGATTAAAGACGGTGCATCAAACTTCGTAGAAGTAGGGCCAGGAAAAACCCTTCAGGGATTGATCAAAAAAATTGACGGATCTGTAGAAGCAACTTCTGCAATCTAATAAAAATATGAACGCGATATTTTCACCGGGCAAGCTTATGCTTACTTCAGAATATTTCGCTTTAGATGGAGCTCTTGTCTTAGCGGTACCTACCAGGCTGGGACAAGAGTTTTTCTTTGAAGAAAAAGAAGATGGAAAATCTCTTATTTTTTGGGAAGCTTATCATCAGAATACATTATGGTTAAAAGCTGTCATAGATTATAAAAACTGGCAGATTCTGGAAACCAATATTCCATCAAGTGCTGAATTCATTACCAAAACACTACAAAATGTTCAGCAGTTTTCTAGCAGTAAATTCAAAGCAGACCTTACTTATCATTTAAAAACCAATCTTCAGTTTCCGGCGGATTATGGGCTTGGTAGCAGTTCCACCCTGATGAACAATCTGGCAGAATGGGCAGAGGTTGATCCTTTTTATCTTAATACTATCAGCTTAGGTGGCAGTGGATACGATATTGCTGTAGCTAAAGAAAAATCTGCAGTTCTGTTCCAGAGTAAACCTGAGATAAAATATGAGAAGGTAGATTTCAGTCCATCCTTTAAAAATGAACTGATTTTTATCCATTTAAATCAGAAACAGGATAGTAGAGAGGGAATCAACTTATACAAGTCCAAAAAGAAGTCTCCGGAATTGGTAGATGAATTTTCAGATCTCACAAAAAAAATATTGTTATGCAATGAATTGGAAAAATTTTCCGAATTAATGATGATTCATGAGCATAAAATTGCAAATTTTCTTGAAATTCTCACAGTTAAAGAAAAATTATTCTCAGATTGCCCTTTATTTGTCAAAAGTTTAGGTGCATGGGGTGGAGATTTTGTAATGAGTGCCAAATTTGGGGACTATAAGAACTATTTTTGGGAGAAAGGTTTTTCCACTGTTTTAGAATGGGAAAACATAATTAACTTATAATCAAGTAATTGCAATCCTTTTTTTTTATTTGTCATTCTGACTTATATCAGTATATTTAAACCACCTTTAACAAATAATTAATATTATTTTTGTTGAAGTCAATAAAGAAATAGAAAATATAAGTAAAATGAAAAACACTAAAATCATCCAGGATTTAGAGAAATTAGGGATTAAAGGAAACTATGAAGTAGTGTATAATCCTTCTTATGAAGAATTATATCAGGCTGAAGTTTCTCCTGAAAATCAGGGGTTTGAGCAAGCTGAGCTTACGGAATCTGGCGCAGTATCGGTAAAAACAGGAATTTTCACAGGTCGTTCACCTAAAGACAGATATATTGTTCAGGATGATGTTACAAGAGATACAATTTTCTGGGATGGTAAAGTAAACCTACCTACAACAGCAGAAATTTTCGGGTCTTGTAAAGAACTAGTGCTGAACCAGCTTGCTGAATCTAAAAAGATTTATGTAGTAGATACATTCTGCGGAACGAATGCAGATACGAGACTTAAAGTAAGATTTATCGTTGAAGTAGCATGGCAGGCGCATTTTGTTACTAATATGTTCATTCGTCCTTCTCACTACGAACTTGAAAACTACGGTGAGCCGGATTTCACTGTAATCAACGGATCAAAAACAACAAACCCGAACTGGGAAGCTCAGGGATTAAACTCTGAAAACTTCATTATGTTCAACCTTACTGAAAAACTACAGATCATTGGAGGTACCTGGTACGGAGGTGAAATGAAAAAAGGAATGTTTGCCATGATGAACTATTACCTTCCGTTAAAAGGTATGGCTTCCATGCATTGTTCTGCGAACGTTGGAGAGAAAGGTGATGTTGCTTTATTCTTTGGTCTTTCTGGAACAGGTAAAACTACTTTATCAGCAGATCCTAAAAGATACCTTATCGGTGACGATGAGCACGGATGGGATAACAACGGAGTATTCAACTATGAGGGAGGATGCTATGCTAAAGTGATTGACTTATCTGAAGAAAAAGAACCGGATATCTTCGCTGCCATCAAAAGAGATGCACTTCTTGAAAACGTTGTTATTAACAATGGAGTAGCAGATTATACAGACGGTTCAATCACTGAGAACACAAGAGTTTCTTATCCAATATATCATATCAACAAAATTGTATTGCCTTCTAAAGCAGGTCATGCCAAGAAGATTGTATACCTTTCAGCAGATGCATTCGGAGTACTTCCTCCGGTTTCTATCCTGAATGAAGATCAGGCTCAGTACCACTTCCTTTGCGGGTATACATCAAAATTAGCCGGAACGGAAAGAGGTATTACAGAACCTGAACCATCTTTCTCCCCTGCATTTGGGGAAGCATTCCTTACATTACACCCAACAATGTATTCTAAAACATTGATCGGTAAAATGCAGGAACACGGTGCAAAAGCTTATTTGGTAAATACAGGCTGGAACGGTACAGGAAAGAGAATTTCGCTTAAAGATACCAGAGCAATCATTGACGCAATCATTGATGGATCTATTGATAATGCTCCTAAAGCTCAGGTTCCAATTATGAATCTTGAAATTCCTACTGAATTACCAAACGTTTCTGCAGGTATTTTAGATCCTAGAGATACCTATGAAAATGCTTCGGTATGGGAAGAAAAAGCAAAAGATCTTGCTTCAAGATATATCAAGAATTTTGAACAGTACTGTGATACTGAAGAAGGTAAGAAGTTAGTAGCTTCAGGACCTCAATTACAGGAACAAACTATTTAATAGTTAACCATAAACGTACAAAAGCCTCATCAATGATGAGGCTTTTGTATTTTATTTCTCAAAATTTAATAGATTTTTGCAGCAGTGCAACTACTGACATATGTTTTTTTTCTATAATTATCTGTGAAAATCTGTGCCATCTGTGGGAAAATAAACGACTGAATTATTTCAGACTCAATAAAGCCAATCTATACCCATCCATTCCAAAGCCAGATAAAACGGCATCCGTATTAGCGGCTGTTACAGACTTCTGTCGGAATTCTTCTCTTTTGTAGATATTGCTGATGTGAACTTCTACTTTGGGCTTACGAATATTTTTTAAACAATCAGCAATTGCATAGGAATAATGGGTGAAAGCTCCGGGATTGATCACTACCGCATCAAAATCATCCTCCTGAAGTCTGTTGATAAGCTCACCTTCAATATTAGACTGGTAATATTGTAATTCATAAGCCTGAAACTCGGATCTTAAATTTTCCAAATAACTTTCCATAGAAACATTTCCATAGATTTCCGGTTCTCTTGTGCCTAACAGATTGAGGTTAGGGCCATTGATGATCAAAACTTTCATGGCATAAAATTAAAAAGTTTTTTCAATAAATCACACAAAATTAAGGTATACTGAATTTTCATGCTATTGAATTATTGACAATGATATTTGTCATGTTTGAATAAATGATAAGGTCTGCAACTTCTTATTGTAGTGGGTTTTATTAAAAATTTATGTTAATTATTAAAAAATTATCATGAAAAATAAATAAGTCTACTTGTTTTGTAGACTAAAAGTTTTTAGCTTTGCAATCATATTTCGATCGGCTTATAAAGAAAGATGGAGGGAACTGACCCTGTGAAATCTTAACAACCTACCTCGTGGGGCAAGGTGTTACATTCAGCCTTTTAAGGAAAAATAAGCATTTGGTTTGTCGTATTTATCGATGCCCTTTGCTGACTTTTCTGCAAAGGGTAAAATTTTAATATATGATAAATAAAATTGATTATGATTAGCAAAAATTTATTCAATTCTAAAGCATGGATACCTCCGGTTGCTGCTTTTTTTCTGGGAATAACCAGCATCAATGCACAGAATTCCATGCCGAAAAAAGATAGCCTTCATGAAAAGGAACTTGATGAGGTAGTAGTGGTAGCGTACGGAAAAGCAAAAAGAAACAGCTATACCGGTTCTGTAGCTACAATTTCCAGCGATAAAATCAATAACAGACCAGTTACGAATATTACCAAAGCACTGGAAGGACAGGTTGCCGGAATTCAAACTACCAGTGCATCGGGACAGCCCGGCGCAGTTTCTACCATCCGTATCAGAGGAATTGGCTCAATCAGTGCTTCCAGTGATCCTTTATACGTAGTGGACGGGATTCCTTTTGACGGAAACCTGAACTCCATTAGCCCAAGCGATATTGAATCTATAAGTGTTTTGAAAGACGCTACAGCAAGTGCTTTGTATGGTTCAAGAGGAGCAAACGGGATTATTATCATCACTACAAAATCAGGGAAAAAAGGAGAAGCCAGAGTTAATTTTAATATCAGTCAGGGATTCTCAGGAAGAGCTGTCAAAGATTATGAACAGGTAAACACAGATCAATACTTTCAATTATATTGGGAAGCATTAAGAAACGGATATCAGTCTGGCAAAGTTTCTTCTCAGCAGGCTGCACAAATGGCAACTGATAATCTTGTTTCGACCCTTGGAATTAATCCATATGGCACTGCTTATCCAAAACCGGTAGGAACAGATGGGAAATTATTACCTGGTGCATCGCCGCTTTGGAATGATGACTGGAGAGATATTTTACAGAGAGTAGCTTCAAGGAATCAGGTGGATCTTGATATCAGCGGAGGAAGTGATAAAAGCAATTACTTCTTTTCACTGGGATATCTGGATGATAAAGGGATGGCGATTGAATCCGGTTTTAAAAGATATAATACCCGATTAAAAATCAATTCCGAAGTGAAAAAATGGCTTAATGTTGGAGTAAACCTGAATTATACAAACAGTATTCAGCAGGCGCCTACTTCTTCGGATTCCAAGGCGAGTAACATCATCAACGCAGCAAGATTTATTCCTTCATTCTATCCTTATTATGAAAGAAATGCAGATGGTACTTATATTTTGGATGCTGATGGAAACCCGGTTTATGATTTTGGAAAATACAGGCCTACGAATGCGCTTCAGAATCAGAATGCCGCTGCAACACTGCCTTTAGACAAAAACGAAAACAAAGAAGATAACTTCTCCGGAAAAGGATTCATGGAATTCACTTTCTTGCCGGAGTTGAAATTCAAGACCAGCTTCTCTGTGGATTTAGTGAATTATAACGGACATTATTACTCAAATCCATTATTGGGGCAAGGCGCTGAAATTGGAGGTTCGGTAACGAAAACAAATACCAGAACACTTTCTTATACAACCAGCAATATTCTGACGTATGATAAAAAGTTTGGAAAGCACCATGTAAATGCTTTAGCAGGACACGAGTTTTATAAATACGATTATCAGACCATTTCAGGAACGAGAAGCCAGTTTTCACTTCCTTATTATTATGAACCGGATGCTGCTTCTCTGCTGGGAAGCTTCAGTGGGAACAGCAATAAATTAAGCTTATTGAGTTTCCTTGGAAAAGTAGAGTATGACTACAATAATACTTACTTTTTATCTGCATCGGGAAGAGCAGACAGTTCTTCGAGATTTGCGAAAGATAACAGATGGGGGAGATTCTGGTCAGTAGGAGGTTCATGGAAAATTTCGAACGAGGAATTTATTAAAAGCCTGAATGTTTTCAATCAATTGACATTGCGTGCCAGCTACGGAGGTCAGGGGAATGATAAATTACTTAGACCTAATGGGCAGCCGCTTTATTATGCGTATCAGGAGCTTTATAGATTTATAAGCCTTGGCGGAGAGCCGGGAACAACCCTTGAAAAGACTTCTACCAATAATGTGAAATGGGAAACCAACCTTAATTTAAATGTAGGATTGGAATTCTCCATTCTGAATAACAGGATTAAAGGGAATATCGAATATTTTAAAAGAAAAAGCCAGGATCTTCTGTTTAATATGCCGGTTGCACCATCATTGGGAATCAGTGATTATCCTGCGAATATCGGAACCATCCAGAATACAGGATTTGAATTTTCATTATTTACAACACCTATTAAGAATGATGATTTTCAATGGAATGTAGATGTGAACCTAAGTACTTTAAACAACAAAGTAACCAAATTACCCGGAGGTTCTCTTGTGGTAGGAACTAAATTGCTGACAGTAGGAGGTTCTTTATATGATTTCTTTATTCCGGAATGGGTTGGTGTGGATCCAGGCAATGGAAAACCCTTATGGAAAACTGTTACTACCAATGCCAGCGGAAACTCAGTGGAAGGAACAACTTCGGAATATTCAAAAGCTACAAAACTATTACAAGGTTCTGCATTACCTAAGCTGACAGGTGGAATCAGTACAAGCATCACCTATAAGAATTTTGATTTTTCAGGATTGCTGACATTTAAAATCGGAGGAAAAATTTTAGATACCGATTATACTTCCATCATGCATAACGGAAGTGCAGGAGGGCGCGCATGGAGTGCTGAAATATTGAACAGATGGACACCGGAAAATCCTTATACAGACGTTCCGGGATTGAGTACAACAACGAATAACTGGACCTCAACTTCTTCAAGATTCCTTTACTCCGGAACGTATGCAAGGCTTAAAAATCTAAGTTTAGGATATACACTTCCTGAGGATTATTTTGAGAAAATCGGATTGAAGAAGTTCAGAATTTATATCCAGGCAGAAAACCTCCTGACCTTCTATAAACACAAAGGAATGGATCCTGAACAGGCTTTGGACGGAACAACGTATTACAGATATCCTGCGATGAGAACCATCACTTTTGGTCTTCAGGCAACTCTTTAACCTTTAAAAATTGAAACAATGAAAAAATTAAAATACATATCATTTGCACTTATCGGGTTTTTGTCATTGACAAGCTGTGAAAATGATCTGGACACAGCTCCGACTGATCAGGCCAACAGCGTGGAGGTTTTCAAAACAGCTGAAAGTGCAGAAACTGTTGTAAATGGTACCTGGGCAAAGTTTAATAACGATGGAACAACCTATGCCAATATCGGTTATTCTACTGTTCTAAGAGCCAGTGATGCCATGGGAAGTGATGTGGCCGTATTGACCAATAAATATGGTTTTAGTTCTACTTATGCCTTTACAGAAATGGTGAACAGTACAGCTAGCCGCCCGCTGTTTATATGGTCTTTATTGTATTCCACTATCAATAATATGAATAATGTGATTACAAGAATTGATGGAACGGAAGGAAGTCAGGAGAAAAAGAATCAGGTGAAAGGACAGGCAAAAGCATTACGTGCTTTCTGCTACCTTAATCTGGCGAGCTTCTATCAGTTCAGCTATCTGAAAGACAAATCAGCATTGACAGCCCCGATTTATACTGAACCTTCCACAACAAGCACGGTAGGGAAGAAGAGAGCAAGTCTTGAAGAAATCTATACTCTGATTAAAAGTGATCTTACGCATGCTGATAACCTGTTGAAAAGTTATACAAGAAACAATAAAGATAAAATCAACCGTTCTGTTGTGAATGGACTTCTGGCCAGAACTTATCTGAATACTGGTGAATGGAGCAAAGCTTCAGCATCTGCAAAAATTGCAAGAGAAGGATTTCCACTGATGGCTCCGGAGAAATATAAAGATGGCTTTAATGATATCAACAATGCTGAATGGATCTGGGGACACGGGCAGACTCAGGAGCAATCGGATGCGAGTTATGCTTTCCATTATCTGGATGTGTCTTCATCGGGAAGTTATTATTACAGTTTTATGGCAGACCCTTATTTTAAGGATCTTTTTGATACTAATGACATCAGATCCCAGTTGTTTTCATGGGACGGGCAAAAAGGAAGAGAAGGTTTGCTGAGGTATGCCAAGTTTAAGTTTAAGCCAACCCTTATTGCTGATATTGTCTACATGAGGGCTGCAGAAATGTATTTGATTGAAGCAGAAGCAGAAGCCAGAAGCGGAAATGTTTCTCAGGCAGTCGCAGTATTGAATCAATTGAAATTAGCGAGAAATGCCAATATTTACAATGGTTCATTAGCGCAGAATGCGGTAGTAAATGCAGTTCTGATTGAAAGAAGAAAAGAATTGTTCGGAGAAGGATTCTCGCTTTCAGATATTATCAGAACGCAGGGTACAGTAGTAAGAAAACCATTTGTAGATGCAGATGGTAAACCGATAAAAGTTCAGATAACCACACCTGACGGTACCGTGAAAACCGTAGACGGTAAAGGGCATTCTGTGCTTGATTTCCCGGATAAATCTGCTTTTACACCCAACAGTAATTATTATTTATTCATTATTCCACAAAGAGAATCTGAAAACAACCCGAACTTATAAGAGGACATACTTATAATTAGATTTGATTTTTAGCCACTGCTTTTGCGGTGGTTTTTGTTTTTAAAGTTATTTTCATAAGTCATTGAAAAATATCCTTTCCAAAACCAATTATTCCAATTTGCGGCTTGTTGACCTGCTTTACTTATTGTTTCCAAAATTAAAGATTTCGCTATTTTATGGATAAATTTTTTCTTTTCTCAAAAACAGAAACTAAACCTTCATTAAAAATAATTTTATTATTTTCTATTTTACCTTTAGTTATATATCTTGTATACCAATTTTTTGAATCTGGAGAATTTCCAAATTGTTCAAGTTGAATATTATTATTTTTTATTTTATATTTTCCTCCATAATAAACAGAATTTTTTCCTCTATGCTCATCAAATTTCCCAAATGCCAAAAGTGATGTTTCTCTAAAATAACCATCATCATGAAAAATAATAATTGTTGGATTTTTTACTTCATTTTCGTTGTGGTATTGATCTTCAAAAATTTGAACATAATATGCTGTAGTATCGATTTTTTTTAAATCTTCTTCAGAAGGTTTTTCTGTAAATGAATATTCTGCTTTATTATTTAATAAAGGTTCCCCGAATTGATCTTTTTCTATTTTATATAGTTTTTGTCCGTAACTGCTTAGAAATCCTATCATGCAGAATATTGAAAAAATATATTTAACCACAATCAGATACTTTTTATTCATATGCTATAGTGGAAGGCTCTAGTTGTTTCACTTCATTTTTGTTGAAGATAATATCCTGTATAGTTTTGTTAATTCTGTCGAATTTTTTTCCATTATAGCAGAACCATCCTTCTTCAGTATTGTGAATATACTCTACATTAATATTGTTCAGAATCAATCTGTTATAAATCTTAGGATTATATCCCCATATAGAACAATCAATTGTAGAAGGAAGACTTTCAAAGCTGTTTTCTGAAAAAGTTTTCAGAATTTTTTCTTCTTCTTCTCTGGTTAAATTGACCTTTATCGTAGTTGAATCGGAATCATAGTTTCGTGTAAACAAACCTGTTTTTGAATCGTAGGTATCAGTCAAATCTTTATAAATGAATGATGAATTCTGGTTTATTGTATTTTGCTTATTACATGATATCAGACTAATGATAATCAGCAAATAAAAGGTGATAAAAAAGTGATTATTTTTCATATGTACCCTTTTTCATATTGAGTTATTTTTATTTTCAATGATATGAATTTTATTTTTATCATAAAGACCTTGGTACATATTTGCGAATAGGTTTTTACATAAAAATGTTAGTTAAATACTTAATATGAATAATTCAGTTTATAAAAAATCTCTACCTTTGTAACAATGAACCTCTTAAGATGGATACTGGCAATTTATTTCATGGCACTCTCATTAATGCCATGTGAAGACACGTCTCATCCGTTGAATTCAGGAGATAATAAGATTGCATTAAGCATTCATGGTGTTCATTCTACAGAAAGAGGAGATATCTGTTCTCCATTGTGTGCATGCAGCTGTTGTCAGATAACCGTTTCAGCATTTAAAATGGATCCTTTATTAGAAATATCGGAGCAGATACCGGCTTATTTTTCTAAAAAGATTCTATTCCACAAAAACGACTTCGCTTACCAGATTTATGATCCTATCTGGCAGCCTCCTAAAATTTAATTTTTATTGACTTTTAGAAAGCCTATGCTTTCTGATTATAAACTGTGCTTGAAACTTTGCAATACCATTGCAGAGGTTTTCAGGATATTTTTGCTGCAGCATTGTAATGCTGTGAGCATTTATTTTCAATAAAAATTAAATATCAATCGTGTTAGATAAAATCATAAAATTCAGTATCAAAAACAAGGTGATCATTGGTTTGATGACCCTGGTGCTGATCATCTGGGGAACGTGGAGTGCCACCAGATTACCTATCGATGCTGTGCCGGATATCACCAACAATCAGGTGCAGATCATTACTGTATGTCCTACATTGGCGGGACAGGAAGTGGAACAGCTGGTTACCTTTCCCATTGAACAGAGCATTGCCAATGTTCCCGATATTCAGGAAACAAGAAGTATTTCAAGATTCGGACTTTCTGTAATTACAGTAGTGTTCAAAGAAAATGTAGATGTTTACTTTGCGAGACAGCTCATTAATGAACAACTGAAAAATGCTGTGGAAGAAATTCCAAAAGGAGTGGGAACTCCTGAGCTGGCTCCTGTAAGTACAGGTCTTGGAGAAGTATATCAGTATATTCTTCACCCTAAAAAAGGAAGCGAAAAGAAATACAATGCTAAAGAACTGCGCACCATGCAGGACTGGATCGTTCGAAGACAACTGAACGGAACACCTGGAGTTGCAGAGATCAACAGTTTCGGAGGTGAATTAAAACAGTACGAAGTGGCCATTGATCCCAATCGGTTAAAAGCAATGGGAACAAGCATCACCGAAATTTTTACAGCGCTTGAAAAAAACAATCAGAATACCGGAGGAGCTTATATTGATAAAAAGCCCAACGCCTATTTCATCCGTGGAATTGGTTTGGTAACTTCACTTGAGGATATCAAAAACATTGCAGTTAAAAACGAAACAGGAAGCGTTCCGATCTTTATAAAAGACGTTGCCGATGTTCGTTTAGGAAGTGCCGTTCGTTACGGAGCATTAACCTATGATGGAAAAGTAGATGCTGTGGGTGGAGTCGTGATGATGCTGAAAGGAGCCAATAGTAATGAAGTAGTCAGCAATATCAAAGCAAAAATCCCGACCATTCAGAAATCTCTTCCCGATGATGTCATTATAGAACCCTTTCTGGACAGAACAGATCTTGTAGACAGAGCCATCAATACCGTACAGAAAAATCTCATCGAGGGAGCTTTAATTGTTATTTTCGTTCTCGTTATTTTCTTAGGAAACCTGAGAGCCGGACTTATCGTAGCTTCAGCCATTCCGCTTTCCTTGCTGTTTGCATTGGGAATGATGAATGTTTTCGGGGTAAGCGCCAACCTGATGAGCCTTGGAGCCATAGATTTCGGGTTGATTGTAGATGGTGCCGTAATTATTGTAGAAGCCACTTTACATCATTTAGGCGTAAGAAAATCTACTCGTGCTTTGACACAGTCTGAAATGGATGAAGAAGTTTTCCTTTCTGCATCAAAAATTCGGAGCAGTGCCGCCTTTGGAGAAATCATCATCCTTATTGTCTACATTCCAATTCTTACGTTGGCTGGAGTAGAAGGAAAAATGTTTACCCCAATGGCCAAAACAGTAGGATTTGCCATTCTGGGAGCTTTGATTCTTTCACTGACCTACATTCCGATGATGAGTGCTCTCTTTTTATCTAAGAAAATATCCCACAAGGAAACCTTCTCTGATAAAATGATGAACCGTCTTCAAAAGGTATACCAGCCATTATTACAGAAAGCAATTAAAATCAAATATATCATTGTATCAGCAACGGCTGTCGTGTTTCTTATTTCTGCTTTTATTTTCAAAAATATGGGAGGCGAATTTATTCCGCAGCTGCAGGAAGGCGATTTTGCATTCCACTGTATTTTACCACAGGGAAGTTCATTGAGCCAGAGTATAGAAACCTCCATGCAGGCTTCAAGATTGATCAGACAGTTTGATGAGGTGAAAATGGTAGTAGGGAAAACTGGCTCAGCCGAAGTTCCTACAGACCCGATGCCCCCTGAAGCCACTGATATGATCGTTGTATTAAAACCACAAAGCGAATGGAAAACCAAGAAATCCTACAACGAACTCGCGGATGAGATCAGTGAAAAGCTGGAAACAATTCCTGGGGTATTTTTTGAGAAAAACCAGCCTATTCAGATGCGTTTCAATGAGCTGATGACAGGAATCAGGCAGGATGTTGCCGTAAAAATCTTCGGAGAAAATCTTGATTCTTTAGCCTTGTATGCGGATAAAGTAGGGAAAATCATTCAGACAGTCGATGGAGCTACAGCTCCTCAGGTTGAAAGAGTGAGTGGTCTCCCGCAGATCAATGTTCAGTATGACAGAACAAGAATCGCTAATTACGGATTGAATATTGAAGATGTCAACAATGCTGTAAGTACAGCCTTTGCAGGAAAAGCTGCCGGACAGGTGTTTGAAAATGAAAGACGTTTTGATCTGGTTGTCCGCCTGGACAGTCTTCACAGAACCGATATTTCAGATGTGAATAATCTGATGATCACTTCTGCTGCCGGAGCACAGATTCCATTATCGCAGGTCGCTAATATCAGTTACAAATTAGGACCTGCACAAATCAGTCGTGAACAGGGAAAACGTAGAATTGTGATCGGATTCAATGTGAAAGACCGTGATGTGGAAAGTGTGGTGAAAGATATTCAGGCAAAACTGGATAAAGTGAAACTTCCTTCCGGATACTACTTTACCTATGGTGGGCAGTTTGAAAACCTACAGGAAGCAAGCAAACGTCTGATGATCGCTGTTCCGGTATCATTGCTTCTGATTTTTATGCTGTTGTATTTTACTTTCCGCTCGTTTAAACAGGCTGCATTGATCTTTACAGCGATTCCTATGAGTGCTATTGGTGGTGTCTTTGCGCTTTTAGTAAGAGACATGCCTTTCAGTATCAGTGCCGGAATTGGATTTATTGCCCTTTTTGGAGTAGCGGTATTGAATGGAATAGTTTTGATTGGAACATTTAACCAATTGGAAAAAGAAGGCGAAACCGATATTCTGAAAAGAGTATTTGAAGGAACAAAAACCAGATTAAGACCTGTACTGATGACGGCTACGGTAGCTTCTTTAGGATTTTTACCTATGGCTATTTCCACCGGAGCAGGAGCAGAAGTACAGAAACCTTTGGCTACAGTAGTGATTGGTGGTCTGGTAACCGCAACATTCCTAACACTATTTGTTTTGCCAATGTTGTATATCATTTTTAACACAAAGATTTTGAAAAGAAAAAATAGTAATACAGGAATGTTTACAACGGTTCTTGTTGTAGGTTTCATGATGCTGGGACAGACTTTTAAAGCACAGTCCAGATCTATTTCTGTGGAACAGGCGGTAGAGCAGGCTGTGAATAATAACTTAACCCTGCAGTCAAAAGACCTAAGTATTAAATCCGCTGAAGCATTGAGGGCAACTGCAAAAGAACTCCCTAAGTTGAGCTTTGAAGCGCAGCTCGGACAATACAACAGTCCGAAGTTTGACCAATCATTTGCTATATCACAAAGTATCCCTTTTCCAACATTATTTAAAGCAAGAAAAGAATTAATCAATGAGAATATTAAAAGCAGACAGATTGATAAAGAAATTACGGCCAATGAACTGATAAAGCAGGTTCGTACCTATTACTATCAGATTGAATATCTTCAGTATAATAAAGCCCAGCTGACCAGTCTTGATAAATATTATGAGGAATTCATCAGAATTGCAAACGTAAGATTCAAAGCGGGTGATATCAAAAAGATCGAGATCAGTACAGCGGAAACCCAGAAAGGGGAAATTGATCTGCTGCTCAGACAAAATGAAGTTTTTCTGAATAACGCCTACAAGAATTTAAAAACGCTGATGAACACGTCAGAAGATCTTGAAGTTCCGTTTAACAGAGATTATGCACCTTTAAAAGCAGAAAATGTGCTCGATAGCGCTGTGGTTGCCAATAATCCTACGGTAAAAGCTTTTTACCAGGAAATGGAGATCGCCGAGAAAAACAAAAAAGTTGAAAAATCCCTTGGGCTTCCTGATTTCAGCTTAGGATATACCAACCAGTCTTTGATAGGTTTTCATACCATCAACGGGCAGGAGAATTTTTATAACTCAGGAAAGCGTTTTCAGTCGGCAACAGTAGGCGTAGCAATTCCATTAACATTTGGGACGACGAAAGCAAGAATTCAGGCGTTGGAATATGAAAAACAGGTCGCTGAAACCAATGCTAAAATGCAGCAGAAACAGCTTTCTGCTCAGTTGGAAAACGCCTTCAGTCAGTATCATCAGGATTTACAGCAGTATGACTACTATACAGGCCAGGCATTGCCTAACGCAGAGAAAATTGTAAAAGCAGCTCAGTTGGGATATAAAACAGGAGAAATCTCTTATGTAGAATATCTTTTTGCCCTGCAGACAGCCACGAATATCCAGTTGAAATATCTGGAATCTATCCAGCAGGTGAACCAATCTGTTGTAACCATTAATTCAATCATTAATAAATAATATGAAAGTGTTGAAATACAGCATCACACAAAATACATTCTCAGATATGAAACTCAAATATAATATCATACCCATTATCTTGTTCTCAATGTTATTAACAAGCTGTGGAAAAAAAGAAGCTTCGGAAGAAAAAGCTCCTGAAAAAACAGAACAGAAAGAGAAGACTCATGAAGAAGCTCCACAAACTATAGCTTCTCTTACGGAAGAGCAGATGAAGTCTGTAGGAGTGGCTTTAGGAACTGTGGAAATGAAAGAGCTGACATCAACGATAAAAGCAAATGGTTTGCTGAGCGTACCGAACAGCAATAAAGCAACCATTACTTCGCTGTATGGAGGAATCATCAAAACCATCAATATTCAGGTAGGAAGTATCGTGAAGAAAGGGCAGGTGATTGCTACCATTGCCAACCCGGAATATATCCGGCTTCAGGAAGATTACCTGACGACCAACAGCAGAATTACTTATGCAGAGCAGGAATACAGAAGACAGAGAGAACTTTTTGATAATGATGCAGGGGCGAAGAAAAATCTTCAGAGTGCCGATGCGGAACTTAAAACCTTAAGAACAAAAAGAGCATCCCTTTTAAAACAGCTTCAGATGATGGGAATAAGCCCTGGAAAAGTAAGCAATGGAAATATGAAATCCGGTTTGGTGATCACTGCCCCTATCAGCGGAACGATCAGCAGTATTACCGCACAGATCGGAAGTTATGTGGATATCTCTTCTCCCGTTGCTACAGTGATTGATAACGGCTCCATTCATCTCGACCTTCAGGTGTTTGAAAAAGATCTTCCTAAAATGAGAGTAGGACAGATTGTTCATTTTAAACTGACCAACAATCCGGAAACCGAATATGATGCAAGAATTTACAGCATCGGATCTTCTTTTGAAAACGAAAGCAAAACCATTTCTATGCATTGCGAAGTAATTGGAAACAAATCCGGACTGATTGACGGAATGAATATCACCGGAATTGTAAGCCTTGATAAAAGTACCACACCTGCAGTGCCTACAGAGGCTATTGTAGAAGCAGACGGGAAATATTTTGTGTTTGTTCAGACCGATAAAAAAGGGGAAGAAGAACATGAAGAAAAAGGCAAACCACATCCGAAAACCTTAAATTTTGAGAAAATAGAAGTGGTAAAAGGAACTTCCGATATGGGATATACTGCCGTAACTCCGGTAGGAAATATTCCTGACCATGCAAAAATAGTAGTAAAAGGAGCATTTTTCGTGAATGCAAAACTGGTGAATTCAGGAGAACACGAACATTAATGAAAGCCATTGAAACCAGTAAAATGTCGATTTTTATCCTTACATTAGAGCTGTTTACGGAATTTTTATTGAATAAAAACGGCAGAAAAAAAGAAAAGATTATCTCACCGAATTTTTAATAAATGACCTGATTATGTTATTAAACAAAAAAATATCAGTCTGGTATTTCATCCGTGAAATAAAAACCCAAATTCTGTTGATCGGAATATTTGCCATAGCCATTGGACTTCTGGACGAGCTGCCATGGTTTCGCAAGATCTCTCTGCCATTGAATATTCCTGCATTGCTGGGAACAGCAGTATCATTGCTGCTGGCATTCCGTACCTCTCAGTCCTATGAAAGGTGGTGGGAAGCCAGAACCGTTTGGGGAGCCGTTGTCAACGATTCCAGAACTTTAGTGAGACTGGTTATTCAGTTTATACCTGCCGGAGATGATAAAGCAATAAAAGATTTTGCCGAAAGACAGATTATCTGGACCTATGCCCTTGGAGAATCACTGAGAAAACTTCCGTTTTCTGAAAAAGTTCAGCAATATCTGGATCAACATCAGATTAAAGGAGCCAATATTCCCAATGCAATTCTGGACGAACACTCCAGACAGGTGAAAGAAATTGCTGCCTCCAAAGGACTGACGGATTTCCAGCAGATGCAGCTCAATGATATCATCACAAGATTATGCGACAGTATGGGGAAATGTGAAAGACTGAAGAATACCGTTTTTCCACGCTCTTATAGTGTTTTAGTACATATTCTGATCTATGTTTTTGCAGCCATTCTTCCGTTTGGACTTGATGATTCTCAGCTGTTGGTAGAAATTGCCATTACTTTCCTGGTTCCGGTGACATTCATTGCCATTGAAAAAACATCCATCATCATGCAGGATCCGTTTGAAAATGGTCCGGTAGATACCCCAATGACTTCTCTGGCGCAGACTATAGAAATCAATATCAGACAGATGATTGGCGAACAGAATGTCCCTTCCAAAAAAGAAAATACATTGTACTATGAAATGTAATAATTTGTAAATATGAAAAAAGATATAGAACACAAACTCATTGATAAAAATACCAAACCTACCAGTATGAGGATTCTGGTATATGATTTCTTAAGCTCTCAGGAAGCGGCTTTGTCCCTTTCTGAAATAGAAAATCATTTTGAAAATGCTGATAGAATTACCATCTACAGAACACTGAAAACTTTTGAAGAAAAAGGAATTGTTCACAGCATCCAGGAAAATACAACCACGAAATACAAACTCTGCGAAGACGATTGTGATGAAAAGACACACAAAGACTGGCATCTGCATTTTTACTGTAAAATATGCAAACAGACAACCTGCAAAGAAGATATTTCTTTCCCTGAAAATATCCAGACCAATTTCAGGATTGATGAAATACGATTGTTTGCCAAAGGAATCTGTGAAAACTGTCTTGAAAATTTGCAATAGCATTGCATCAGTCTCATCTTTACATTTGTATAAAAATATTCAGTTATGGAAAAATGCTGTAGTACAACCCCGGAAAAACCAGATACAAAAGGACACAAACATCATCATGCAGAAGGAGACGGACATGACCATGACGGGCATGATCACTCTCACGACTCCGGAGATCAGACGGTCTTTCAGATGTTTCTGCCGGCTATTATTTCTTTTGTAGTTTTATTATTGGGAATTGCCTTTGACAACTATATAAAACCCATATGGTTTACAGGCTGGGTACGTTTAGTCTGGTTCCTGGCTGCATATATTCCTGTGGGATTTCCTGTATTAAAGGATGCGTATAAAAGTATCATCAAAGGAGATGTATTCTCAGAATTCTTTCTGATGAGTATTGCAACCATTGGTGCTTTTGCCATCGGAGAATATCCTGAAGGAGTTGCAGTAATGCTTTTCTATGCCGTAGGAGAGGTATTTCAGTCTATGGCAGTTACCAGAGCCAAAGGAAATATAAAAGCTTTATTGGATCAGCGTCCTGATGAGGTAACGGTTATGGTCAATAATCAGCCAAAAACCATGAAAGCCAAAGATGCTAAAATTGGAGACATTATACAGCTGAAACCCGGAGAAAAACTGGCGCTGGATGGAGAATTGCTTTCAGACTCGGCTTCATTCAATACAGCCGCTTTAACAGGAGAAAGTAAACCTGATACCAAAAATAAAGGCGAAGCGGTTCTTGCCGGGATGATCAATATGAACAGTATTGCTTTGGTTAAAGTAAATACAGCCTATGAAGACAGTAAACTGAGTAAAATCCTGGAACTCGTTCAGAATGCTACGGCTCAAAAAGCTCCTACAGAACTGTTCATCAGAAAATTTGCGAAAGTATACACGCCTATTGTAGTATTTCTTGCCATAGGAATCTGTTTACTGCCGTATTTCTTTGTGAGCGATTATCAATTCAGAGACTGGTTGTACAGAGCATTGATATTCCTTGTGATTTCCTGTCCTTGTGCCCTGGTGATCTCAATTCCTCTAGGATATTTCGGAGGAATCGGAGCGGCAAGCCGGAATGGAATTTTATTCAAGGGAAGTAACTTTCTGGACAGCATTGCAGAAATTCAGAATGTGGTGATGGATAAAACCGGAACGATGACAGAAGGTGTATTCAAAGTTCAGGAAGTAAGCATAAGCCCTGAATTTAACAAAGAAGAAATCCTTCAGCTGGTCAATGCCCTCGAAAGTAAAAGTACCCATCCGGTGGCAACGGCTATTCATAATTATGCAGGAGAGATCAATCATGCTATTCCTTTAGAAAATGTTGAAGAGATAGCTGGTCACGGATTGAAAGCAACGGTTAACGGAAAAGAACTTTTGGCAGGAAACTTTAAGCTGATGGATAAATTCAACATCAGTTATGATATCAACCACGCCAATATAGTGTACACCGTGATTGCAGTGGCTTATGATAATAAATTTGCAGGATATATCACGATTGCAGACAGCATAAAAGAAGATGCCAAAGAAACAGTGGATAACCTGCATAAAATGAATGTGAAAGCAACCATGCTGAGCGGTGATAAAGGTACTGTTGTGAAATATGTAGCAGATCAGCTGGGAATTGACAATGCGTTCGGAGATCTGCTGCCTGAAGATAAAGTGAACAAGGTTAAAGAAATCAAAGCTAAAAACCAGACTGTAGCTTTCGTAGGAGACGGAGTAAATGATGCTCCCGTAGTGGCTTTAAGTGATGTAGGAATTGCAATGGGAGGCTTAGGAAGTGATGCTACTATTGAAACGGCCGATGTAGTTATTCAGGATGATAAACCAAGCAAAATCCCAATGGCAATCAATATCGGGAAACAAACGAAAAAGATCGTTTGGCAGAATATTGTACTTGCCTTTGCTGTAAAAGCTGTTGTTCTTATTCTTGGGGCAGGAGGTCTTGCAACCATGTGGGAAGCAGTTTTTGCCGATGTAGGAGTAGCGTTGCTCGCTATTTTAAATGCGGTGAGAATCCAAAGAATGAAATTTTAACAAGCAAATAATAAACACAACTCAATTATATTCAATAAAAGCTCTGCTGAATTTTCAGCAGGGCTTTTGTTTTAAACTCTATATTGTGCTATTGAGACTCCTGCGGAGCGACAAAGAGACTGCCTTTACTTTCGTATAAACTATAACTGATAATTGCATTTAGTATAAAAATGATACACCCGGTTTGTCATTCCGATTAGTAATCTCTGCAAAAACAAATCTCCTCTAATTAGAGAGATTAATCAAAACAGCATTGCAATTTTATCAGAGATAAAATCCTCGCGTCTTGATACAGGAAATATTTTAAAAAAAACTGCGTCTTTGTGATTTCCAACGAACAAAAAATAAAAAAGCTCTGCCAACAATATCAGCAAAGCTTTTATCAACAAGATTAAACTGTATATAAAGAACTAAATTTATCGGATTTGGTCCTGCTCAAAGTTCGGGATAATAGGATGATAGTAACAGCCACAGTTTTGTAAATTTTGACGGTAACAGATAAAAATTTTCCAATGACATTCATCATAAATCTGTCATAAAACAATTTTGAAGTAGTATATTTGTAACAGAGAACAGAATCGTTGAGGTTATTCATTTCCATATTCATCATTTTTACCGTTGCATTGCGTCCCGTTTTGCCATTGGTAAACTATGCTGTTAATTATGATTATATTGTAAAAAACCTTTGTGAGAACAGAAATGTGCCACAATCAACATGTAAGGGAAAATGCTATGTGAAAAAAGAACTGGCAAAAACAGAAAAACAATCCAACAGCTCCCAAACCATAAAGATTGCAGGATTAGATGTTTTTATTTCTCATGATATCCTCTCCTTCTTTTCTCAGCTAAACTCGGAATTGTTAACTGCAATTCCCGATTCAGGCTACTTTAATTTTCGTTCTTCAGAATACTTTTCAAGGATATTCCATCCTCCATTGATATAATTGTATTGCAAACTATATCTTTAGTTTAATAGATGAAGGTTTTCAAAAGTCTTTATTAATAAGCCGTTAAAGAAATATTTTGCAATTAAAATTAATTGATGTAAGCAAAAAGAATGCATCAATTCTTCTTAAGAAATGCTGTATTTTTTCCACTTATGCATTATATCGTAACTTTATTTAATAGTATTAATTTTAATTTAACATTACAATGAAATCTCTCATTATTTCGACTGCTTTGCTGTCGATATCATTGCTGTCGTGTGCAAAAGAAACGCCTAAGGTAAAGCATGCAAGCCATATGGACACTTCAGGAAAGAAAATAGAAAATGTACAGGTAGTGAATGAAGAAGACCCTATCTGCCACATGAAAACAGCCGGATCTCTTAAAGATACTGCGGTATATAAAAATAAAACGTACGGTTTTTGCAGTGTGTACTGCAAAGATGAATTTAAAAAAAGTCCCGAGAAATATGCCCAAAAATAAGAAGACCAATAATAAAAGTAAAGTGATTATACCCATTGTGGTATTTGCATTGCTTTTCCTGGGAATCGGGGTAGGAATGGGGTATTTTAAAAAGAACCTTTATACGGTGATGAAAGTTCCGGACTTTGAACTTACAGATCAGAATGGTAAAAAGATCACCAGTAAGGATATGTTGGGAAAGGTATATCTGGTAGAATTTTTCTTTAGCAAATGTCCTACCATCTGCCCGGTGATGAATACCAATATGAAAGCGATTCAGAGCCAGATTAATGATCCTGATTTCGGGATTATCTCTATCAGTATTGATCCGGAAAATGATACACCTGCAGCTTTGAAAGAACATGCGCAAAGAATTGGTGCAAAATCTCCCAACTGGCATTTCCTGACAGGAGACCGTACATACATAGGTAATCTTGCTGATCAGTTTAATATCTACGTAGGTGATAAAGAAGATGAAGGGGAAAGCCTGAATCATAGCGGAATGATTGCTCTGGTAGATCAGGACGGAAATATCCGATGCAGATACAATAAAGAAAATATGCCCATTCTGTATTATTCAGGATTGAATTATGGAGATCCGGAAGGTAAAACACCTGTGCTTACAGGAAAATACCATCCCGACAGAGAAATTCTGATTGAGGATATTAAGAAATTATTGAAATAGAGAAGATGGGAGAGGGAAGCAGGAAGTACTTTCGGCCTATGAAGTTCTGATGATTTTTGACGTAAGGGTAATTAGAAGTTGAAAAATTGATGTTATGACATTTATTACTTCCAGCCTCCATCTCCCGGCTTCCATCTTTAAAAGAAAAAATTGTTCAACCATAAACAAAAAAGTTATGAAGATTATGAAAATAGCTGCTTTAAGTGCAGTTTTCGCGGCTCAGTTTGCACTGGCTCAGTTTAAGCAGACTCCTCTGCCATATGCTTATAATGCTCTGGAAGGGAATATTGATGCCCAAACGATGGAAATTCACTACTCAAAACACGGTGCAGCTTACACCGCCAATTTGAATAAAGCAATTGCAGGAACTCCACAGGAAAAAGAAACGTTGTTTCAGATTCTTTCCAATGTATCAAAATTACCTGCTGCAGTAAGAAATAATGCAGGAGGACATTACAACCACGAATTGTTCTGGACGGTTCTTACGCCTCAGAAAAACACTCAGCCTTCAGCAAAATTAGCAAAAGCCATCACCGAAGCTTTCGGAAGTATGGATGCTTTTAAAGAAAAAATGGCGAAGGCAGGAGCAGACCGTTTCGGTTCAGGATGGGCGTGGCTTTCTGTAGGGAAAGATGGAAAATTATTTGTTTCCTCTACTCCTAATCAGGATAATCCTTTGATGGATGTAGTGGAGGAAAAAGGAACGCCAATCTTCGGAATTGATGTATGGGAGCATGCTTATTATTTAAAATATCAGAATAAAAGAGCAGATTATCTTACCGCGATCTGGAATGTTACCAACTGGAATGAGATCAGTAAAAGATACGAACAAGCCACTAAAGCAAAAAAAGGCAGGTTTGATGACTGGGCTTTAATGAAAGATTTTCATGAAGTGATGTCCCAGACTTTTCATCCCGCAGAAGAAGGGAATCTTGAGCCGATAAAAACCAGAGCAGGAGAGATGGCAGCGAAAGCAAAAGCATTGCAAACTTCGGCTATTCCTGCTGAATTTAATAAAAAAGGTGTAAAGGAAGCCATTGCAAAACTTTTTAAAGATAGTCAGAATCTTGAAAAACAAATCAAGAAGAAAGATTCTGATGCAAATATTACAAAATCTCTTACTGCTGTGCACGATACCTTCCATACAATTGTAGGATTGTGTTCTGCTGAAGATGAACATTAATTGATTAAAATGATAAAAAGACAGCTAATAGTTTGATTTATTGGTTGTCTTTTATGTCAAATATCATATAAAAAAGGTAAAATTATCATTAAATTTGCTCTGTGAAATACATCATTTCTATATTCATGATTATTCAGATGACAATACGTCCGATATTGCCATTTATAGATTATACAGTTAATTATGACTATATAACAAAAGAACTTTGTGAAAATAGAATGAAACCTGAGCTGATGTGTAACGGTAAATGTTACCTCTCAAAAGAATTGGTAAAAACTACCCAGGAGCAGGGAAATAAAAGTCCCCAAAAAATAAGCTTAAATTCTATTGATAATTTTATCATTAACGAAAGCCTTGACGAAAGCTTTATTTTAAAATCAGGTGCTCTGAAAAATTCTGTTAGTTCATTTTATACTAATATTTACAATCTTTTGCTTTATAACCAGTTTTTTCATCCGCCATTAGTATAACTCTATATCTGTAACAAAATAGAGAATAACAATTTATACTGATTTCGAATGAAAATATTTTTTTTTATGACATTATTCTGTACAATGTCATCACTTAGCATATCTGCACAACATACTTCAGGAACCCTGGATAGTAAAAAGGTTAAAGTAATAAATACTTTAGATCCTATCTGTAAAATGAAGACCTCAATGTCTTTATCGGATACTGCCGTTTACAAAAACAAGATTTACGGGTTTTGTAGTAAATCCTGCAAGACAGAGTTCAAAAAGAATCCTGTAAAATACTCAAAATAACAACTATTTTCTCCAGGAGAATTAGCGGATGCTCTTCAAAGACAATAAAATTGCTTGAAGAAATAACGGTATTTCCATAATTGATGTTTCCGATAGATTTATTGGAGCATTTTGCTGATTCTCTTTTTTTAATTACAATATCCGAATGAAATCATTTTTAATAAGTGGTTTACTGCTGTCCTATGCTTTATTAAATGCTCAGGCAGTATGTACAGCCAATCTTGGAGGCGGACTTGAGCCTTCCTTTGTAACCTTCAGAATAAACGGAACAGATTTAAATCATAATACCTATGATGAGCCAACTGTTTATTATCACGAGTATCCCTCGAACGGGAATACCACTGCACAGCTTACAGCCGGGCAGTCTTATGATGTGTTTACCTTTACGTCTTCCGAAGCGGTGATTGGGGTATGGATTGATTATAACCGCAACAGTATTTTTGAACAGAATGAATTCACACTGTTAGTCAATTCAATGAATTCTCAAAATACCCATACACTTTCTATACCGAATAATATACCATCAGGAAATATAAGGATGAGAGTTCGGTCGAGAGCTTATGGAAGTTCAATATCTGCCGCAGATGCCTGCAGCAGTTTCGGATCAGGTGAAACACGTGATTATATAATGAATGTGATCAACAATAATTTGTCTGTGAAGGAGACTTCAAGAATAAATAATATACAGTATTATCCCAATCCAACGAAAAATTCTGTAAACATCTGGTCAGATCAATCTATTACTGAATATGAAATTTATAGTAGTCTTGGAGGTATAGTCCTTAAGCAAAGTACTATGAAAGACAAAAACATTAGCATTGATCTGTCAAGCCTTTGTGAGGGAATTTATTTCGTAAAACTAAAATTCAAAGAAGGCTTTGAAGTAATAAAAATAACAAAACAATAATAACTAACAATTAAAATAACAATCAAAATGAAAATTTACAAATTCTTATCCCTATTTTTCGTAGCCATTACATTATTTACCCTTTCATCATGTAGAAGCAGCGATGATGATGAGGTTCAGGATACAACACCCGGAAATCTTCAGATCAAATTTGAAAACGGATTCAATAATCTTGGAGATATTGTTCTGAACCAGACCACTCAGACTTCAGCAAACGGACAAAAGCATCAGTTTTCTACTCTTAAATATGTGATCAGTAATATTGCACTTATTGATGAGAACGGAGGAGAATTTAAGTACCACTATAATGATCCTGATAAAGGGGCTTTCATTGTAGATCAGGCAGAAGCTGTTGCAGGAATCAATTACATTAATTTAACGGATATCCCTCAAAATAAATATAAAAAGATAAGAATTGGTTTGGGAATCAGCCAGACAGCCTATCTTATCGGACAGGATGGACAGGGAGTCTTCTGGCAGAAGGCTAAAACAGCTGGTATGGCATGGTCCTGGGCAGCAGGATACATTTTTACCAAGCTTGAAGGTAAGTATGGTACTTCTTCTGCAGATACCAACTTTATGAATCATTGTGGGAATATGGGGAATGTTACGGCCAACAGTACTCCTGATCTTTACCGTGAAATTACTCTGGATTTACCTGTTACAGCGAGAGTAACCAAAGATATCAGGCCTTCTGTACATATTCTGGCTGATCTTAATCAGTATTTGAGCGGGCAGACTGCTTTAACTCTGAACAGCAGCAACAATATGGCAATGGGATCCAGCCAGCATCTTGTGAATGTGACCAACAACATTACAAAAATGTTTAAAGTAGATCATGTGCATAATGACTAAGATATTGACGATGTCCAAGAGAGAGCGGTTTTGCTCTCTTTGGATTTTCATCATCCTGACAAGCCTTTTGGTTTCATGTTCTGACGAATATGAAGGAATTCCTATTGATAAAGATGAACCTTATAGCTTAGAATATCCTTCAGGCTTTCCCAAAATGACGTTTGATATTACCGGAAATCCTGTTACAGTAAATGGAGTAGCTCTTGGAAAAAAACTGTTTTATGAAGGAAAGCTGTCCAGAAATAATACTATTTCCTGCGGGTTCTGTCACATTCAGGAATATGCATTTACCCACCACGGCCATAATGTAAGCCATGGGATAGATGATAGATTAGGAATAAGAAATGCACCACCTATTCAGAATATGGCTTTTCTCAAAAATTATACATGGGACGGGGTAAGTCATAATCTGGATGAAAGATCTCTGGTTCCTATTACTACAGATTTTGAAATGGACAGCTCTCTTCCTGAAGCAGTAGGAAAACTGAATAGTGATGCGAATTACAAAAAAATGTTTAAAGCAGCATTTGGTGATGAAAAGATCACTGGAGACCGTATTCTTAAGGCTATTTCTCAGTTTATGGCAACAATGATATCGGCAGATTCCAAATATGATCAGATGATGAAAGGAAAAGTATCTTTTACCGCTGAAGAAACACAGGGAATGTCCCTTTTCCAGAATAAATGTGCATCATGTCATTCAGGAGAATTATTTACCGATGAGAGCTACCGAAATACAGGAATGTATTATAACGCCCAGTTCGATGACAGAGGAAGATACAGGGTTACTTTAGATTGGAATGACAACATGAAATTCAGAGTTCCCAGCTTAAGAAATGTAGAATATACCGCACCTTATATGCATGACGGAAGATTTTACAGCTTAGAGGCGGTACTTAATTTCTATTCAGACAATGTTGAAAATCATCCAAATCTTGATCCTCTTTTAAAACAGAATGGGCATACTGGTATTCCCATGACGGGTCAGGATAAACAGTATATTATAGCTTTTCTGAAAACACTATCAGATAAGAGTTTTATATCCAATCCAAAATTTGCAGAATAATTTATAGAAACATGAAGAAGATTATAGTAATCATAAGTTTGATCCTGTTGAGTCAGTATCAGGCGAAGACCATTAGAGACAGTGCATATATTGCCCCGGAAACCTTTAGCAGATTCAATTTTGATGATGATTGTGATGCCTGTGGCTGTGCGGCAGGAAACGGCTCTTCCGGCTTTGAATCTTTGCTGAATCCACAGTTTGTCGGAATCAAATACTTTGCCCAGCATTACAAAGCCAAAGAAAACTTATTTGTAAAAGATCTTACGCAGGATCAGTATTTTAATACCCTGCAGCTTTGGGGAAAAATTCCACTGACTAAGAAACTGAGTGTTTACGCAAGTCTGCCATTCCACTTTCATGAAAAGAAAACCATGCAGGGAGATATTAAAATCAATGGAATAGGGGATCTTAATCTGATGGGAATTTACCAGCTGATGAGTTCCAAAGATAATTTCCATCATCTGAGCGGAGGTTTGGGCTTGAAAATTCCTTTAGGGAAATTTGATGAAAAAGGAACATCCGGTGTCAATCCAAGTTTTCAGCTGGGAACCGGAAGCTGGGATTATCAGGCGGCTTTGAATTATAAATTTCAGAAAAATAAAGTTGCCGTATTGGTTAACACAGATTATACAATCAAAACAGAGAATAAGAAAAATTACCGTTTTGGAAACCAGTGGAATTATGCTGCAACAGGTTTTTATCAGGTTGCAGGAAATGAAAAGTCTGTTTTTTCTGTAAAAACGGGAGTTCAGGGAGAAGTATATGCCCAGAATAAGCAATTTGATGAAGCATTGCCTAACACTGCCGGGAGCGCTTTGTACGGAAAACTGGGATTTGAAGCTTCTTATAAAAAGCTGAGCCTGGGAAGTGAAATTATGCTTCCCATGTATACTCATCTGGCAGGAGGAGATATTGAAGCCAAATCAAGATTCAGTATTTTCCTTAATATTGGAATTTAGGGCAAACACCCTCCATAAAACCATGTTAAAGCTCCTTCGGGAGCTTTAATTGTTTATCAATCATGATTTTAATTGGGTATTAGGAATAATTATTTATCTTTGCCGGGATTTGGTGAGCCGTAAAAAGCTCTTAAAAGGGAATCCGGTGAGAATCCGGAACAGACCCGCTGCTGTAAGCTCCGCACCAAAGTTTTTGAAGAATATATCCACTGTTTTTTTAATGGGAAGGATTTCAAAAATGGAGTAAGTCAGAAGACCTGCCAGAAAATAATCGTTTGACGCTTTCGTGGAATAAAGCTTAGGACATCAATGATTCTGTGCAGTGACCGCTGTGCTTTGTCGTTGTATTCTTATACCCATTAGCGTCTTCATTACCCTAAATGAGCTAATGGCGGCAAAACTAACTACTTCTGCAATTTATAAAGCTGTTTTCACCATAATGGTGATCATATCTCAATTTTTGTCTTCTCAAACCAGGAAAAAAGACAGTCTTCAGGAAGAGACCATTAAAGGAATCAATCTATACAAAAAGAATTTTAAAGAAATCCTTCCGGCACAAACCTTACAGGGCGAGCAGCTGGAAAGATTGAACAGTCATTCTGTTGCAGATGCACTGCGGTACTTTTCAGGAGTTCAGATCAAAGATTATGGAGGATTAGGTGGTTTGAAAACCATTAATATCCGAAGTATGGGAAGTCAGCATGTAGGGGTTTTCTATGATGGAATTCAACTGGGTAATGCCCAAAACGGACTGGTGGATTTGGGAAGATATTCCTTGGATGATCTGGAAGAAATATCATTGTATAACGGACAGAAAAGTGAGATTTTCCAACCGGCAAAAGACTTCGGATCTTCAGGATCTATTTATTTACAGCCTAAAACACCTGTATTTAAAGGAAATAGGAAAACCAATCTCGTTATAAGAGCTAAAAGTGCGTCTATTGATCTTTTCAACCCTTCATTCCGATTGGAACAGAAGATTTCAGACAGGGTTTCTGCCAGCTTCAGTGGAGAATTTATGCAGAGTGACGGAATTTATAGATTTCGATATGCCAAGAAATATCCTGATGGACAGCAGGCCTATGATACCATTGCGAAAAGACAGGATTCAGACATCAAAGCAAAACGTTTTGAAACCTCTCTCAACGGAACTTTGAATAACGGAAGCTGGAATATCCGTGGTTACGGTTATATTTCAGACCGTGGAATGCCGGCACCTATTGTGAATGGCCGTTTTGGAGGAAGGGGAGCGAGACTATCTGATGAAAATTATTTCGTACAGGCCAATCTGAGAAAAAAACTGTTCCCGAAATTTGAAACCCAGCTGAAAGCAAAATTTGCTTATGATTATACCCATTTTATGGATACGGTTCGTTCGCAGTCTATTATTCATACCGATAATACCTATATCCAGCGGGAACTCTACCTTTCCTCATCCAATATCTATTCTATTACGCCCAATTGGGATATCAGCCTGAGTGGAGATTTTCAGTACAATAATCTGGATGCCAATCTGGATAACTTTTCTTATCCTACGCGTTACACAACATTGGTAGCATTGGCAACAACCTATCAGTGGAACAGGTTTAAAATTATGGGAAGCCTTTTAGGAACCTTTACATTTGAGGAAGTAAGAAAAAACAAAAGACCGGGAGATGCCAGAGAGTGGACACCTGCCGTATTTATGAGCTATCAGCCGGAGATCATTCCGGAGCTTACCCTCAGAGCATTCTATAAAAGGATTTTCCGGCTTCCAACCTTTAATGATCTCTATTATACCAATATCGGAAATACTTACCTGAAACCGGAATTTACCAATCAGTATGACGTAGGATTTACTTATCAGAAGAATTATAACAACCGTTTCTTTAAAACTTTTTATGCTAAAGTAGACGGTTACTACAATAAAGTACAGGATAAAATTGTAGCCGCTCCAAACGGAAGCATGTTCCGCTGGCTGATGATGAACCTTGGGTTGGTTGAAATCATTGGAGCAGATGTGAATGTACAGACTGAAATGCAGCTGGGAAAAGTAACCCTTCGACCTTTGCTTTCTTATACGTACCAAAGTGCAAGAGATATCAGCGATCCGGAAGATACCTTTTACCGTAATCAGATACCTTACACGCCATGGCACAGTGGGTCTTTCAGTCTGATGGCAGATTATAAAGACTGGAGTTTCAATTACAGTACAATGTATGTGGGAGAAAGATATGATGTGAATCAGGATAATATTCAATACAATTATGTGCAGCCCTGGTATACTCACGATATGTCTGTTCGGAAAAAATTCAACTGGGCCAATCATCAATTCAAAGTAAGCCTTGAGATAAATAATATTTTCAATCAATACTATGATGTGGTCATCAATTATCCGATGCCCGGAAGAAACTTTAAACTTATTCTAAACTTCACCCTATGAGAAAACTAAAATTTTATTTTTTATTTCTTGTATTAGCTTTTCTTACCTCATGCCGTACAGATGATATTATTGTCCGTCAGGAAGTGGTAGAAGGACTTCCCTCAGAAAATACATCCATAAAGGGCTTCTATATGCTGAATGAAGGGAATATGGGCAGTAATAAATGTACCCTGGATTTTTTTGATTACACCAAAGGAACTTATTACCGGAATATTTACGCAGAAATCAATCCGAATGTGGTAAAAGAACTGGGAGATGTAGGAAATGATATTAAAGTGTACGGAAGCAAACTCTATATCGTTGTCAATGTTTCCAATAAAATTGAAGTGCTGGATGCCAAAACGGCGAAACGTATTACTTCTATTCCTCTGCAGAACTGCAGATATCTAGCTTTTAAAAATGGGAAAGCTTATGCCAGCAGCTATGCCGGCCCTGTAGCCATTAATCCCAAGGCTCCTAAAGGAAAAGTAGTGGAAATTGATACCACTTCTCTTTCCATTCAGCGTGAAGTGGTAGTAGGATATCAGCCGGAAGAAATGGAAATTGTGGGTAATCAGTTGTTTGTGGCCAACTCCGGAGGATATAAAGCTCCCGATTATGACAATACGGTTTCGGTAATTGATCTGAATACTTTTACAGAACTCAAAAAAATAAATGTAGCGATTAATCTTCATCACATTAAAAAAGACAATTACGGTGATTTGTACGTAACCTCAAGAGGAGATTATTATAACGTTCCTTCCAGCCTTTATTTGATAGATGCAGCCACAGGAACTGTGAAAAAAGATTTTCATCTCTCCGTAAGTGAAATGACAATTGTGAATGATAAACTCTATTTCTATGGAAATGAGTTCAATTACAATACCCACAGCTACAAAAAAACATTTGGGATCATTGATGTAAAAACAGAAGAGATTATCACCAACAGAATTTTTGACAAAGAATATGAAACCGCTATTAAAACTCCTTATGGGATTGCCGTAAATCCCATCACAGAAGATATCTACATCACAGATGCCAGAAATTATGTATCCATGGGATTTGTGTATTGCTTTGATAAAAACGGACACTTTAAATGGAAAACAGAAGGCGGAAATATCCCTGCCCACTTCGCTTTTTTATACAAATAACCCAACTTTAAGACATGAACAGAAATACATTTACTGATTTAAAAACCGGACTTTTATCCTTTTTCCTTTTAGGAGTGATCGCCTGTAAACACGATGATGAAGAGGAATTTACCTTTAAAGGCCTTGATGATTCCTATACCATTGAACGTTTAAAGGTGTTGAGTATTCCTACCAATGCTTCAGGATCGGTTACATGGAGTATCAACGATTCTATTATTTCTCAAAGTTCAGAACTTGAGTTCATCAGTCCTACTGCAGATGCTTACCCTTTGACTTTAAAGATTAACAATAATGGAAGCGAGCAGGTTTTTCATTCTAAAATAATCGTAACCAAGGAAAAAACACCTTACAGTAAATATATTTCTAAAGTATTGGAGTTCCGTCCTGCTGTAGGACAGTTTATGAACGAAATTCCGGAATATCTACCTGGAAATACCACAGCGAATATGCTTCAGAAAGCCAATGAATCTTTAGTGGGAGGTAATTCTACGATGATCAGCCTGGGAGGATATGGCGGATATGTAGTGTTCGGTTTTGATCATACGATTCCCAATTTAAACGGACGTGATTTTAAAGTACTGGGAAATGCATTCTTTGGAAATGATGCCGCGGATCAGCGTTCAGGATCTTGTGAACCGGGAATTATTATGGTGGCCTACGACAGAAATAAAAACGGAAAACCCGATAATGATGAATGGTACGAAATTGCAGGCAGTGAATATTTCAAAAATGCTACACTTAAAGACTACAGCATAACTTATCATAAGCCTGACGAAAATAAAACACCTGTACCCGGAACTGAATTCTGGCAGACTGATGTGGAATATATCAAGTGGAGTGACAATCTGGGAAATCAGGGATTCAAAACAAAAAATACCTTTCACGCCCAGAGCTATTATCCTTTATGGTTTACAGATCATTCTTACAGCTTTTCGGGAACAAGACTTGCGAATAATTTTTACGATCAGAACGGTGACGGATCGTATTGGGTAGGAAAATCATATGAGTTTGGATATGCTGATAATGCACCGAACAATGATGATGCTTCCAATATTGATATTTCATGGGCGGTAGACAGAAACGGAAAATATGTAAAACTTCCGGGCATCGATTTTATGAAAATATATACAGGAGTCAATCAGGAAGCTGGCTGGCTGGGAGAAGTCTCTACAGAAGTAGCGGGAGCTTACGATTTACATTTCAAATAATAAATTAATAATACAATCTATTTAAATTAATAAAAAATGAAAAAGTTTTATCTTTTTATGATGCTTTTTCTGTTTGCATGCTTATCCAATGCGCAGATAAAAGTACAGGGTGTGCCCAGAAATGATATTTCAGGGATCAGTAATCTTAATACCACTACCATCAGTTTTTCTGATATTCAGTATTGGGTAGGGTCCGGAACCAATCAGGCTGCTTTTGTAGTACAGTGGAACGACGGTAAAAACCCGGATGCTATGGTTTGGGGATTCAAATGGAACGGAAATGCTACAGGGGAAGACATGCTGAAAGCTATTGCTAAAGCAGACCACAGATTATATACCCTGCTTTATCAGGGAACACAGTTTGGATCAGCAGTCGGAGGAATTGGATTTGATCTGAACGGTCAGGGGACCAATGCTCTGATAAAAAGCGGAAATACCACTTATCCTTTATATCCGGTGAATGGTTTTGTCAATACTACGGCTTATGATTTTGACAGCTACACGATAGTAGATGCCGCGAACGATCATTGGCAGTCTGGCTGGACTGTGAACGGATACTGGGCGTACTGGGTGAAAAATCCGGCAGATGCTGATTTCGGATATTCCAGTGTTGGTGCTTCCTCCCGTGCATTGGAAAATGGTTCTTGGGATGTATGGAACTTTAATGTAGGATTTAATGTAACACCTGTTTCTTCTACCATTACTCCTGTTTCTCCATTTGTAGCTTCTACAAACTATACCAATGGATATTTTATGGTGAACGAAGAATGGTTTGGCCATACCAACGGTTCCGTAAACTTCATTGATAATAACGGCCAGATTAATTACCGTGTCTACAGTAATGCAAACAATAATCAGGCTTTTGGAGCAACTACACAATACGGAACGATCTATGGTGATAAATTCTATTTCGTTTCAAAACAAGCTGCTGATGGAGGTGATACGCAATATACTCCGGGAGGAAGACTGGTTGTAGCCAATGCACAAACCATGCAGAAACTTGCCGGCTTTAATAATATTGGAGGAGGTGATGGGAGATCATTTGTAGGAGTGAACGAACATAAAGGATATATTGGCACTTCTACTGGTATTGTTACTTTCAATATTGATAATTTGCAGGTAGGTTCTTTAATAACCGGGACAGGAGGAAACGGACAGATTGGAAATATGATCCGAACTTCACAATATGTTTTTGCAGTAAAGCAAGGGGCAGGAATTTTAGTCATTAATCCTAATACCGATACTATAGTGAGTACTATTGCGGGAGGCTTCTACTCAGTGGTTCAGGCCAAAGACGGAAGTGTTTGGGGGATTCAGGATCAGAAGCTGATCAACATTAATCCTACTACTTTTGCAACACAGGTTTATAATATTCCTACCACTAAATATTTTGGAGACTGGGGGGCATGGAATGCAGGCAGATTTACAGCAAGTAATAAAGAAAATGCTTTATACTGGATCAATTCAATTAGCAGCTGGAGTTCAGGAACAAAGATTGTAAGATTTGATGTTACCACGAAAACATTTAATGAAAACTTTGCTGAAATTCCCGGACAAACAGGTCAGTTTAAACAAATTCCTTACGGAGCAGCACTTCGTGTAAACCCGGTTACCGGAGAATTAGTTCTTAATACTACAGAAAGCGGATATGGAGCACACTACCAGAAAAACTGGATTCATACTTATGATATGACCGGAACTCTTATCAATACAAAAACATTGAATGATTACTATTGGTTTCCTTCATTAACGGTATTTACCAATAACTCGGTTCCTGTTGTAAGTAACATTTTACCTTCTCAGGTTACTGCCGGAAACACAACAACGATTGATCTGAAATCAATAGTTTCTGATGCCGATAATATGGCGGTATCTGTTGTGAAAACCATAAAATCAAACAGCAATCCTACAGCGGTGTCTGCTGTGATTAATACCAATGATGAATTGATTTTAACACCACTTGTTTCAGGCACATCTGATATTGTGATTGGTTTTAACTCCAATGGTAAACTGGTTGAAAAAAACATTACAGTAAACAGTACTACATCAACTTTAGCCGCCGCTGAGGTGAAAAAACTTGAATTCAGCATTTATCCGAATCCTGTAACTGATATTCTTACCATTAAAACACAGGAGAAAATCCAGAATGTTTCTATTTATGACACTTCAGGCAGAGTAGTTAATGCACAGCTGAACAACGGACAGATCAATGTGACAACACTTCCAAAAGGTATTTATATTTTAAAGGCTGTCACAGATAAAGCAGTATATCAACAAAAATTAATCAAAAACTAATACCGGTTTAGATCGTAATCTTGTTAATAAAACCTCTGGTCAATTTTGACCAGAGGTTTTTTATTTATCATTCAATATGATTATAAATTGGATATGAAAATCCGGCAAGCTTGGAAAGCTTGCCGGATTCAATCTGTTATGTTTTTTCTTATTTAATTATCACTTTTTTAGCATATGTTTTTCCTTCTTTTGTCTGAAGTTTCATAATATATACTCCCTGTGGCTGTTTTGTTTCAAAAGAATTTGATGTCAGCCTGGAACGGAATACTTCTTTGCCTGAAGTATTAGTGAGAGTAACCTCCGAACCTTCAGCAGAAACATTTTTGTCCAGAGTAAACTGCCCATCATTACTATGCGTCATGAAATTAATGAATGGATCTTTGTATTGGTAAGCATAATATACTCTAAGCTCACCACCAATATTCAATACCCCTGAGTTAACATTAATTTTTATACGGTCAAAAGGAATGTTCATCGTCATCTCAATTTCACCTTTGCTGGGATCTCCGGCTCCAATGTTGATGATTTTTGTAGCAAGACTTGTATAATCGTTATTGGATACATTTCCATTAAATGTTTCAATAGATACATCACCCAACACCTGTGCAGATAATGGAGTTCCGTTTGAACCAATGGCAAGAACAAGCTTGTTGGTATTGTTTGCAATATTGGTAGTTGGGAAAATTAATGTCTGTTCCGTTCTCGCAAGAAGACCTACTGACACCTGTAAAGTAGAGTAGTCATTCTCAGGATTCAATACACCACAACCCAGACATACTCCAAATACCTGATTGGTCTGGCTGTCTGCGTAGGTTTTTACAATCTGAGCAAAAGACATTGTGCTGGTTAAAAATAGGAATAATGCCAAAATTGAAGTTTTCATGGTGCGTTGGCTAAGTAATAAATAAGATTTCATATGTAGAAAAATTTTGGTTTTAGCTTTTTGTAATTAAAACAATTATGTTACTTGTTTTATTTCATAATTATGTGAATTGTCAATGATTTATTGATATTTGTAATTGTAGTTTTATTATTGTTTAAAGGGCTTGCTGCCATTTTTGATCTGAAAAATGAATATAAAAAAAACGGCAAGCTAACAAAGTCTGCCGTATTTATATTATCGCTTATTAAATTATTTGATTAAAATTTTTCTGGAATATGTTTTACCTTCCCTGGTCTGTACATTCATGATGTAAACACCTTCCGGTTGTTTTGCTTCGAATGTATTTGAGTTCAATGTTGCACGTAATACTTCTTTTCCTGAAGTATTGAACAGGGTGACTTCTGAACCCTCCACAGGAACATTTCCGCCAAGAGTAATCCGTCCGTTTTGACTATGAGCCATAATATTTATTAATGGATCCTGATAAGCATAATAAATTCTGAAACCACCACCAAGGCTCAAAACACCGCCGGTTAATCCGATTCTTATTCCATCATAGGGTTTTGCAGGCTTGAATTCTATTGTACCTCTGTTAGGAGTTGCTCCCAATTTAAGGAGGCTTACATCGATTGTTCTTCGATCATCGTTAGAAGTGCCGCCATTCATGGTTTCCAGTGTTACTCCGCTCAATAATTGTACTGATAACGGGATATTATCTGTTCCGATTCCTACTACCAGTCTTGTGTCTGATCTCAGGTCTGGGAAAAGAAGAGTTTGCTGAATCCCTCCCAATAGCACGGTTCCCAATACCATTGTTGAATAGTCGTCTTCGTTAAAACCTACAGCATTAAGTGGATTATCTATACGACATCCCAGGCAGGCTACTCCGAATACGCCTGAACTTTGTGCATGCGCGTAAATTCTGTCTTGTGCCAATGACATTGTGCTGGCAGAAAATAAAAATAAAGCCATCAATCCGGCTTTAATAGAGAATTGATTTCCCGAAAGTAAATTGAATTTCATGTTATATATTTTAGAATGAATAGTTTTATTCAAATTTAATAATTAATAGAATAAATATGAAATAATATTTCCATTATTGGTGATATTTTTAATGAAATTTAATATGACTTTACTTTAGTGAATAAAAAATAGCATAATAATGCCTGATTGGGGAAGTGTTTTGCTGATAGAAATTGCTGTCATTAATTCAATAGGATAGGGGGCATTAAATGGATCAAGCGCAAAAGTTGGGGACTAGGCAAAAAGTTTAGCTAATCTGAATAAGAAGAATGCTTTGTCTTTTACACCTCTGAGCTGCATTCTGAAGTTTTTTATTTTCGCATTGAAGGATTCAGCAGCAGCATTTGTGCTTCTTTGATGAAAATAGTTTAAAATATCCCTGTAATGATTCATTATTGTTTTTCTTAAGGTAGAAAAAGATTTAAAATCTGCTTCTTCCACCTCTTTGAACCAAT
>NZ_FTMT01000038.1:0-18888 GCF_900156015.1 Chryseobacterium sp. RU33C | reverse complement strand
CTGAGAAAAAAGATTTTGAAAAAGCTCTTTTGAGATATATCCTTTATCCCCAAAAACTTTCCCATAAAGCTTTTTAATGAAGCTTTTATATTGCAATGGATTTCTGTCATCTACATTTCCGGCAGTGATCATACAATCTATGATTCCCCCTTTGTCATTGGTAAAAATATGAAGTTTAAAACCATAAAACCATCCCAGAGAACATTGGCCTCTCATAGCAATTCCTTTAAAGGTTTTATGCTGATGAATCCTCCTGTTGTGGCACACCCTCAAAGGTGTACTATCTACAAAACTGATCCCGGTACAATCGGATAGATTCTCACTTTTCAGGAAAATACTCATGGGCATAAAGCTTTGTTTTTTCAGCTCTACCATTCTGTTGTAGCTTACTGTTTTGGGGAAATACTCTTTCATGAATTTTTGCACATACCCCAAATAAAAGGATTTGAACTCTCTATACCCGGAAAGATGGAAAAGGATCTGGATGGTCATCACTTCCGAAACAGACATCGTAAATTTCCTGTTCCTTTTTTTCGTAGAAATCATGGCTTTTTCCCAAACTGGAATAAATTCTTTGCAAAAATCATCAACTTTGCAGAAAATTTCAGTAATTTTATTAGAACAAAACATAGGTGAAGATTTAGTTTAATTATTTGTAAATCAGAACTTTAATTTACTAAATCTTTCGCTTTTTTGCAAATTATTATACTACTTTCATTACATCGAACTCACGTTATTTAGGATTGATGCATATTGAAAGACTGGAAACGAAATTAGCACAACTGATTCCTGAAGAAAAAAATCAGAATGGAGAGTATACTTCCCTGGAAGATTTTATTAAGAGAATTCCTATCGGCATCGAAACATTGCAGATTCTAATCATTATCGAGGCATTCCGCTTTACCAGAAAACAGAAGCATGAACTGCAGATTCAAGCCTTCCTCACAATAGATCCGATACACCCGGTTATGATTATCTTTCCAACCCTCACGCCTGAGAAGAACTTGCAAGCGTTGAATGCCATAACGGACACGAATTAGTGAAAGCTCCTCCAGTCGCAATCTAAGGGCCATATCATCCCTACGATGAGATTGATAGTAATAAACCGTTCGTTCCAGAATTATCAAATCAAAGCTTCTTCTTAATGATACCTTATAATTATCATGTATTTCCGTAGCCGACACACGTTTTTGGGCTGGCTTCAGAATTTTTTTTCAAAACATCCTGTAGAATTTGCTTATCCAAACTCAAATCTGTTACCAGTTTTTGAGCTGGCTGTTTTCTTCTTCCAACTGTCGTAACCTCCGAAGATCAGAAATACCCAATCCTCCATATTTCTTTTTCCAATTATAATAGGTTGCCTCACTGATGCCCATTTTACGACAGGTCTCCTCAACCTTGACATCTGTCTCAGATTGTTTTAAGGCGAAGACAATCAGGCTCTCCGTGAATTTGCTTTTTTTCATAAGATTTTCTTTTTTAAAATTATAATTTTATTGAAAATCTCTACTTTTAAATGTTATGGTTTTATGGGAGAAGGTCACTTAATTATTAACCTTTTTGTTCATACTATCTTTAGGATTTGTATTAATTAAATTTTCTAATTTCTCATCAAATCTAATACATCGTACACCAATTTTAAAATCAAAAAAAAACTCTTTAAATTCACCTCTCTTAGGATACTTTCTTATGATATATAAATAAAGTAAAGGTGTTAGTATAAACACTAATGATAACAATACATTTTTAAATACAGTAAAAAGAAACAACATCAAACATATAACAACTATCATAGCAGTTATTACAGGATAACCAAAGATTATAGGTTTTTTTTCTAAGGATTTCGGAGTTTTATATTCCATGACAAGATTTGTATTTGATCAATCATTAATACTAGAAAATAAGAATCATAGATGCAGCAGTAGAGTAATTTTTTTATTCATATAATTTTTGCCTCATACTGTTGTAATCTTACCAATAATAAGAATTTAAACGAATTTGTCTCCCAAATATCTTCATTTAATTTGTTTACAAAGTCGTTTAAATACAATTGAAGGTACTTTCTTTTAATTTTATGTTAATTTCCAAATAGATTGCTTTAGTTATTATAATATGTACCAATTTGAAAGTTTTTCTGTCTTATTTTTCGTTAAATGAAGCTCAACAAATCACATATATCAACGTATAGTAAAACATGCTTTTATAGGTAAAACGATGCTTTAGTTATTTATAAACCTTTTAATTATTTAATTGATTTCCAAAGAAAGATAGGTTTTTAAAACTTTAGCTTTAAAATATCTGCAAGATTAGTTTTTTATCTCTTTCCAAAAGGGCAGACTCTTTAATCATATTAACATCCTGATTTCCCGATGTGCATTTGCCTATGCAACAAACACTTTTTAAATTTATTTTACCGCATTCACCTTAAAATTTACATAATCTCTAGCAATATTTATTTTTTTGTCTTGCGTTGCCATTGCTTTTCTGAATCTATTAACTATCACCAAATTAGCCACATAAGGTTTACCTCTGAATTTCCTTGGACAAAATGATCTGTAAAACTACAAAGTATCCATCTTCACAAAATAAATATACAAAATTATCTATAATTACTGAAATTCATAATTTAAAAAAAAATACAAATCACGAAACTACAAATGATGATTATATCTAATAAAATTTTAATAAATGTTATTAAATTACATATTTATTTCTTAACAAAAACATCTTTCTGATATCATAAAGTAAAAGATATGGCGTTAACTGAATTTGAATTTAGATTCGGAAAAATTCTTAACAAACCAGGTACATCATATTCATTACTCCAAAATGAATCTCCGTATGCCTTTACATAAATTTTCTCTCCTGGTAGAAATCCTTTAGCCAGCAAATCATTTTTAGTCAATGTAACTTTGTAAGGATTTATCTGACTTGTTAAACATTGGGAATAATAATTATAATTAAGATAACTTACATCTGGATTTTTTGAAAGAAAATAACGGAAGTAACGTTTATCTGCATTGCTCCCAGAAGGGTTGGTCGTAATAGAAAGTATTATATCACTATTAATCAATTGAGCTGTTAAATCAGTAATTTGTGTAGAAGAAATCTGCCCTAACGATGGCGTCGCTGTAATAATTGTTGACGAACCTCCAGCCGGATGTTTAATCCCCAATTTTTTAAATGTCCCAAAGCCAGATTTTTCATATGTAAGAGCAAGATCTCCAAAAGGAACATCTGGCAATACAAAATACCCATTTGAGTCAGTTACTGCAGAAATTACCGGATTACTTCCTACTACCTTTACCGTCATATTCGATTTGTCAATCATTATTGTACTTTCATTATACAGATTAACATATCCACTAACTTTTCCGGAAGGTATTGGTTTTGGCTCAACAACAAAATCTTGATCAGTACTGCATGAAACCATTACTAATACAATAATTACACAATAAGGCAAGAAATTTAATTTCATAATGTTTATTTTTAATATATCGTTTTTTTTTTAGTTTCAATAATTAAATGAGAAATAAAATAGAACGAGCTAAATAATGCGAATACTCATCCATATAATATTTAAAGTTTTAAACTTTAATAGTAACGCTTTGAAACTATCCAGCCATGCATTGGTTTTCTCTATTTTGAATCTTCTTTTATAGAGTTCAGAATCAAAATATTTTTCATACTCCGTATTACCGTTACGTGGATTCTATTGAATGTTGGCAATCATTTCTTTTTTCTCCGGAATATCTCTGCATTTTTTACCGTATAAACCCTAAATCTACATTAATAAAGAATCCTCTATTCTAAATCAGCTAAAAATATCTTTTAATGTTACTTCAATCATCTGATAAATCTGCGCTTACAGATTTTCCCATTGAAAGTCTTTGTCCCTAATTATCACAAAAGAATATACAATTACAGATTTTCGATGATTCTCTTCCCTTATATCCTACTGATTCTTCACCAATTTTACTGCGAGTATTACTTCCATCCAACTAAACACAGGAAAAATCAAATTTTATTTTATTGTTTTTAAGAAGGGAAATCCAAATTCGTTTGAAAGAACTATTCTTAATCCAGTTATTAAAATAATACAAATCAGATGCAACCTATTGCTTGGTTTTAAAAATACTCTTAAATACTAAATTCGCGCTATTGGCAGCTCGTTTTCAACTGCTTAATAATAGGTTGATGATCTTCCCTCAATCAAATTTTGTTGAAAATATCTGTTTTCCTCTGCTCACGTGAGGAATTATCCATTTTTCTAGTTTATCATTTGCTAATGAGTTCCAAATTTTAGTTCTTTTTTTTGCAACACTAAATTGCCAACTGGAAACTCTTTCTTTGAAAAACTTTAAACAGGTTACAAAAATACTTTATAATATATTGTGTCTTATTCCAACATTTTTATTGACACTGTGCTTTTCCTGCTGTGCTTTGGGGGGTAAAGCTGAAGTCTCTCGTATTATATTAGGATTAAGAACGTTTAATGGCTTTGTATACATAGCTAACTCAGATTCATTAGTATTTGCCGAAGATTTGTTTTTGTCCTGTTGTTCAAAATTCCCTTTATCTTTTAATAGACTTTCTTCCATTTGCTCTCTCATAATCTCACGATGTACTTCATCTTTTGTTTCAGAATTCTCTTTAGTGTAGTTATTTTCATCTTTTGTTTTAGCGTAGCTGTCAGCAACTTTTGCCCCTATTGCTGCCCCACCAGCTATGGCAGAAATAGCCATAACAGCTATTCCCAATGGCGGAAAAAGTAATGAAAGTGCAAATCCTGCAACTATTCCGATCGCAGTAGGTTTTAAGGTCTTCTTGATAAATGAACCGCTCTCTCCAATAGAATTGAGAAAACGTAATCCTTTTCCTTCCTTGTTTTTTTCTATTGGAACATCAGTCGCATTTGTATTTTCATTTAAAAAATCAGTATTCTCCTGCAAATGTGTTTGTTCTTCCTCAAAATGTTCGTGTAATTCTTCGGTTTCTTTATAAGGCATGTTTTATATATATTAAAGTTTAGAGAACTAATTGTCTTTTTAGATAATATTTGTAAATTAGCAAGAGTATTTAAAAAGGATCAGTTTTTTATTACCCCCTATCTAGTTAGAGCAAATTTTAATAGCTGACATCAAAAATTACTAAAATATATTAAACTATATATTATCTTTTAATGCTTTAAAAGCCTTTCCAGATGCATTAAAAGCTTTTCCTGGTAAGCCTCTTAGAACAGAACCTGCCTTATTACTGAATTTATTACCTGATTCAGGATTTACCAAAAGATTAGCAAATTGTGGAACTTTTAATATCATAAATATCATAATAACCTGGAAAGCAATAGAAAGAAGAACATTCGTAAATTCTGTATTTCCAACAGGTAAAAGAACTATCATCACTTTCAAAATCATTAATACGGGTTCCCATAGAAGTATCGATAAGAATCCAAAGAACCATGAATTCAGAATTCTTTCATTTGATACAATGAGTGAAAATGGTAAAACAAATATTCCTAAAACATAGTAGATAAATATCATCAATAGTTGCCTCAATAATATATATCCTCCAACAACAGAAGCAATAAAATAAATAATAATATGAAAAAGTTCTAAAAAAGGATTGATCTGCAGAACATCATAGACTCCATTTCCATCTGCTCCTGTTCCCTGCACATGGGTTATAGCAGTCTGAAAGGCTTGCTCAAAATCACCAGGACTCCGCCCTGTCACTTTATAAGCACCATTTTTTACTATCTCTGATAAAATATCTACCGTATCAAATAGTAATAATTTTACCAAAGGAATATATAATGTGATTGCCATAAAAGTGAGAATAGGTCTTAAAAGCGTATCTCGACCAATCTTTTCATCCGGATCAGACATTGCTTTCATTACTTTATACCCTACAAAAACAAAGGTAAATGTAACCGCTATGAGAAAAACATATGGCTTCGACTCGTTAATAAAGAGATCAAATCTGGTTTGAAGAATTGATCTATATTGATTTAATATTTCATCTATTGTCATTTAGCTGTATTTTTAACCATCTATAAATTTTTCATTTTACAAATATTATTATGCATTATTTAATTAAGATTGTATTGATTACCGATAGGGATTGTATATCTTTCTTTATAGACAAAACAGTAGCCCTGATTTTCAAAATCCTTGTTAAAAGCTTTCCAAAAACTGTATAAACCTGACCTAAACCTCCGGAAAGAAGTCCTGATGCCAAATATCCAAAATAATCAGATTGGGCTTCATCTAAATATCTGTCTTCAATAGCCAGATCCTCAGATTTCTTTGCCAGTGAATGTTTAATAAACAATGGATTGTATTTTATGATATTAATAATATTTCTTATATTTTTTATATCTTTTTGGGTATCTTCAATCATAATAAGAGAAGTAGAAGCAAGTACAAGGCTATTTACGCTTTTAATACTTTTCTTGTCATCAATCTCTTTTTCTAGCCTTATAAGCTTTTCCAATAACTTATTTTGTTCATCCTTTAGATAAATTTCTCCCCCTAATCCTGCAATAATTCCAGTTTTGGTTCCTGCAACGGTATAATCATTAATATCATAAGACCAGGTCTGTGCATAAAAAAAACCAAAGCTAAAAAAAAACAAGAGTGTGAATATTGATTTAATATGTTTCATCTTCCAATGTTACTCTAATTACTTTATCTAATGCCTGCTGAATTAAGCGCAGCCGTTCTCCTTCAGGAATATAATTGGTAGTATCGAGATAATTGGTGATGTTTTCTTTCTCTGAATCAAACTTCTTTGAAAATCTTTTTCTAACAATAATATTTGAAACTTTACTACTAGAAAGAGGAGAGGTAGCCACTATCGGATATTTATCTTTTATATAGTCATAACTTGTTTTGGATACAAATTTCAACAGATCATCTTTTTTTGAAGCTAAATTAAATGATATACGGGTAAGCTCCTTATTAGGTTCTATATAAACATCCTTTGTTCTTGCTACAATACTTGTTTTTGCTGTGGCGTATCCTTCCAGTTTTCTATGTGCTGAGACCATATCTTTGTACAGCTCTTTTGACAGAATATCATTGGCTGCCCAAGGTAGAGTAACATTAATTGTTATAAGCTGAGCTTTGGAAAAAATAGATAGTAATAATGATACCGAAAAAAATATCTTAGCTCCGAATGATTTAAAATCAATATTTATAATATTCATGACTTTAAAATTTATATTAAATTAATTATTTAACAGATTGCTGCACAAATTTCCTCTTTAGATTACTTTCTTTTATATTATCATCTACCCTATCAAGTTTCCGATTGATGGCAGACAGCGATGTCCTCAGATTTTCATAGAGGTTAAATTTTTCTCCCAAAATGGTATTAACTTCACTACTTAAGAAATTGGAAGACATATTCTCAATCTGTTTGTCTGCTGAAAGTAAATACATCATGTTCTCCTTCTTTTTGGAATAATACAGGAAAGAAAGTTTTTCATTATACTGCCTAAGCTGACGTGATCTGCCTTTGACATTATTAATAATATCATTTACCGTAGAAAGCCATGCAAAACCACCATAATATTGAAGCCGTTTTCTATACTCTTTTAAGAAATCCTGAGTTCTTTGCTCGGTTGTTTCTTCTCTTCCTTTTAACGCAAGATTAAGCCCAATAGTTACCCCAGAAAGTGTTCCTGAAGGAACGTCTGATATAGGGCCAATAGGGTTATTGGCAACCGGTTGAGAATAAATTTTTATTGAAGCAAATAATAATAGTACTATCAGAAACCTATACATGTGTAATAAATTTATAGTTGAATAAAAAACTAAAATACAATTTCAAGATCCTTGATCATTTGGATGAGAGCCGGACTACTTTGTATCAGAAGTGCCAAAGCGGGTAAAGTCATCACACCAAAAACTTCCTTATCATTTTTAGAATATACCCTTACCAGCTGATCGCGGATTCTATAAATTTCCTGTCTTTCAGACGCCTTTATTTTGGAGGTATCAACATTCTGGAGAGAAAGAAGCACTAATTTATCCAGTGCCAGAGATTGTAAATAATCATTCTTAACATTGGTTATATAAGGAAGCTTTTTAAACTTATTTAATATAACCGGCCCTACACCTAAAGCCCCGGACTTTATAGAATTTGCAATAAAGCTATTTTGCTTATCAAATTTATCTGACTTTTTATAATTCCTTTCTAAAAATTCTTCATCATTCTTAATCATTTCTTTCAGGTAATCATTTTGTATCTTTAGCTGTACTGCTCTTGCACCGGTATGTCCAAGAATTTCTGCAAGCTTTTGTCTTGTATCTGAATCGGTATTATTCAAATGAAAAGCAATATGTACAAACTGAGCTGAAAATAGCTGAAATGTTAAAAAAAACAAAAATGGTAATGCTTTCATAATACTATATTGTTAAAATTTATTAGATGGATAAATATTGATGCTACTTAGGCACAAGGCCTAATTTGTAGAATAGATTACTTTGTTCCGCTTCATATTTCATTTCGTCCAGTTCCTGAATCAGAAAGTTTAAAGTACTCATAAATCCTTCATCCAGCTTTTCTCTGTTTCCGCGGTTAATGTTTATCCCTACCCCTGCTATAAATGCATCTTCCAACATACTATTCGCGTCTTTGATATACTCCAGTTTCTTTCTACACTTACTTTTTTTAACAGGAGTAAGATAAAGGTTGCAAACTTTGGAGTACTTGGTAAAGTTAATAAGGTCTTTTTTAGAAATTGTAGTCCTGGCAAGATTTTCGGCTTCATTGACAGCCGCAATCTGACCCAAATCATACATGCTTTTTTTGGTAGCTTTTTCATAATCCTCAATGGTACTCTTCTCAAGAAGTCTTATGACTAAACCAGGAGGGTCAAAGTAGGGTAGCTGTCCCTTATACTGCAGTGAAAAAAACAGCAATAGCAGAATCAGATATTTCATAACTGAATATGTTAAATAGGTTTATATATATTCCGGAAATAAAAGTTTCTTTCTGGGAATACGGATATTGACACTTCTTCCTCCGGCATATTCACCTACTTCAAGGCTCAATATCTCATCTTCATTCAATGTAAATTTATCAAAGATGAAGGTAAGAACCCTTGTTTCACCCAGTCTAATATTTCGCTGCTCGCCACAGGATTTTACGGGGGTCAGTATTCTTTCCTGATAGACATAATCTTTTTTTGCAGCATTATTATTCTTAAGTTTTGATCTGAAAAGAACCTGGTCTATATCCAGAGTGATTTTAGAGGTATTATAGATTTCCACACGCAAGACAATTTTATTCTGAAAATTTCTGTAATAGATTCCGTTTAAAGTCAGGTTCAATCCATCATTATTATCTTTGATATTTACTGTAGAAGAAGCACTTTCAGATAACATACACAATTCCTGAAGATCTTGTTCTGCCTTCTCTTCCCGTTCAATTTTGTTTATATTTTCCTTTGCAAAATAATCTATCTTAGTAATGGTTTCAATCGCCTTATACGTTGTGATATCCGGATTTCTGTTGTACCTCATATCAATAGAATAATAGCTTCCTTTACCATTAATCACGGTAAGATTCGCCTGCTGGCTCTTTAAGTCCTCCAGCTCTTCACCTGTATGCTTTAATTTGAGAATATTACCAATGGTATCTGCAACGAAATAAGTAGATCCTACATCCACATACTTTATTTTTTCATCAAAAATAATGTGAGTTGTCTTCACATCCGAAACGTCAATGGCCTGGCGCTGAGATAAGGGTTCCAATATTTCCTGGGCGAAAGATCCCTGAGAACAGATAAAAAATAGAATAAATAATACAATGTGTTTTTTCATTTATTTTGAGAATTTAAATCAATAAAATCGTTAATGGCCACAGACATATTTCCTTTAGCTTCATATATCCCCCGGATTACTTTATTTTCATCAGCATTGGAAGAATAACATGCATATCTTTCAGGAGATACTTTTACTTTATATACATTAGACATACTTCCTACTTTAACATATACTTCTCCTTTGTCTGTAGAATAAAGTTTTTGAAGATCAGCTTCACTCAATGATAAATATTTAGAAAACTTATCTTTAGATGCCATTTTCTTTTTATGAGAAAGCATAATCAGAGTATCTGTATTATTCACCATAGCAGGCCCGGCAGCAGTATCTAAAATATCTTCCAGATCCTGAGTAGCAATAGCAACTTCTCCATAAAACTTACGAACGGTTTTATACAAATACTTGATAAACTCCGCCATTTCTCCTTTGGAAATAGGCTTCCAGCACTCGTCTATAAATATTGATTTTTTCACTCCGGGAATCTTCTGAATCTTAGTCATCACCAGATTAATACACAACATGGTAACTAAAGGAAACAATGTAGGATGATCTTTGATATTGTCCATTTCGAATACAATAAAACGCTCATGAATCAGGTTGGCAGGTTCTTCTGCATTGAGTATATCTTTATAATGCCCGTCGTAAAAATCTCTAAGGGAGAGTTTAAAGCTGACCTTATCAAAATAACTTGATTCTTCTTCAACAGCCGAATTTTCCGATATAAACTCATAGAAAGTAGACATGGAAGGAAAAATTTCATTATTAACGATATGCTCGTAATAAAGGTCAAGATAGGTGGACAATATTTGTTTTTCTTCTCTTGAAGCTCCTTCTTCTCCTTTCCATAAGAAAAAGATCAATGAAAGGAGAAAGGTTTTCTTATCTATGTTAATTTCATCTTCATCATAGTAATAGAAAGGATTAAACTGTAGAGGAGAGTTTAAGTCATACGTAAAGTAAACACCTTCTACCAGTTCGCATAGCTTTTTATAAGAGTTTCCAATATCTATCATTACAATATGATGACCCTGCTCATAATACTGACTTGCAATATGATTGATCAAAAATGATTTCCCGGTTCCTGAAGGCCCGAAAATTAATCGGTTTCTGTTCACGATGATTCCTTTTTTAACAGGCTCGTCCCATAAATCAAGACGTAAAGGAGATTCGTTTTTACGGTCACAGAAAAGAATTCCATCTTTATTGCTCTCGTAATAGGACTCAAAATTCAATAATGAAGAGGTTTGCTCGGAGATACCAATAAATTTATGATTCTCTGAAATATAAGCAGATGCCCCAGGGCAATTGTTCATATACAAATCTTTCAAAGCATACTTCACCTGATAGGGTGTAATCCCTAAATCCCTGAAAGCATTTTCCAATAAGTTGACATCATGTTCCAATTTCCTTTGTGAAACATTCCAGACAATTACGCTAAAATGCTGATAAACAAATGTTAACTCCCTTTCCAATACATCTTCTACAAGATCTTCCACCTGAGAATAAGTAACCTGATTTTCTCTTGAAAGTATAGCCATACTTTTAAATTGATTCATCTTGGTCTTAAGGGAAGAAAAAACTTTTTCTGAATCCTCAATAAAAATCACCTGATTGTAGATATGGTTTACATCCAGCCCTGTAGATAACGGCTGTATAAAAGGAATTCTAAAATCAGTCTTGGGTGTAGAATATTCAATACTTTTTATTGTACTATTAATGGTAATAGGAAGTTGATTATTAGAAGATATGGTATACAATTCTGCAAATTTATTTCCTATCTGTAAGTTCTTATCAAAGAACATATCTCTCAGGTTAGTCTCCCCTTCTTTTGAAAGAGACAAATATTTTCCTAAAAGAGTAATAATTTGTTGATTTTTCAACCTTTCTACGGTGAAAAACCCTTCCTTTGTTAAAAATGAAAGACTTGATTCTACGGCCTTGATAAAATCATCTATTGTATCTAAATATTTATCATAATGGCTGGAATTATTAAGTATACTTACTTTACTTTTGGAATCCTTTATTATAGTAAGATAGCACTCATGACTCATTGTTGGTTTTTCATGGAAAAACCTATTATCACTTGCTGATAAAAAATTAGGGCTGTCTGATACATGCTCTTTGATAGAGTCTACAAAAAACAAATCCTGTTTTTGCAAGATTGTTCCGGCAGGTAAAGATCTGATTACTTTATCAAAAATAACACTAATTTGCTCAATCTGCTCGCTATCAAGCGAATATATCTGAGGAAGCATCACCTTATATACTAAGCTAACATCTCCCTTTTTACTGATTAACAAATCATCATCTACCGCCAATATGTTAAAAGTTGTTTTGATATCTATATCTTTCATAATCTTAGGAAATAATAATTAAATTATTTGAGAGTGTTCTAATTAAAACCAGTGCCATTATTGGAGGACTTTATATTGATCCACAATTGGTATTTTTTAGGTAAAAACACTCTCTTTTTCTCAAAAACTTCTTTGCTTATTTCTTTTCCTGCTGATAAAATGGCAAGGTTTCTCGCCTCTTTTAAATCGACCCCGGTATTGGTACCACCACCCAAAACAGAGCCGCCGGCATTTGTTCCTCTTTGAATGGCATAATCAAAGACATCTTGCGATATTGTTGATGGAATTTTCAGCCAGGAATGATTATTCATATGAATACCTTCTCTTCCATCATAGTCATAAACTCTAAAGTTTAACAGATATAGCACATTATCTTTTTTATAACTTTCAATATCAATACTGATCCGGTCTTCCTTTAGAGATATCCTTCCATAAACAATTGTATTCTTAGGAATTACCAGCCCGCCCGGCACATCTGTAAGCCTCATATCTTCTTTTATTCTGATAGGAATAATATTTTTATCTAATATTCTCTTCTGTTCTATGGTTTCAGAAGGAATCAGCTGTAAAATCTTCTTATTACTTCCCCCTGTTGTTCCCTGGAAAAAATTCTTTTGATTACGAGTTTCATTTGTAATTAAATCCTTTTTACTTTCCTTGGTTTTTAAAGTATCCTTTGAATCCGGAGAATTACGAGAGGCTGCTCCTTCCGTTAATCCCGAACGGATCTTATCCTGAAGCTCAAATATTTTGCTCAGACTATTTTCAGAACCAGAATCATAACTGGAACTAGGAGGGTAACCTTTCTGTTGTGAAGAAAGTCTCGATAAAGCCTTCATATAACGCTCCTGCCTTTTGGCATAGTCATTTTCTTCAGTTCTACTATCAAAGTTCTGCAGTTGTCCCTGTGATAATTTTTCATCTTCAGGAATTCCGGTATCTTTACTATACTCATCATCTTTCGAAAAATACTTCTTTAAATCCCTTTCATCCTGATTATAAATTTCTAATTTTGACTTTTCTTCAAGCTGTTTCTCATCAACATTAGGAGTTACAATCAATTTATCGTCGGACTCTTTCGTTTTTGGGAACAGTATCAGACTCATAATCAAAGTAAGAATACCTAAAGCAGCCACGAAAACGACCCCAATAATAATTTTCTTTTTTTTGTCCAGATTTGCAAACATATCTTATAAACTATTTTTACACATAATATTTAGGAACAATAGAGGATCAATTCTTTTACCTTCAACTATTATTTCATAATGTAGATGAGGCCCAGTAGAATGTCCTGTATTTCCACTTAATCCTATCAACTGCCCAGGCGTTACATATTCACCCTTTCCAACAAATAAAGACATTAAATGTCCATATCTGGTTCTAAAACCTCCCTGGTTATCAATTAAAATGGTATTTCCAAATCCCCTTTCGTACTTTGAGCTTAATACAATACCGTAGTAGGTTGAAAATACAGCCGTTCCTGTAGGTACAGAAAAATCAACACCCTGATGTTTTTTAAGTACTCCATCAATAGGATGCTTTCTATAGCCATAGTGTGATGAGACAATTTTGTTATAGGATTCAACAGGAGGTATTATTGTTTGTGATTTAAATCTCTGATAAGGAAAGATTATAAAAAAAATAAAACATACAGGAAGTATCCTATTTCTTTTAATAAGCCAGACATTCATAATAAGTTACGATCATTTTACATTTTTTTCAGTTACAAATAATTAATTCTATTTATTATTTAAATCTAACACTTGCTTACTAGTCATATCAGCTTCTTCCTCTTGGGAAATTCTATACAATTCGTTTTCAATAAGAATATCTACCTCTTTAACAATTCTTTCAAAATTTCCGTTTAAAACCTCATTGATCATTTCTCCTTCTATAATTGTTGGTATATCCTTCTTTATCTGATCAGTACGCTTCTCTACTTTTATTTTCCCTCTGAAAATCTTTCTGTTAATTTCTTCTCCGAAATTATCGGCAACCACCCCTACAAATTCTCCCTGAGAAAGCTGAGATATTATGGAAACCGGAATTGCATACTCTAAATTCTCATTAATGGAATATGAGTTATTGGTATCAATAGTTACATTTTTTAATATTTGCTTTTTCTTTCCAAATATTTCCTGAAGCTTATTTGCTGTCTCACTTCTTACTGAGCCACTAAAAACATTACCTACGATATTAAATATTGTTTCAGCTACTTTATCACCATAATCACGCTTCAGCTGTTCAAGGTCCTGCATTCCAATGGTTGTAGAAACTTTGTTGGATCTGGCAGTTGCAATCAGGTTATCCAGCCCCATAAAATACATGGTTGGCAACTCATCCAATATGACTGAACAAGGCTGTCTTCCCTGCTGATTAATTTCTTTAAGAAGTTGGGTAACTACAAGTCCTAAAGCAGGAGAATTAGTTGTTTGGGTACTTGGTGAGTTGGCAATAATTAATATGCATGGACTTTCGGAATTATTGATACTTAATGAAATATTCTCTTCAGGAAATACATTATTGCCCATTACCCAAAACAATTCCTTTGTTGCCAACTGAGACAGAGGTATTCTTGCAGATGCTGTCTGACCAGAAAGCTGCTCGTAAGCCTGCTTGGCTAAAGCATCTGCAAAGGGAGTCATAAAGAACCTTAGTTCAGAGTATTTCCCAAAAACTTTAAATACTTTTTCATCCGGCAGAGAAGCTAAAGATATGGCATGGGGGAGCGTACAAAACTTCCCGTCTTCATAAATTCTCAGGAAATAAATACAGGCAGCGAAATAAGAAATAGCAGACTGAGCGAAGAAGTCTTTTTCAGTAATCCATTCTTTATTCAAATTAAATAAGATGGTTTGTGATGCTTCGATGGCATCTGCTGCTTTCCGAATCAACTGAGGATCCAGAGGATTCACAAAATTAGATTTCTCCAAATCATCTAAAGAAACCACACAAAAACGCGGCTCAATTTTGTATTTCCCTTTATAGTATTCATAAAAAGCAAATGTTTCTTTGGCCAGTGCAGGAAATTTGAAATCATACACCATCATCGAAAACTGCTTTTGAATATGCTGCCGGATATACTCTTCAACCACCGAGTAGGACTTCCCCGATCCCGGAGTACCCAAAACCATAGTACCTCTAAAGGGATTCACCACATTAATCACCCCATTTTCTGTCTTAAAATTTACAGAATAAGGATTGGTCTTAACTGCCTTCTCTTGCTCAAAGATTTGATTTTTATCATTAAACTCATCCTTCTTATCATAAAAGTTGAAGTATTTTCTGATTTTTAAAAAACCAACGATATAAATAATATAAGAAACAAAAGATATGATCGTATAAGATATGATCTCAATCTTCAAAACCGATACAATTAAGAAAATAACAAGAGATGACCCTGATACTATAATATACCTCATTAAAGAAGAATCTTCTCTTACTTCTCTTTTAACTTCAAAACCAAAGCAACAAAAGGTAACAATGGCAAGACTTAAAGCTCTTAATGCGAAAGGACTCTTAATTAATGCAAAAGTTTTAAACAACTTTATGATGAATATATTAATATATTCGTTACTTAAGTTTCTCTGAGCTACGTAACTATATTTGGAATAATAAATATCTACTAAAACCAATAGTATACTTATTAAAAAAGAAAATATAATTAAAATATCTAAGGAATATTTATCATTTTTCATTATACATAAATTATAACAGAATCCCGTTATTGAAATTCCAGATTATTTACAATACTTAACTATCAAAAAGAGTTTAACTAGTATATTGTATCAGTTTTCACTCTGTATTAGAGTGACTTTCCTCTTGTCTACTATTACCGGCATCCTGGGCTGAAGCATTTTCAAACCCTTCACTTTTGAATAGATAATTTTCAATAAGTAAACCATGAGGATTATTTTCAGTTCTTGCTACATTATATACATCAAATGAAGCAAAGAAAAGGTTTTTTGAACTCACGTTCTGATCAACCCTGGAGACATTGAGTTTTCCATAAACAAATGCTTGATAAGGATATACTTTATCATTAACTTTTATAGAATCTATATCTAGTTTTTGAACCAGATTTTGAGATTGTATTCTTGCAAAATGTCCGTTTGCTTTAAGAGATAAATACAATTGCTTTCCAGAGTTCCCTATTAGATAGAGAGCCTCATTGATATTATTATCATAACTAAATTGATCATATCCAAAAAATAATCTATGAAACACTTTAATGTGATTTTTAATCTCAGGCAGTCTGTAATTTTCATAGTCTTTATCATTATTCATAGAGTTTGCAATGGCCGCCTGTCCTTTTTCAGTGATAACATATATCTTTTTAGTAAAAACCTTACTCACATACACCGCCCAGACTGAACTGGAAACGATAGCTATTAGTGTAATAAAAAAGTTGAGAAATAATGCTTTTTTAACTAAAGAATAAGTAGAAGGAATCTCACGTAATTTTTTTAAATCCATTGTTTTTTAAATATTGAAAATGATGGTACAGATAACATAAAAGTATTCTATCTGATTCTTATAACCTTAAAAGAAGCTTTTCTACAATTTTCACATAAGGGATATTGATTTTCATCGTTATTTTCTGATATAGGAGCAATATTAGCCAATTTAACGTTTTGCCTACTTTTACAATTTGCACACTCAACACCATTGGTATCTAACAGGTTAAATTTTGTTATTAATATGTTTTTTTTAAACTTTATTGATGCTAAATCCAAATCTTCTTTGATATTTAAAGTTTTATGAAAGAATTTTAACTTCCACATATTCAGAAATTTTTAATATTTTACTGTAAGAAGCATTTTTTTGTATCCGGGTTACAAAGCCTGATTTATTTTCTGTAAAATGCTTTGTAAGGATTATTTTTTACCAAAAGCATATAATGGTATTTTCATAACATTTTAGCTTTTCTAAAAAAATATAATTATGTGCTTGGCTTCACTGAGCCAAACTGAATTAGAACTAATTTTATGGTCATTTACCACATTATGAACTTTAATTCCGCTTTTCGTTTTGCCTGTTTTTAGATTTCTTTTAACTCTTTCTAAAATATCTTTAAACAAACTGATTGTTGCGCTATTAAAAATCTTTACTTGTTTTTTTATCACTTCTTTAATTGGGCTGTTCGATAAAAATCTCCATAATTTTAAGTAACACGCGGTAGATATAAAAAAACTCGTTTCTATTAGCGTCAGACAAAACACTTATCTTTGGAATACGATTCAATTGAAAACTCGCCGTTTTCGACATAAACCAAGCATTGCTTATGATATTTTCTGAATTGATGTATATACTTTGGAAAAGAACAAAACATATTTATCAAAGGATTTTCTTTATTCTTTCATTAAAAAGTTTAAACAGATTTACTATTTACAATACCTAAATTCTAGAGAAATACATGAGTAATAACATCAACCAAACCAAAAATACCTAAACCAATAACAAAACGGATAAAATTCTTTTGAGCCTGTTCACTTCCCTGCATATATTGAATAAATATCAGAAAAGCACCAACAATTGCAAAAGCCGTAACTCCCGCATTCAATGATGTTTTAAGAATAGCAGTCCATCCAGTAATTTTCGTTTCAATTGTTCCCCCGCCTCCCGCTTGAGAATACAATAGATTACTTAATACAAACAATAATGCAACTAAATTCTTTTTCTTAAATTTTAAATTTTTCATTTTATATTTTAAAGTTAAATTTTATCAAAAATCTTATATATTAATTTCTTAATTTTCTGCAATAACAACTTTTATTTTTTGGTTTTGATCTACTAATGAATCTAATTATAATGACTTTTCTTTGTTAATATTGCCAAGGTTAAATAGTAAAAATTGCTATACTTTCATAAAACTGATATTATAATAATTTTTTTATGAGTAAGAACATTAAATTACTCTGCAAATATAAAATAAATTTTTCTAAAAAAAAAAAAAAAAAAAAATTAAATGATTGATTTTTAGATACTTATCCCAACTTGTGAATTATTATTATGGAATTTCCTGAGAAAATAAGTTTTCACTTGTATACTCATCCATATAATATTTAAGGATCAGTCTCAAAAGTTGATGGGAATATTTAGTCAGTATATCTTTGTATAATGGTAAGCTATCACAAACTTAATAAATTATTACTTCCGGAATTTTTAATTGAACACTTTGATATTCTCAAAGCACAAACCATCAACCTGAAATTCATATTTATTTTGAAGAAAAAAGTAGCATTCACGATGAATTCAAAGAAAGACTAATGAAATCTAAATGCTTTTTACCTTAAATGAAAAGCGTATTGCAAAAAAATGCTTTTCAGGTGCAGTACAGGAGATTGACCGTTTTCATATTCAGAAGTTGGCCATCGAAGCAGTTCAGGAAATCAGGGATCAAGCGCAAAAGTTGGGGGGAATATTAAGTAGCTTTATCTTTGCCTAATGTTAAGCGATCACGAACTTCTTAAATTATTACTTCCGGAATTCTTAGTTCAGCACTTTGATATCCTCAAAGCAGAACCTCATGATGCAGAACTTCATATCTATTTTGAAGAAAAAAACAGCATTCCCCATGAATTCAAAGAAAGACTACTGGAATCGAAGGGCTTTTTACCTGAAATTATTGTAGATGATTATCCATTACGGGGTAAAATCGTAAAACTCCATGTGAAAAGAAGAAGATGGACTGATAAATC
>NZ_FTMT01000048.1:0-1455 GCF_900156015.1 Chryseobacterium sp. RU33C | reverse complement strand
CCTGTTATACCTGTTAAAGTGCCGGGAACTGGTGTATCAACTGTCTTCAGCAGCTTCGGAAGTGCTTTTGGCCACTATAGAAAGTGTCTGCAGCTTCTCATTAATTGGTTATTGCCATTTCGTAAACTGTCTGAAGCCGTTTAAGAAATGCCTTCACATACTTTGGTAAGTATCTCCGGGCACTTTATCAAATAGGTATAACTATTTTACAACCGCCTCAAACGTTTTCATAACCTCCTACAGCCTTTTACTCAAGCAGCTGGAGACCGTTTTAGAACACCCTTCAACCCCTTCGGAAAAGCCTTCAACCCCTTTCTGAACAGTCTCCATACCGTTCTATAAGTCCCTGTCACGCCTTATCCAAGTAGTCGGAGACCGTTATGGAACACCTTTTAGCCCCTTATATAACCGGGTATAGCCCCTTACCCAAGGGGTTAGAGGGAGTTGGTGAAGGGGGTAACTCCATTCTCAATAATTGGATCTGGTGAATGAAAACAGATCAGTTTAAAATATTTTAATTTCCTAACTTTGTAAGAATCAATAATAATCAAATAAATATGTCAATTACCGGCGAAGATCAAATGATCGGAATGCAAAAAGTAAGTGAAGCCGTTGCCTATACGCTGAAGAAAATGATGGATTATGCTGAACCCGGCATCACCACAAAAGATCTTGATGAGTATGGGGCCAAAATTCTTGAAGGTTTCGGGGCAAAATCAGCACCTTATCTGACCTATGGATTCCCGGGCTGGACTTGCATCAGCGTAGATAATGAATTCTGCCATGGTATTCCCACAGATCAAAGGATTTTGAAAGAAGGAGATCTGATCAATATTGATGTTTCTGCAGAGTTGGACGGATATTGGGCAGATAATGGAGGTTCTTTCGTGATCGGAGAAGATATTCACGGACATCAAAAATTGGTGGAAGCCTCCAAAGATATCCTGAGAAAAGCTATAGACAACATAAAAGGCGGCGTAAAAATATCAGACATAGGACACTTAATAGAAACAGAAGCAAAGAAAAGAGGTCTTAAAGTCATTAAAAACCTTGCGGGCCATGGAGTAGGAAGAAGTTTACATGAGCAGCCTGATGAATTGCTGAACTACAGAAACCGCTATGATTCCAGACGTTTTAAGAAAAACTCTGTGGTGGCTATTGAAACTTTTATTTCCACGGATTCCAATCTTGCAGTAGAATTAAATGACGGCTGGACTATGGTAGGCAATAAAGGCGGTTACATGGCCCAGCACGAGCATACCATTGTAATCACCGATGGAAAGCCAATCATTTTAACCGAAATGAACGGAATCCTGAATTAATTTTATTCAATCCTTTGTAAAGGCAGATATGAATAATCGGTAGTGTTTCACTAACTGTGTAAGTTAAAAAGTTATTCTGGAAAATTTTGAGCCCTCATAGCTCAAAAAATTTTACGGAAATAACTTTTTATTA
>NZ_FTMT01000037.1:0-25018 GCF_900156015.1 Chryseobacterium sp. RU33C | reverse complement strand
CTGAGAAAAAAGATTTTGAAAAAGCTCTTTTGAGATATATCCTTTATCCCCAAAAACTTTCCCATAAAGCTTTTTAATGAAGCTTTTATATTGCAGTGGATTTATCTACAAAACTGATCCCGGTACAATCGGATAGATTCTCACTTTTCAGGAAAATACTCAGGGGCATAAAGCTTTGTTTTTTCAGCTCTACCATTCTGTTGTAGCTTACTGTTTTAGGGAAATACTCTTTCATGAATTTTTGCACATACCCCAAATAAAAGGACTTGAACTCTCTATACCCGGAAAGATGGAAAAGGATCTGGATGGTCATCACTTCCAAAACAGACATCGTAAATTTCCTGTTCCTTTTTTTCGTAGAAATCATGGCTTTTTCCCAAACTGGAATAAATTCTTTGCAAAAATCATCAACTTTGCAACTATAGAAAGAGATCAGACAGAAGAACTTAGAGCATTACAAGACACTCTTTATTTCATCGGAGGGAAATGGTGGATTCCTGTGATCAACTCACTACGTAATGGTAACAGGCGCTTCAGGGAAATTGAACGAAGTATTCCCGGAATTACCACAAGAATGCTTTCCAAAGAACTGAAAGATATGGAACTTAACAAACTGGTAAAACGCACCGTTTATCCGGAAACTCCTGTTTTAATAGAATATGAACCCACAGAATACAGCCCTACTTTTGGAAACATCATTATGGAAATGATCAACTGGGGGAGAGAGCATAGGAGAGTGATTGTGGAGGATTTAAAATAATACAAATAAAAAACCTCTCACTAAGGAGAGGTTTACAATTATTTGTCAAAAATTTCGATCAATATACTTTCAGGAATTACATCTGAATAATCATAATATTGAAGATTAAGCTGAGTAACTGAACTTATGCAAACAACCTTGTTATTGTAGTTAAATACTTTATAAGGGTATTTCTTTGTATTGATTGTCTTGGTTTTTGTGTAAGAATTGATGTTGTAAAACTCAATAGTTTTATTTCCACTTCCTGCAATAATACTGTTGCTATCAAAATCAAAACTTGAAAGTTTAGAGTTTCCGGAAGGTAGATCATTCTGGTAAATCATTTGCGAATTATATACTGAGCCGGAACTTGCAGTAATGATTCTTCCATCAGGAAATGCTTCAAATATTCTATAATTAAGAGGGTGGTCTCCATGATAAGAATCACTTTGATGGCTGATATAATTACCGTTAAGATCAAAAGTATAAAGGTTCATATCTACAGGTGAAATATTCTGTGTTATGGCATATAATTGTAAAGAATTCCCCACTAAAGCTTTTTTCATCCTTCCAGTATAATAATAGTTAGATGATTGAGAAACTAGAGCCTTAGTCGTTCTGTCAATTGATTTAATAACGTTAGAACTACTAGAACTGTTGGAATTCGGAGAGCCATAAAGCTTACCATTGTGATAAATAGTACTTATAAGAGGCATTCCGAAGCTTATCTGATCTTTTAATGTCAAGTCGTTACCGTCATAAATATCAACCCAACCATCATTTCTTGGAACATATAATTCTACATTACCATTATAAATTCCAAGATCAGAATATCCTAAAGTAGCATTAGTACTGACCTGATGGGTGACTGAGCCTGTATTGACATCATAAAGAGTAATTTTTCCATTTGTATCTAAAAGATATAATTTTCCGGAATTTTTATCAAATTGAGCATCAAAAGTCTTAAGATTAAGCATTTTAATCTCAGGTCTTTCAATTTTTATAATGTTACTTTGAATCTCTTCACCATTAGCCTTAATACCGATGATCTGATATTCTAAATACGGGCCGAATGGCACCGTTGAAGTGAACATAAACTGATTTGGATTGCTATTGCCAATTTCTGACTGCATTCCATTTTGAGAGTCACTTCTTACAATTTTATAGTATATATAATTATTATCACCGGTGAGCGTCCATTTTAAACTTACTGTTTCAGTGGTATCATTATAATTTGAAGTTAGATTGATCTTATTTTCTACAACAGGAGGTGTTACCACCTCCGTAATATCATCATTTGAATTGCTACATGAAAATATTGAAAAATAAGCAAATAATACAATTAGAGCTTTTTTCATAAAATTTTAAATTCCGTCAATAATTTCATTTAAAACAGTGCTAGGTCTCATTGCTGCATACGTTTTATATGTATCAGTTTTGTAGTATCCTTCAATATTCTGAGGTTTACCCTGAGCACCAATTAATTCTGCATTGATTACTTCTTCGTTTTCCTTCATAGCAGCAGCCACCGGAGCAAACTGAGCAGCCAGTTCCGCATCACCAGTCTGGTTTGCTAACGCTTCAGCCCAGTACATTGCCAAATAGAAGTGAGAGCCTCTGTTGTCAATCTGTCCTACTTTTCTTGCAGGAGATTTGTCGGTAGCTAAGAATTTGGCATTTGCTTCATCCAGTGTATCAGCTAAAACCTGAGATTTTGTATTCCCCTGAGTTTGTGCCAAATGTTCTAAAGAAGCCTGAAGAGCAAGGAATTCACCTAGAGAATCCCATCTTAAGTATCCTTCTTCCAGGAATTGTTCTACGTGTTTTGGAGCAGAACCTCCGGCACCTGTCTCAAATAAACCGCCACCGTTCATTAATGGAACAATAGAAAGCATTTTTGCAGAAGTACCCAGCTCAAGGATCGGGAAAAGGTCTGTTAAATAATCTCTCAATACGTTTCCTGAAACAGAGATTGTATCTTTACCTTCTCTTGCTCTTTTCAGCGTTTCAGTCATTGCATCTTTTACATCAAGGATTCTGATGTCAAGACCTGTTGTATCGTGATCAGCAAGATATTTCTCTACTTTTTTGATGATTTCTCTGTCGTGAGCTCTTCCTTTGTCTAGCCAGAAGATAGCCGGAGTATCAGATAATCTGGATCTGTTTACCGCTAATTTTACCCAGTCCTGAATAGGTGCATCTTTAGTCTGGCACATTCTGAAAATATCATCTTTTTCTACCTTCTGAGAAAGAAGAACGTTTCCAGCTTCGTCCTGAACTTCTACAGTTCCGTCAGCAGCTACTTGGAACGTTTTATCGTGAGAACCGTATTCTTCAGCTTTTTGAGCCATTAAACCTACGTTTGGAACAGATCCCATTGTAGTAGGGTCCAGTTTTCCGTGCGCTTTCATATCGTCTATTACAGACTGATAGAAACCTGCATAAGAACGGTCCGGAATAATGCAAACAGTATCTTCTTCGTTTCCGTCTTTGTTCCACATTTTACCTCCGCCTCTTACAAGAGCAGCCATAGATGCGTCAACGATGATATCAGAAGGTACGTGGAAGTTGGTAATTCCTTTGTCTGAATTTACCATTGCCACTCTCGGTCCTTCAGCAAGGGCTTTTTCAATAGCAGCTTTAATGTCAGCTTCCTGAGCATTTCCTTTTATTTTATCGAAAAGATCTGCAAGACCGTTATTTGGATTGATGTCTAAAGACTTGAAAGTCTCAGCATATTTTGTAAATACTTCTTTGAAGAAAGTCTCAACAATAGCCCCGAAAATGATTGGGTCAGAGATTTTCATCATCGTTGCTTTAAGGTGAGCAGAAAGAAGTACATTTCTTTTCTTCGCTTCCTCGATTGCTTCCTGAACGAATGCTTTTAACGCATTTAAGTTCATTACAGAAGAATCAATGACTTCACCAGCCTGAAGACCTGCGAAATCTTTTAATACAGACTCAGAACCATCATTTCCTTTGAATACGATTCTGTATTTTGTAGCATTTTCTAATGTAGTAGAGTTTTCTGTACCATAGAAATCACCGTTGTTCATGTGAGCTACATCAGTTTTGCTGTCAGATGCCCAGTCGCCCATTCTGTGAGGATTTGCTTTGGCATAGTTTTTAACAGCTTTTGGCGCACGTCTGTCAGAGTTTCCTTCTCTTAATACAGGGTTTACAGCACTTCCCAATACTTTCGCATATTTAGCTTTGATGGCCTTTTCTTCGTCATTTTTAGGCTCTGCAGGATAGTCTGGAACTGCGAAACCTTTACCTTGTAGTTCAGCAATCGCTGCATCCAATTGAGGTACAGAAGCAGAAATGTTAGGTAACTTAATGATATTAGCGTCAGGTTGAGTCGCCAGTTCTCCTAATTGAGCCAAAGCATCACTGATTTTCTGGTCATCTTTTAAAAACTCAGGGAAGTTGGCTAAAATTCTTCCTGCCAAAGAAATATCCGGAACCGCAATTTCGATATCTGCTGATTTTGTAAAAGCTTTTACAATAGGTAAAAACGAATGAGTAGCCAGCATTGGAGCTTCATCAGTAAGCGTGTAATAGATTTTTGATTTTTCTGACATTATACTGTTATTTTTTATTTGAAATTTTAAGTCCAGCAAATTTAGTAAATATCATTGTTTTATTTAAGATATTTCCATAAAAAAAGAGGTCTGAGACCTCTTTAATTTTATATTTGTGTAATTGTATATGCTCCGCTACCGTTAAAGTTAATACCAAATTCCATTTTAACATTTTTTGGCGTTGCAGTAAGATTGGGGATTGTAATTGAAGCGCCGTCGATATCTAAACTTCCGTCATTTAAATTATCACCGAAATATTCACCATATAGGGCATCGTTAATTTTGATCTTAAATCCATAAAAGTTAGAAGAAGTTACCCCATTAAAGATAACAGAAAATTTCTGAGTGGAAGGATTATAAGATAAAGGAGAAACTGATACCTGAGAACTAGAATTATTCAGAATAATTTCAGGAACCAAATTTTTTATTACTACGGTTGTATAGCTGCTGTAATTTGTCATTCCAATACTGTAGAACCCGTTGGAGGGTGCCGTAAAATTTGTTCCGTTAGCTACAAGAAATCCAGAGTTGTCTGCTCCATATACCTGTGCGGAAGAAGAAGGAGATGCAATGAATTTTATTTGGGTATTGGCTGGAAGATATTTGTATCCTATTTTAGAATTTCCCTTGTTTCTCATAAAGTCTGCCGCAGAAGGATTGAAGGAATTATGAGAACCGTACATGTATAGGTCAGCAGGAAATGTACTGTTTGAAGATTGGCTTACAGGTAGATTCAAGTTACCGGAATTATCAACACTCAAGGTATAGTTTGTTCCATTCGGAGAAACCAGCGTAATTCCCTGTCCGGCACCTGTTACCACTGTTTTGGCAACCTGAGCATAAGGAACACCCATCAATTGATTTACCCCAACGTTGGTATAATTAGAACCGCCATTGGGATCCATTTCCACTTTTACAAATTTGGTGTTTGTTCCCCAGTTGATCGCTCCGAAGTTTCCGGTGTTGGCTGTTCCCTGCCCGATATTCAGGTTAACCAGACCTTTATCGTTCGTAGTTTTAGTATGAGTTTCGGAATATAAAACCGTTCCTGTAGCTGAGTTTTCTAAAATGCTTACCTTCAAAGAAACATTCCCATTGGCAATCGGAGCTCCGGCTGCGTTAAAAGCAATTGTCTGGTAGCTGAAAGCTTGTGGAACCTGTGCACTTAATAACGTAGCAAGGAATAACCCTATAGTAGAATATAATTTTTTCATGTTCAGATAGTTTTTAAGGTTTTTTAATAATTTTAATGGGTTTAATATCAGAATTTTTGAAAACGATCATATAAACACCTTGTTGAAGCTGTCTTAGATCCAATCGTTCTGATTCTAATTTTGTTGTAAAGAAAAGCTTTCCGGAAAGGTCATAAATTTCTGCGCTTTCAATTTTTGATTTTGAATTTAATTTCACGTAAATAAAATCAGCGGTAGGATTGGGATAGATTTTTACATTGTCTTTTTCAAGTTCAGAAACTCCTAAAACTTGTAAAACAGATTGATAAAGCATTCCCATAGTGCCTGAATTTGCCTGATCAGGATCGGTTGGGATAACATAAATTTCTCCTACCGAATGCGTAAAGCTATCTTCTGAAACTGCACCGGAATTGATATTTCCAATCACAGACTGGGAAAAACCCAAAAAAGGAACTCCAAATAGCAGAAGAGCAATTTTTTTTCTCATTTTTCATCATTTTTAAGGAGGGTAAATATAGATTTTTTTGCAAAAAAAAGTGGGAAATTTAAGTTTTTTTATTTTCACTTTAAGATTAATTTAACCATAATAAGACTGTGAAAATTTTCTTTTTTGATTAAATTTGGAGAACTAAAAAAATAAATATTATGTCAACGACAATCACTTTAAAAGGAAACGAAGTACACACAATAGGAACATTGCCATCCGTAGGAAGCACAGTAAAAGATTTTGCACTGGTAGACTCGGGATTAGCAGTAAAAACGCTGGAAACTTTTGCCGGAAAGAAAAAAGTATTCAATATTTTCCCAAGTATTGATACGCCTACCTGTGCTGCTTCTTCCAGAAAATTCAATGAAGAAGCTTCAAAGCTTGATAATACGGTTATCATCAATGTTTCTAAAGACCTTCCATTCGCATTGGGAAGATTCTGTGCCGCTGAAGGATTGAATAATGTAGAAACGCTTTCAGATTTCAGAGGCAGTTTTGGAGATGATTATGAAGTGACTATCACAGATTCACCTTTGAAAGGTCTGTTGAGCCGTGCCGTGATTGTTACAGACGAAAACAATAAAATAGTTTATACTGAGCAGGTTCCGGAAATTGCTGATGAACCTAATTATGATGCTGCTCTTGCTGCATTGAAATAGTAGAAATAATTTTTTGTAAAAAGCCTTGTGAATGTAATTTTTGCAAGGCTTTTTTTTGAATAAAAACGAATGTAAAATGGTAAAAAGAATCGTAGCCAATATTAAAACCGATGATCTTTCCAGAGCCCGTCAGTTTTATCAGGATATTCTGGAGCTGGATGTTTTGATGGATCATGGCTGGATCAAAACGCTTGGTAATGATGAAGAAGCCCAAATTCAGGTAAGTTTTGCCACACAGGGAGGAAACGATACGGAAGTTCCGGACCTTTCCATTGAAGTGGATAACGTAGATGAAGTCTATGATAAGATGAAAAATATGGGTTTTGAAATCACTTATGAACTCACTAATGAAGACTGGGGAGTCCGCAGATTTTTTGTGAAAGATCCTTTTGAGAAGCTGATCAATATACTGTCTCACCAGTAAATAGAAATACAATTACCCAAGATCTGAAAAACATCATTCTGCAGAAAGACTATTTCTTTTTAATGGCCAGATTAATTTGACCCCAATCATAAAAAAAACGGAATATTAAAGCTATTTTTGTATAATGAAACGTTCAGGAACAGCAGATTTACCCCTTCACTATGGTAAAGTACCGCCATGGCTATATGAACGTATGTCTGTTCTGGGACTTTCCATTATTGAAGTCATTCTGATGGATTATGGTAAAGATGAGGTTTTGCGCCGTCTGGCAGATCCCTTCTGGTTTCAGAGTTTTGGAGCGGTGATGGGAATGGACTGGCATTCTTCAGGAATTACCACTTCCGTTATGGGCGCTTTAAAACGCTCTGTTAATCCTAATTCGCAATCTTTGGGACTTTATATCTGTGGCGGAAAAGGGAAGTTTTCCCGTGAGACTCCATCAGAGTTAATTAAAATTGCAGATAAAACAGGCCTGAACGGAACAGATCTGGTAAGAGCCAGCAAGCTTTCGGCAAAAGTAGATAATACAGCTATTCAGGATGGCTATCAGCTGTATTTGCACAATTTTATTCTTTCAGACAATGGGAACTGGAGTGTTATTCAGCAGGGAATGCATGAATCCGACGGAACCGCAAGACGTTACCACTGGCATTCCGAAAACATTACCTCATTTGTAGAACAGCCGCACACAGGAATCAACGGAATTTCCAGAGGGAAAATTCTTAACCTTACCGATACTGAAGCTTCGGAAAACAGAAAAGGAATTCTGGATATTTCTCATACTGATTCCGCAGAAGTGATGAAGGATTTCGCCAGACTGATTCTTCCTGCCCATCATGATGTTCAGGCCTCTGATGTTGATTTGAAAAGGCTGGGAGCACTTCTGTATGTTACCAGAGAACAGCAGCCTCAGAATTTTGAAGATTTGCTGATGCTGGAAGGGGTAGGGCCAAGAACCATGCAGTCATTGGCTTTGGTAAGTGAAGTGATTCACGGTGCGCCGTCAAGATTTGCTGATCCGGCGAGGTTTTCATTTGCCCATGGAGGTAAAGACGGACATCCTTTCCCCGTGCCGATTAATACGTATGATGAAAGTATCAGCATCCTTAGAAAAGGGATTGAAAAGTCTAAACTGGGAAATTCTGATAAGCTGAATTCTTTAAACAAACTTCACCAGATTGTCACTGAAGCAGAAAAAGATTTTACCCCGGGTTTTGATATCCGGCAGGTGATTGAAGAAGAAAGACAAAACTCCTGGCGTTTCGGTGGCAAAACTGTATTCGGTGATGCCCGGAAACCCAATTCTCCAAAATCTATACAGCTTTCACTCTTCTAAGTTTCCTGTTTCTTTTAAAAGTTGGCGATTACTATTATCGGGAAATAGTTATTCCCAATCCTCTGGAGGGGTGGCAAAAATTCAAAAAAATTTTGACGGGGTGGTCAATATGTTCAAATAACTGTTTAAATTTTATCCGATTTCAAGTATCTATTATTTCAGTATCATAGATAACCTTCTATGAATACTTAAATGACTTCGTTTAATGTTTTTTACCTTTAATTCAATTAAAAATTTTACTTTTAAAGACTTAAAAAATTGACACCAATGACCAGCAAAGCTTTAGAAATCTGCTATGATTTTCCCTTCTTTTTCCCTGAAGAGCTTGCAGAAATATTTCAGGCACATGAAAAGAGATCATTCCAAAAAGGCGATTTTATTCTTGAAGAAGGAAAAACAGCTAATGAATATTATATTCTTGAAAGCGGATTGGCGCGTTCTTACGTTTATGATTTCAATGGAAATGAAGTAACCACACACTTTTTCATAGAAAATGAAGTCATTATTGAGGTTTTGTCGATGTTTCAAAGAGTTCCCTCTCAGGAAAATATTGTTTGTATTACAGACTGCGAATGCTGGAGACTGAATTATGATACCTTCCAGGAGCTGTTCCATAAAATCCCTAATCTCAGAGAATGGGGAAGATCATGGATGTCTCAGGAACTTTTTGCCTACAAACAGAGATCTGTGGAAATGTTCACGCTTTCAGCAACCAGAAGATATCTGAATCTGCTTGAGCAGAAATCTAAAGTCATACAATTTGCACCTTTAAAACAGATTGCTTCCTATCTGGGAGTTACAGATACATCCCTGAGCCGCATCCGTAAAGAAATCGTTTCACATCCTAAGAAAAATTAAATCTTGCCCTATGACAAGTTGATTTTCATTGCATCTTGGTAATTTTGGATAACAGTTTAACACTAAAATTATAAAAAATGAAAGTCAGTCAGATTTATGTGAACCTTCCGGTAAAAGATGTTCAGAAAACCAGAGAATTCTGGACGAAGATAGGTTTTACCATCAATGAAAAATTCTCCGATGATAGAGCAGCCTGTGTTGTTTTTAAATGATACCATCTATATCATGTTTTTGCAGGAAGATTATTTTATGACCTTCACCAGTAAACCCATTGCTAAAGAAAATACCAGTCAGGTAATTGTTGCAGTAGGTTTAAACAGTCGTGAAGAAGTGGATAAAGTAGTAAACACTGCAGTAGAAAACGGAGCATGGCAGCATGAAGAACCGGAGGATTACGGATGGATGTACCAGAACTCTTTCTGGGATCCGGACGGACATGGCTGGAATATTACTTTTGCCGATATGTCTCAAATGCCGGCAGAATAAGCCTCATCACACAAACACTTCTTATATGGAAACACAATCAAACGATATAGAAATCATAAAAAATCAGGTAGCCAGTACCTATTTTGTGATTACGATGAATATCGATGGTATCACCCATGAAGAATCTATGATTTTTCCCAATGGTGAAGCCAATTGTATGAACTGGATTCTTGGGCATTTAATTTATATCAGAAATCCTTTACTGAACATTTTGGGGGAAGAATCTGTCTGGGACAGCGAAAAGTTTTCCTTTTACAACAGAGGAGAAATTGCTTTAGATCACAAAGACAAATTGATCAGTTTTGAAGATTTAAAATCCTATTTAAAACAATCCCAGGACACACTGGAAGCCAAACTCAATACTCTTCAAAGTTTCAAATCTGAAATGATTAAAGATATATCAACCCTCAGTCTTCATGAAATTTACCACAGCGGGCAGTTAGGTTATCTCCGTAGAATTTTAGGAAAACCGGGTGCTATAAAATAGCATGCTATTTTTAGATTCCTTGTATTGCTCGGAATGACAAGTACATCGCTGAAATATTAGTATTATCTTTTTAGATGAGTACAATTTTATCGCAGATAAAATTCTTGCAACTTAAAAACGCATAGTTTGTAAGATTTTTAGCGTCTGAGCGTTTCTCAAAACTCTAATCTCTAATTACAATGAATACACCAGAATCAAAAAAAATGGAAGTCATTATTCCGGCTTACAGAATGCATTCCCAAAGCTTTATGAATGTTTTGGATGGCATTTCGGAAGAAGACGCCTTGAAAAGAATTGAAAATAAAACCAATCATATTGTATGGATGGCCGGAAACTTTATCAACATGCGCTATGGTTTGGGCTGGGTGCTTGGACTTCGGGAAGAAGACCCTTACAGCGATTTGTTTTTCCAGGGAAAAGCACTGGATGAAAGTTTTAAATATCCCACTCTGGCTGAACTGAAAGAAAACTTTCATACAATTTCAGCCAAAGTCTTTCAAAAACTTCATGAAGTAACCGATGAAGAGCTGGATGAAATATTTGAAATAGGAATGAATATCCCTTTCATCAAAGAAACAAAACTCAATTTTGTCGGAATGTGTATCGGCCGTGAAGACTATTTGTGCGGACAGATAGGCTTGATGAGAAGAATCTTAGATTATCCGGGAATGAAATATGATGTAGACGAAAATCTTAAATACTAATAATGAATCCAGTAGAAAAAGGCTATAAAAAAGTCAACGGAATCCATTTGTATTACGAGATCTACGGATCAGGAAAGCCTTTGGTTCTGATTCATGGAGGCGGTTCTTCTTTCCTTTTCGATTTTAAAGAAGTGATAGCGAGACTGGAAGGAAAATTCCAGCTTATAGGAATTGATCTCCAAAATCACGGCCGCAGTGAGCATCGTGATATTCCGGAAACATTTGAACAGGATGCAGATGATGTTGCCGGACTTTTAACAGAACTGAATATCGGGAAAGCTTCATTCTGGGGATTCAGCAACGGAGGAAGTACCGTAATGCAGATTGTCCATCGTCATCCTGAGATTGCTGAAAAACTGGTTGTTGCGTCAGCTTTTTATAAAAGAAGCGGTATGATAGACGGCTTTTTTGAAGGAATGCAGGAAGCCACTTTCGAATCAATGCCGGAACCTTTTAAAATTAATTTTTTAAGCCTCAATCCTGATTTTTCAAAACTGGAAAACCTTTTTGAGAAAGACTGCAAAAGGATGCAGATGTTTGAAGACTGGAATGATGAGGTATTGATTTCCATTAAATCTCCTGTATTATTCATCAGTGGAGATCAGGATGTGATGAAGCCGGAACATACTGCCGAAATGTGGCGGTTGGTGAAAAACTCCCGTTTGATGATACTTCCCGCTACTCATGGCACTTATATGATGCCTGATTTTGATGGAAGTATTGATGCCGGCTTAATAGACTTTACAGTCAGAGAAGTAGAGAAATTTTTAAACCATTAAGCGTTTTATATTCATAATAAATTAATTAATCCTTAATGGATTAACAGTAGAAACAATATTTTATAATAATAACTTTAAAATTTAAAATCATGGCTAAATTAAATCCATATCTAAATTTCGATGGAACAGCTGAAGAAGCGTTCAATTTTTACAAGACTGTTTTCGGTGGTGAATTCGTTGGTGGAATTCATAAGATGGGAAATGCTCCCGGTACAGAAAACCTGTCAGAAGAAGAAAAAAACAGGGTAATGCACATTGCTTTGCCTGTGGGAGGTGATCTTTTAATGGCATCCGATATCGTACCCGGATTTGGGCAGACTCTTACGGTAGGAAATAATAATTATGTATCCATTTTCCCCGATTCGAGAAGCGAAGCAGACAGGATCTTTAAAGAACTTTCTGATGGCGGAAACGTGGAAATGCCAATTGAAGATCAGTTTTGGGGAGACTATTTCGGATGTTTTCAGGATAAGTATGGTGTTCATTGGATGGTGAACTATAATGAAGAATATGCAAAATAATCTTATATTTAACTAATTATAATAAAGAGATGCTCATTTTTGGGCAGCTCTTTATTTAAACTAAAAAAATAGAACTATGGATCCAATTAAAATAGACATCACAATCTTAGCGCCGGTGGAAAAGGTCTGGAATTATTTCAATGAACCTAAACACATTATGAAATGGAATTTCGCCCACGAAAGCTGGCACTGTCCTGGTTCTGAAAATAACCTTGTAGAAGGAGGCAAATTCAAAAACAGAATGGAAGCGAAAGACAAAAGTTTCGGATTTGATTTTGAAGGGGTATATGATGAGATTATTCCGTATGAGATCATTAAATATCATATGGAGGATGGGCGGAAAGTAGAAGTAGTATTCGATAAGATAGACGAAAGTACAACGAAAGTGATTGAGATTTTCGATCCGGAAAAACAAAATTCTGTGGAAATGCAGCGGGATGGCTGGTATGCTATTCTGAACAACTTCCATAAGTATGTTGAGAATCATTAACTATATTTTTTTGTAGCCATGATCAATTTAGTTATCATGTCAAAGAGTTTAAACTCTATTTATGCTTTTAATTATGACTCTGATGCGGAATTCCTTCACGGAGTTATTGCAATACCGGCAAGAAGAGCCTTAGAAAAAGAAAAAATAAATTCTTTGGAAAAACTTTCAGATTATTCCGAAAAAGAAATCATGCAGCTGCATGGTTTCGGTAAAAATGCAATGATGAAACTGAAGAATTATATGAAAGAAAATCAGGTCTGCTTTAGAGAAGCATAATACATATACAACCGGAAAATTTTACAGTGTCATTGCGTTGAAACGAAAGTGTACCGTTTAAATGCAAGGGCATAAGATCTGTTTTGTTGTATAGAAAAGTAAATTACATCACTCTATTAAAATTTAACATTATGAATAACGATATTTTCCCATGTCTGTGGTATGATGGAGACGCCAAACAGTCTGCAGAATTTTATTGTAAAGTGTTCGGAGGCGAAATCACAGCAGATACTCCTGTCGTAATGAATATTGATTTGTTTGGACAAAGGATTATGCTTCTGAACGGAGGCCCGCAGTTCAAAAAAAATGCTTCTATCTCTTTTATGGTGATCTGTGAAACAGAAGACGAAGTCCAAAGATACTGGGATCATTTACTGGATGACGGAATGGCTTTGATGGAACTGGGATCTTACTCATGGAGCCAGAAATATGGATGGGTTCAGGATAAATACGGCGTAACATGGCAGCTGTTTCTGGGAGAAAAAGCAAGCGACCAGAAAATAATTCCTACTTTGATGTTTATCCATGCAAACAATGGAAAAGCAAAAGAGGCAATGGAGCTTTATACCAAGACTTTTCCCAACTCAAACATAGGAAATATATTGACCTATGGAGCAGGAAGTGAAGGACATGACATCCCGGAACCGGCAGAAAATGTACAGCACGCCCATTTTGTGATTGACAATTACAGCTTTTTCTGCATGGACAATTCCTATGATCACCCCTTTGATTTTAATGAAGGAATATCTTTAGTAGTGATGACTGATGACCAGGAACAAACCGACAGATACTGGAATGCCTTTACAGCCGATGGAGGAAGAGAAAGTATGTGTGGCTGGCTGAAAGATAAATACGGATTGAGCTGGCAGATAGTTCCTAAAAGACTTATTCAGCTGATGAATGATTCCAACCAGGAAAAAGCCTATAAAGTTGTTCAGGCTATGATGAAAATGCAGAAAATTATCATCCGTGATCTGGAAGATGCTTATAATTCTTAAATATTTTCGGCGTATTGTTTGATGTATTTTAGAGAAAAGATTTACACACTCTAAAAACACCTAATAATTAAAAAGATATGGAAAAATTATCATACGAAATAGAAATCAATGCCGAACCTGAAAAAGTATGGACTGTCCTTTGGGGCGATATTACCTACAGACAATGGACAACCGCATTTACAGACGGCTCTTTTTATGAAGGAACGCTTGAAGAAAATAATATTGTTAAATTTCTTGATCCCAAAAACAACGGGATGTACAGCAGGGTAGAGAAAGTGATTCCCAACGAGGAAATAAAATTTTTGCACCTTGGAGAAATTTATGAAGGTATTGAAGTCCCTCAGGATTGGGGTGAAGCTACAGAAGCTTACATTCTTGAGGAGAACGAAGAAGGAACTTTACTGAAAACAGAGGTTCAGACTCCGGCAGAATTTAAAGAATTTTTTGAAGAGAAATTTCCAAAGGCAATGTCTCTCGTAAAACATCTTTCAGAAAATCAGCTGTAAATAAATCAGCTGGAATTGGAATTAAAGAAAAAATCATTCGGGCTTTGAGATTACTTCGCCTGGCTCGCAATGACCACGCTAAAAAATTGAAACAAATGGAAACCTTATCATATGAAACAGTAATTGATGCTCCTGTGCAGAAAGTGTGGGACATCCTATGGAATCCTGAAACATATAGTGAATGGACCAAGTATTTCGGAGCAGGATGTGTCATGAAATCCGACTGGAAAATAGGAGGGAAAACCTATTTTCTTAATGCAGAGGGAGAAGGGATGGTCTCTACCATAGACAGCATGGACGAACCTAATCAGATCGTGTTCAAACACTTGGGAATGGTAGATAAAGAAGGCAATGAAGACACCCGGAGCAAAGAAGTCATGGAATGGAACGGAAGTTTTGAAAAATATTTTCTGATAGATTTTGACGGAAAAACAAAACTTCATGCCGAAGTTCAGGTTAAAAAACAATGGCAGGATCATATGAATACAGGTTTCACAAAAGGACTGATGGTTGTAAAAAGTCTTGCAGAAGGAGTAAGCCCTGGCTCAGTGTGATGAAACTCAAAATTAAGAGTTCAAGGCTTAAAGTTGTTGCCTTGATTTGAGTACTGATTCCTAATCTCTGCCACCTAAAAACTATTATCAATAACCTATAAAGAATGAAACTACTCGTAATACTTTTCGCAACGTTTATTCTGGCTTTGCTGGGCACTTTTTTGTTTCAGGGAAAACCGGATTTTATATTTTCAGGGAACTTGGGAATGGCTGTCTTTGTTATATTTACAGGCTTTTCCCATTTTAAATTTCAGAAAGGGATGGCGATGATGATCCCGGATTTTATCCCTGCCAGAATGTTTTGGGTATATTGTACAGGCGTTCTGGAAATTGCAGCAGGAATTGGCTTGATGATTCCGACAATTCGTGAAATAACAGCTGTTTTACTCATTATTTTTTATGTATTGGTTTTCATAGCCAATATTAATTCTTCCAGAAAGAACATTAATATTTTTAAAGCCGATTATACCGGTCCGGGAATGAAATACCTTTACAGTCAAAGGATTCCCATGCAGATTATTTTAATTGTCTGGACATGGTATTTTGGAATTTATTTACACTAAAAAAGACAGTCTGTAAAGCGCTGTCTTTTTATATAATTGAGATTTTTTTTAACTAAATGAGATAAAAAATGTAACATTTTATAGGTATAAGTTGTCTTATTAAGGAAATGCATTTGCTTTTATTATTCTAAAAATAAAATGCCTATATAACTTAACCTTTAAAACAGAAGTTATGAATCTAAATCACAACATTTTCGGTACAGCCCTCATCGTACTATCCACTATTATGACCAACGCACAGAGTTCTACTGCCAAACTGCCGGGAGATCCTACTTTGCCATCTTCCAAGACTCATCTTGAAAAGCTTATCTCCTATGATAAAGGAGACTTTAAATATAAAGTTGAAGACTACTTTGCAAGACCAAAAGCCTCAGCCTTTAAAATCTCTCCTGATGGAAAATATCTTTCCTATAAAGAAAAAGATCAGGAGAAAAAAAATCACGTCTATGTAAAAGATTTGAGCACAGGAAAAATTACCAAAGCCATTGTAGAAAAAGATGACCTGATAAGAAACTATGGCTGGCTGAATAAAAAACGTCTTTTCTATACTCAGGATAGAGGAGGGAATGAAAATATCCACCTTTATGCTACAGATACAGATGGAAGCAACCAAAAAGATTTAACACCTTTTGACGGTGTAAAAGTGCAGTCCATTATTCCTGTAAAAGACACAGATTTTGTTGTGGTTACAATGAATAAAAACAACAAACAGATCTTTGAACCTTTTAAAATCAATTTCGTTACCGGGGAAATGACCCAGCTGTATGAAAATAAAGATGTAAACAGCCCTATTGACGATTACCTTTTTGATAAAGATGGAAACCTGAGAGGATACAGCGTCCTTGAAAACGGATTAACTACAAAAACTTATTATAAAGATCTGCAGACCGGAAAATTCAATCTGATTAAATCTGCAGACTGGTCTGATACCTTCAGTATTATCGAGTTTAATGAAAATTCTAAAAATAAAGATGAAGCTTATGTAGTAACCAATCTGGATAGTGATAAAGCAAGAATTGTGCTGTATGATCTGAAAAAAAATGCAGTAATTAAAGAAATTTATTCTAATCCGGTATATGATGTAAGTTCAATAAGCACAGCAGGTAAGAACAGAAACTATGAGCTTGACTACATCAGCTATGAAGGCACTAAGGGAGAAACCGTACCGGTAAGTAAATTTTATAAGGAAATACATGACAAATTAAAATCTCAGTTTGGAGACAAGGAATTTGGAATTGCTTCCTCTGATGATAATAATGATAAACTTCTGGTTGTTGTAGGAAGTGATAAGCTCTACGGAACCTATTATGAGTACGACACCAAAACCAAACAGATCAAACTTCTTTATAACCTGATGCCACAGCTGAAGGAAGAAGATATGGCCGAAATGAGACCTATCGAATTTAAAAGCAGAGACGGGTTAACAATCCATGGATATATTACCCTGCCTAAAGCTGCACTGGAGGGTAAAAAAGTTCCTCTGATTGTAAATCCTCACGGCGGTCCTCAGGGAATCAGAGACAGGTGGGGATTCAATCCTGAAACACAATTGTTTGCAAGCAGAGGATATGCCACGCTGCAGGTTAATTTCAGAATCTCCGGAGGATATGGAAAATCATTCCAGAAAGCAGGTTACAAGCAGATTGGAAGAAAAGCAATGGATGATGTGGAAGACGGGGTAAAATATGCCATTGAGCAAGGATGGGTAGATAAAGATAAAGTTGCCATTTACGGAGGAAGCCACGGTGGATATGCAACATTGATGGGATTGATCAAAACTCCGGATTTATATGCATGCGGGGTGGATTATGTAGGCGTATCCAATATCTTTACTTTCTTTGATTCTTTCCCGGAATACTGGAAGCCTTATAAAGAAATGGTAAAACAGATCTGGTATGATCTTGATAACCCCGAAGAAGCTAAGATTGCTAAAGAAGTTTCTCCGGTGTTCCAGATTGATAAGATTAAGAAACCTTTATTTGTAGTACAGGGAGCCAATGACCCAAGGGTAAACATCAATGAATCTGATCAGATTGTAAAAGCAATGCGCGCCAAAGGATTTGAAGTTCCTTATCTGGTAAAATACGATGAAGGACACGGATTTGGAAAAGAACCGAACAGAATAGAACTCTACAAATCGATGCTGGGATTCTTTGCTGAAAATTTTAATAAGTAAATTATTAATTTTAATAATATTGAACGGAAGGCTCAGGTCTTCCGTTTTTTTGTTTTTATGAATAGGTGAGTGTTTAGATTCCTACAGAATGACAAGCTGTATGGATAAACTATCATTACAATTGTGTCATTCCGCAGGAATCTCAAATGATGTTAGAAATTGAGAATGGATAAAAAGGTCTTTACCATTCTTAAACATAAGTAATGAGTAATCAGGAATAATTGAGATGATAAAATACCGATGAATAAAAGAAAAACTGAATTGTAAGAAAAATATTTTAAATTTATTAAAGTAAAACCAAAAGGCTAACCGTCATAGCAATATGGAGGTTGTCGAAAAAATAACAATGCCACAGAAGGAGAAAGAAAGCATCATCTCACAAACCGTTTCCAACTACGGAGGGAAGCTGATGTCTTATATTCGTCCGAAAGTGAAAAACACGGAGGATGCGGAAGATATTCTGCAGGAGGTGTGGTATCAGTTCAGTAGCCTTACGAATCTTTCTGAGATTGTAAACGTTGGAGGCTGGCTGTACAGGGTGACGGCGAATAAGATCACAGACCGTTACCGAAAAAAGAAAACAGAAAATCTTGAAGATTTTGTATATGAAGATGAAGACGGTAGTTTTTCTATCAAGGATATTCTATTGATGGATGAAAGTGCCGGTCCTGAAGTGAAGATGTTTCAGGATGAGATCTGGAAAAAACTGTTTGAAGCGCTTGATGAACTTCCTGAAAAACAAAGGCTGGTCTATGTAGAAAATGAACTGAACGACAAGACCCTCCAGGAGATCGCTGATGAACAGGGAGAAAACATCAAAACCATCATCAGTAGAAAAAACTATGCAGTGAAGCACTTAAGAAACAGATTGAGAAAGTTATACGAAGATTTAAAAAGTTAGAAAAAGAAATTATGAATCATAAACACAAAAAGGGTTGGATTTTTTTATTGCTATGCCCTCCATTAATTTTAGCAGCTGTTACATGGATTGTAATGATGCTTTGGAACTGTCTTCTTCCGGAGATTTTAGGAGCCAGAACAATTACTTTCTGGCAGGCCATGGGAATACTGATCTTAAGCAAAATTCTTTTCGGAGGGTTTCATTTCGGTAAAGGAATGAGAGACTTTAAAGAAAGAAAGATGAGAGAGAAAATGGAAGGTTTATCTCCTGAAGAAAGAGAGAAGTTTAAAGAAGTCTGGAGAAATAGATGCTCCGGTGGATTCTTCAACAGAAATAACGAATAATTTGAAATTTTTAAAGAAGTAGTAAAGTAAAATTAAAATTCATTCGTCTTTATAAAAAACAAGAAGTAGTAAAATTTAAAATTTTGAAAAAATGAAAAATTCAGCATTAAAAGGAGCTCTTGGAGCATTAGCCGTTGTAGGTGTAGCCTTAATCGCTAAAAAAGCAATACAAAGAAAAAGATTTATCAAAGGTATTTTTGATGAGTACGGAATTAAAGAAAAATCACCTTTCGGACTGGCAGATAAGATCAGAGAAATGAATGAAGAAGATTATCAGGAACTGAAAGGGAAATTCAAAAAAGAATTCCATTCAAGATGCTGCAGAAAGGATAATATCTGCGAAGCATAAGAAAAGTAAAAGCTAAATTGAAATTGTTACATTCCGGCTCGGGAAGCTTCGCTTCCCGAGCCGGAATTTTTATTTAAAAGAAATGTGAAGATAATACAGGTGGTTGCACATTATAGATCTGCAGCATGGAGCTTGGTCTGTAGGAGAATTATTGTCAGCATAAAGTAAGATTCTCCACTTTGCTCGCAATGAGAAAGACAGCTGTAGAAATCATCCAATTCTTATTATTTTTAGCAGAATGAATTTTATCGGATATAAAATCATTGCGCCTTAAAACATATAGTAGAGAGAAATCTTTAGCGCTTTCGCGTATTCCTACAAGAAACTTATACAATTGCTTCATCTTTGATTCGCAATGACTTTTAGATCTGTTCTTCTAACAAAATTTTACGGTAAAGATCAAACACGAAGAAAAATAAATCCTTATTTTTGTATTGCTCAATGAAAGATTACTACTATTTTCTCGGTATATCACAGGATGCTTCGGAAGAAGACGTCAAAAAAGCCTATCGAAAACTGTCTTTAAAATATCATCCTGATAAAAATGACAATGACGATTTTTTTGCAGACCGTTTCCGTGAGATTCAGGAGGCATATGAGACCTTAAGTGACCGCGCGCTCAGACGTACTTATGATCAGAATTTAGAAAATCATCAGCGAAGTTTCAGATATAATATTCCGCCAGCTGTCAAAACTTTTACAGCGAATAAAATTCATGCGAAAAAAGGAGAGGAGATTATCATCAACTGGCAGACGAGTAATGCTGATGTGGTGAAGGTATTGCCTTTCGGACTGGAAAAACCGTATGGAGAGAGGATCTTTAAGATCACGGAATTTAAGGACGGAAAATTCCAGCTTTTGCTTCATGCAACCAATTCTCTTTTGCACAAAACGGTTGTTCAGGGAATTACCATCACAGAAGTTTTTGAAAACGATTCTGAAAAGTTCAAAAATTCGGTGGAAGAAATGTTTAAGCCGCAGCCCGTAACAAGAATTAACAAGTCGGGTCAGCCTAAGATAATGATGCTGATCTGGGGAATTATCACCCTGGCGATTGCTATCTATCTGCTGATTAAAAACTTCAGCTAATTGACTTTATGCCATTTTCTTTCTTCCAGGGCATTTTTTACATCTTTTCCCTTTCTTGAATTTTTTACAACACGATTTTTTTTCACAGAACATCTCTTCGTTATTGAATGAGTAAGGTGCCAATGGCGGAACTTTAAATGGGACAATCATATTCATGCTGCAAATATATTAATTTAGAATAAATATAATTAATAAAATTTCATAAAATTCTTAAAACCTGATGTATAGCAGTATGAAACTGTTCTGTCCGGAATTGGAGAACTGAGATTTCAAACATGATAACTTCTTAATTCATCATGAATAAAGTTGAAGTTTGTGTTTTGAATAAAATTCTGTATTATATCTTTTTTTAAGCTTAGATTTAATTCATACAGTAGAGTTGTTGAAAAATTTTTAGGTGTTTTAATAAATGTAAAGGTGTTTAATTATGTTGAAATTGATGTTTTTATTATATATTATGTATAGAATAATGAATATTGTTATTGAAACTAATGTGAACTCCTCTGAAGCTTATGAAAAACAAAGTGTGATAAAGAATCACAAATATTTTTGTGAATTATCATCCCTGATATACTCTTGTACAATCGTTCAGAAAATTGTAATTTTACCCATCTTTTTACAAACAAAATCTAATAAATAAAAATGAATACAGAACAGTTTGTGAGCCGTCACATTTCCCTTAATGAAGCCGATAAACAGGCGATGTTGGAGAAACTTGGCGTTTCTAGTATTGAAGAGTTAATTTCTCAAACCATCCCTTCTTCTATCCGTTTAGAGAAAGATCTTGAGATCTCGGAACCACTTTCTGAATACGAAATGTTGAACCACTCAAAAGAATTGGCATCTAAAAATACAGATTATACAAGTTATATCGGATTCGGATACCACAATACACTTTTGCCTTCAGCAATCCAGAGAAATATTTTCGAAAATCCTAGCTGGTATACGGCGTATACTCCATATCAGGCAGAAATTGCACAGGGAAGACTTGAAGCTCTTCTTAATTTCCAGACTGTAGTATGTGACCTTACCGGTTTTGCATTAGCTAATGCATCTTTATTGGATGAATCTACTGCTGCTGCTGAAGCAATGCACATGTTCTTCAACAATAGATCTAAGGACCAGAAAAAAGCAGGAGCGAATAAGTTCTTCATTTCTGATCTGGTACTTCCTCAAACAGTTTCTGTATTAAAAACAAAAGCTGAAGGACTGGAAATAGAAATCGTAGTTGGAAATCATAAAACGCACCAGTTTGATGGTTCTTATTATGGAGTTTTATTACAATATCCAGGTAAAAACGGAATCGTTTTAGATTATACCGAGGATATCGTAGAATATAAAAAACTTGATCTTCAGGTAGCTGTTGCCTGTGACCCGATGGCTTTGGTTAAGCTGAAATCTCCTGCAGAAATGGGGGCAGACTGCGCAGTAGGAACTACTCAGAGGTTCGGTATTCCATTAGGATACGGAGGTCCTCACGCCGCTTTCTTCGCTTGTAGAGAAGATTATAAAAGAGATATTCCCGGAAGAATCATTGGGGTTTCTCAGGATATGTACGGAAGACGTGCATTAAGAATGGCATTGCAGACAAGAGAGCAGCACATCAAAAGAGAGAAAGCTACTTCAAACATTTGTACAGCTCAGGTTCTTTTGGCGGTAATGGCTGGTATGTATGCTGTTTACCATGGGCCTAAAGGATTAAATTATATTGCTGATCAGATCCACTTTAAAGCAAACGCTTTGAAAAACGGTCTTAAAGCATTAGGATATCAGGTAGTAGAAGAGCCAATCTTCGATACTGTGAAAATCACAATGCCTGAAGAAGAGAAAGCAAGATTGGTAAGACTGATGCTTGATCACAGACTAAACTTAAACTACTTTACAGAAGGAGTAGTAAGCATTGCGATCAACGAAAGCACAACATTAGAGAAATTAAACTATCTGATGGCTTCTTTCGCTCAGTTTAAAGACAAGCAGACTTTCAAATTAGAAATTAAAGAAGGATACAGCATTCCGGAAGAGAATTTAAGAAAAGACGAAATTCTTACAGAAGCAGTATTCAACAAATACCACACGGAAACAGAATTGATGCGTTACATCAAGCGTCTTGAGAGAAAAGACTTATCATTGACTCATTCAATGATTTCTTTAGGATCTTGTACCATGAAACTAAACGCAGCCACTCAGATGTTACCGCTTTCATGGGAAAACTGGGGTGCAGTTCATCCATTTGTACCTGTAAACCAGGCTGAAGGATATCAGGAAATGATCCGTGAACTGGAGAAAGACTTAGCAGAAATTACAGGTTTTGCAGGAACTTCACTTCAGCCAAACTCCGGAGCGCAGGGAGAATATGCAGGATTAATGGTGATCAGAGAATACCATATTTCAAGAGGAGACCACCACAGAAATGTAGTATTGATCCCTCAGTCTGCACACGGAACCAACCCGGCTTCTGCTGCAATGGCAGGAATGAAAATCGTAGTGGTGAAAAACCTTGAAAACGGGGAAATCGACTTCGAAGATCTTAAAGCTAAAACAGAACTTCATTCAGCCAACTTATCAGCTGTAATGATCACTTACCCTTCTACTTATGGATTCTTCGATGCTAACATTAAGGAAATTACCAACCTTATCCACGAGCACGGAGGACAAGTATATATGGATGGTGCGAACATGAACGCTCAGGTAGGATTTACAAGTCCTGGAAACATCGGAGCAGACGTTTGTCACCTTAACCTTCACAAAACTTTCGCAATTCCTCACGGAGGCGGAGGTCCTGGAGTAGGTCCAATCTGTGTTGCTAAACACTTAGTACCTTTCCTTCCTTCTAACGCGAACATCAGAATCGGTTCCAAAGAAGCTATTGAAGGTATTTCTGCTGCACCTTACGGTTCAGGATTAATCCTTAATATTTCTTACGCTTACATCAAGATGTTAGGAACAGAAGGTCTTAAAAAGGCTACAGGACATGCCATCATGAATGCTAACTACCTGAAAGAAATTTTAGCAGAGCATTTCCCAATCTTATATTCTAACGAAAACGGAAGAGTAGCTCACGAATGTATCGTAGATTTCCGTCAGTTCAAGTCTTTAGGAATTGAAGTGGCTGATGTGGCGAAGAGATTAATGGATTATGGTTTCCATGCTCCTACCGTTTCTTTCCCGGTTGCAGGTACACTAATGATTGAGCCTACAGAATCTGAAAGCAAGGCTGAAATTGATCGTTTTGCTGAAGCGTTGATCTCTATCAAAAAAGAAATCGATGAAATTGCAAACGGTGAAGCAGATGCTGCCAACAACGTACTGAAAAATGCTCCTCACACAGAACAATTGGTGATCTCTGATTCTTGGGATAAGCCATACAGCAGAGAAAAGGCTGCTTATCCACTGGAGTGGGTGAGAGACCACAAATTCTTTGCTTCTGTATCAAGAGTAGATGAAGCTTACGGAGACAGAAACTTAGTATGTACGTGTGAGCCGATTGAAGCTTATATGTAATCTCAGTTTTTAAGCATAATAAATCCCTCTCAGCAATGAGAGGGATTTTTGTTTTTATAGTCATTGCGAGCATAGCGAAGCAATCTATTTAACGCAATTGTCGCGAGAATTTTTTGACAACTAACTGCTTCAATGTCCGCAAAGGCGTTCCACTCAGCAAAGCTTAAACGATGTGTTTTTCCGACAAATTATGAGCCTTGTACGACCATTGTCATTGCGAGCGTAGCGAAGCAATCTCAACTTTACTAATTAATTCCATTTTGCAGCAAAAGCAACAATTGCAAAATAAATAGCAAGCATGATAATATTTGTAAAAAGATTGACTAAGAAGAATGGTAATAAGAATTTCCAGCCCTTCTGTTTTGTTTTCAATGAAAGCCAGTAAAATGGAAATTCAATAACCAGAGTTGCTCCAAAACTGTACAAGAAACCAATAAAAAATCCTCCCAGTTCATATTCGCCTACCCTTGATTTCATACCCCAAAAGTCTGGATATCCGTTTACCAAAGAAACATGAGGTGCAATGAAATAGTAACCTACAAACATAGAAACATAGTTGGCTGCAATGATCAGCCACTTTCTGTTTTGGAGATTGAATTTTTCTACAAGGAGTTTACTTTCAAAGGTTCCGATGATGAAGTTGATCCAGATCAGATGTAAAAAGCTAAACCAAATCATGGGAGAACCTGCATTAGCTAAAAGAAAATTGGGAATCAGTAAGATGATTAGCAGGAGATAGTTTTGGCTATTGGTTTGGATCATATAATAAAAAGGATGAAATTTAAATGTAGAATATTTATTGTGAAATGTTCGCGTTCTGTGATAAAAGTAAACAATTCTATTGAAATATTGGGGAAACAGTCTGGATGATCGGGATTGAGTATTACAAATGATGGAGTCTTTATTCAAATAGTTTATATTGGTAGTGTTTCACTAACTGTGTAAGTTAAAAAGTTATTCTGGAAAATTTTGAGCCCTCATAGCTCAAAAAATTTTACGGAAATAACTTTTTAT
>NZ_FTMT01000008.1:0-165017 GCF_900156015.1 Chryseobacterium sp. RU33C | reverse complement strand
TAATAAAAAGTTATTTCCGTAAAATTTTTTGAGCTATGAGGGCTCAAAATTTTCCAGAATAACTTTTTAACTTACACAGTTAGTGAAACACTACCTTCTACAGCCACTTTCACTCTAAAACCATCAATTGTCGACGATATTTATATTTCTGATTTTACAGAAGTCCCCACCATATTTCATCCCAATGAAGTTTCAAAAAAAATTAAATCAACATTATTAAAACAGTATATTAGTAATGATTTATCAAAGCCAATGAGAAGATATGATTCTGAATTGGATTATATTCCTACTCAATTTATTTGTGAGTTTATAAAGATTTTCACTGGAGTTCAAGGAATTAAATTTAGAAGTTCAGTTCATATTACAGGTAACAATTTAGTTATTTTCAATCAAGAATTAATGGAATGTATTTCTGTTAAAAAAGTTAAAATCAATCAATTAAATATACGCTCACGGGAAGTATAAATTATATTAAAATATATATGATGATTGGCTTTAGTATAGATAAGCAAAGCCAATCATTTTGATTTTAAGCCACTTTCAGGCACTCATCACTATTACACCATAATTCAGTCTTAAAACTCGGCAAAATACCGCTAGAATAGCTTAAAAATAGTTTCTGCACCAGAGATTCCAGAACAGGAAACCAACTCTGTGTAGTACAGAAAGAATCATGTATTGTCCAAAGTGGCATATCAGGATTTGTTTCTGCAATTTGTTTCGTAATAGTATCAATCACACAATCAGATTCAACCTGTTGCAAAAGTCTGGGAAACAGTTTGAATGAATCCTTTTCATTGGAAGTCATTTTAAAAACCTCGATACACTCACATAGCAAAGGAAAATGTTGTTTGAATATGAGATATTCTTTTGACGGTCTTTTTAGCGGAGTATAAAGAATCTGTAATGTAAGTTTTTTCATCAAATCTCGTTTAGTCGCGAACTTACACAATTCTGCTTTACCAGTGTTTGAATCATAAAATTTCTTTCTAAACTTACCATCATAATCAGGTTTAATATCTGCAAAAAATGGCATTAAAAATTCATAAAATTCGCCTGTCAGCACCGCCTTTTTCAACGGAACGAATTCCTCTTGAAACGCCTTACTGAACATAATTTGTTGTAATTTCTGCAACATAGTACCTATATTACTATTTCCAAACACTTTACTCATAATCTCAATAATCTTACTATTACTCAAACTTTCCAATACTAAAACCATAAAATATGGTTGTGAGTTCTTAATATCCAAACTTTGAATGTTTTCGCTATGATATGTCAAATATGGGCGGAATTTAGACGGCATATTGGTTAAATTAGTATGAAGTCTGTTATCCGAATCAGGTCTGCGGGAAATACGGAAACATTGTTCTTTCAGCATCAATGCAGAGTGCCAGTATTTGTATGCTTTAGCAATTACTGGATTTAGTCTGGTGTAACTCAAACTGTACTTATTGTAGCAGAACTCAGATGATAAATCATCATTCAAGCGGTCAAAATCAAGGAACAGTCCATCATCAAACCATCTAGCAAGATGCGGACAGTCTTTATTACTTACATTTTCTTTCAATAGATTTTTAACTAGAAACTTATCCGTCATTTCAAATATTGAAAAATCCAGACATTCAACACCTTCCAAATTAATATTTTTCCAATTGTATCGATAACGTGCGCAGAAGCGACCTTTTGAATATTTTTTTTTCTCCAGAATACCAATCTGTACAAAATATTCAAAATATTTATTATAATTGGAATCTTTCTTTTTTAATCGTTGAGAATCCATAGGAATAAACCCATATTGATAAGCTTTATCTTTTTTATAAGCAGGAATACTGATAACTAAACTCAGGAAATACAGCGCATTATTCATTTTAAATTCTTTGAATGGTGTTTCCTCCTGAACTTTTCCCTGAAGATAATTTACTATGATTGTAGGAAGTACTACCTTCCATTGGTAACCTTCATGGTAAAAAGCTGATGCGTTGATACTGCGATTTGATTTTTTACTTTTGTATTGTTTCATTTTGTTGTTGTTGTTTCTAAAAAAAAGCACAGCAATGGCTATCACAGTAGATTTACTGTGCCTTTAAGTTTTGTTATAAAAGATTTTTAGGTATGGTTTTTATGCAGGGTTGCGGTTAGTAGTAAAAAGATTCTACTCCTGCATAGTAATGATATTAAAAAGGTAATTCCCCGATAATAGGTTTTACAATACAAGGATTGTCAAGATATAGCTTACCGTCTAACATGCAACCTCCTTTTTCATATTGAGAATGACTTTTACTTATGGTTGGATCATTAGGATCGGGATTAGATCTTACGTCTCCCCATTGCTTAAAGAAAAAAGGGACATTCTGATCTTCGCAATTTTTCTTGATTTTAAGTACCCAATCTTTTTTCATGGGTCTTATCTTACCCGAGCCACTCTCACCGCCGACGATTACCCAATCAATTCCAGCCAAATTAAGATCTGGCAATTCTTCAATTAATGGTTCTATTGAAAGAAACTTGTTTTTTGCACCACATTTTCTCAAACTGTCAATTTTTCTCACACTAACCACACTCCCCACAGAAACACCCATCCAAATGTTATTACTCCAATAAAGTTGATCGGAAAGCTTAACCAAATTAGCATCTCTTTTAGTCAATATTTGATATGTATGTGGAGTATTATTCATTACTTCAAATACTTTTTTAAGAAATCCCAGACTACAATCTTTGTGAAAAAGATCTGACATGCTATTAACAAAAATTACGGTTGGCTTTTTCCACTTAATAAAAGGTTGCTTTAATGTGTAATTATGTTCAACAAAAGTATCAAAGCCATGTATATACTTTGGATCTAGCTTTTCTTGAAGTTTGTCAGTGAATGTTTTAGCATAACAATTTTCACATTCTTTAGAAAAAATTGTACATCCTGTGGTAGGATTCCATGTGTGTTTTGTCCACTTTATTAATGATTTTTTCATAATATTTTAAATACAGACATACCAATAGCCCCCTTATGTAATTTTACTAAGGTTTTGTCTGCTTGTTTAAGATTGATTTAAGGGGTATTTAACAGTTTTACAGTTCAGTTTAAGATATCTATTACTGCGCTATAAAACAAGGAATTTAAGGTTGTTACTGTGTTTTGTGCGACATAATAAGAAAAAGATTTCTTTACTCGATCAATTATTTCCTTTGAGTCTTGACAAAACTTTATCTTTAGAATAGTAAACAATTTTACCTAATTTGGTAGGTATTAAAATCCCCTGCACTTTCCAATTGTGAAGTGTTGTATAACTAACATTTAAAAGTTCCGATGTTTCTTTGCGAGTATAAACCTGTTTCTCATCTTTTGATGTTTGTTCAACCTGTATTTGGTTGACTACTTTGCGAACCACTTGTTCAAAGTCTTGCATAAGTTCTTCTTTAGTGATTTGGAATAGTAGTGTGTTATTATTGTTATTTGTAGTATTCATATTGTAGATTTTTAATTATTAGACATAAAAAAAGGGAACCCTTTTGAGGTTCCCTGATTGTTTCGCCCAATTTCGGGCATAAAAAAGACCCAACTTAAAAAGTTAGGTCTGTATATTGTTGTTTGATTTAATTTCGTTGATGTTTGGATATAATTATCCTATAGTATTTAATTCGTTCGCTGTTTTTAATGGTTTGGACTCCATCTATCAAAATTGTATTTGTTATGAAGACATAATTATCCTAAGAAAAATAATCCGTCATTTGGTGAGGTTGAGGTTCCGAGGTCTTCAAAATGTGGTACTTTTTACACAGACACTATACAGATAATCATTTTCTGCATATTTTACAATCCGCGCTCTTATTTTAATTTCGGAGGCTCCCGAAATCATCAAAAAAGTGATAATACAATTTTGGCATCACTGTTATCATTTCAATACTGAAACGAACAGCTACTTAATGAATTGTTAAAGATACCTTTGCTGAATACGAAAACTGATATGATTATGCTTCGATTTCCGATTCAATTGCAAATTTATAGCTTTTTTCCTGATTAACAAAATTTTAACAAATTTTAACTTTTACTAATTCTCTTTACTTTCTTGTTTTTCTCCTGCTCCGCCCAGTATTGCTCCAGCTTTTCCGCATGTTCCCTTTTGGATGTTTTGACATAATCCAGGAACTGGCTGTGCGACTTATGCCCTGTAATTGCCATAATGGTTTTATCATCCAGTTTTCCGTAATGGTTTGATACGAAAGACCTACGGCAGGTATGTGATGCAATGAGTTTATGTTTTGGATAATAACCTTTCTCCTTTCGGTTGGTTTCGGGATTTTTCAATCCTCCTAAAATCACTTCATCAATTCCGACTAACTCACATAACTCCTTGACATACAAGTTAAACTTTTGGTCGCTGATCTCTGGTAATATCCCCTCCCTTTTCTCGATAATTTGTTTTAATTGCGGATGGATGGGAATTTCAATAAAACTGTTAGTTTTCTCGATTTCTACGATCTTAATTCTGTTATTGGAAATATCAAAGCTGTTGATTCGTTTCAAATCCGAGATTCTAAGTCCCGTCCATAGCCCTGTAATGAACAAATCTCTGACTTTATCCAGTCTGTCATTATCTGACAGGTCGTAGTTAAAGATTCGTTCTATTTCGTCCTCATTCAGGTAGGTATCAATGGTTTCATCTTTTTTGATAGTAAATCGGTCACTGCTCAATTCAGGATTAATTTTAACGCCTTTTGCAACAGATGCATTCAAAACCTGCTTTATTTGTTTGATGGATTTGTTGATGGTGGTATTGCCATATTTGCTTACTTCCTTATGATAACGGATGAACTCGTTGCAGAAATCCAGATCAACATCCAAGATTCGTAACTTTTTGCCGAAATACTCTTCAACCTGCTGGATATGCTTTTTAGTGTACTCAAACCTCGTTATCGTCTTTTCTGCCAACGGTTCGCCTGTAACGGTGTTGATTTTGTTTTTTGCATCGGCGATATACTGGTCGAAAAGCGGGATAACAAAAAATTTAGGATCGTTTTCTCCGTCTGGTCGTTCGTGAAACTCATTGATAATTTTATGTAACCAAATCGGAGTGATGGCATGACCTTTCGGAAAATCTTCGACAAACCTTTCATACACCAATTTTTTCAATTTCTCCGTTTTCGCTTTTACGGAATCATTAGTAATATCTACGCTCCGTGAGCTTCTTTTGCCCTTCGCAATTTTCTTATATTTGAAATCCGCATCAAAAACAAAGATGTTCGTTTTTGCGTTAATATCAATTTTATTGTGATAAAACCGTATATTGAGATTTATAGGTACTTTTTTACTGTAGACTCCGAATTCTATATTTGCCATAAATCGCCTGTTCTAGGGTTGTACAAAGATAATTAATTTTTCCGATTTACTCCCGAATTTACGCTATATTATATTAAATTCGGTTGTATTCATTTTAATTCAAATAAGTAAAAAAGCCCATTATCTGGGCTTTTAATGATTCATCTAAAAACAGCTAAATTCAATGGTTAAACCCTGTGGGTCTACAAACAATAAAATAACCATCTAATTCTTAGATGGTTATTTTATTTTCAGACAATGAATTTCTTTTTATATACACTGATAGAAATTTTCACCTTTCCTCTTCATATGATGCTCAGTCCAGACAATTCGATTTCGCTGTTTTGTTTCATTTTTTAAGATTAAACTAAGCCTTTTTAAATATTCATAATTTCCTGATTCATTCATTATAAGATAAGCAGGTCTGTTAGGATTAACTTCCGTTATGGTAAATACCTGATTATCAATAAAATTTACTCCTTTACAAAAATGATTTCTTCCATCTGGTAATTGTATTACGACTTAATTTAAAATGCACTGCAGTCTGTATATTATTCAATTTATTTTCCTTCTGATAGTGAAGAATCTCCAAAACAGTTCTTTTATCATACGATCTCAATTTTTGATTAGCGATTTCATTATCTGTTTCAAATAAAAGTCTATTGAGCTTAATCACATCAAGAATACTCATATATTCTTTATTTAAAATATTGCTGCACAACTCAATTTTACCTGGATATTTAGCAAGCACCATGTCTTGGTATATTTTTTTATAATTGGGTCCTTTTATCATAATTTCCTATTTAAATTTCCTAAAACTTAATTCGTCCAAATCGCTTTACCATTTTTACATTTTCTACAATCTCATTATTGAAACAGATGATGATATAGGTTTTCATACCTATCCAATTTGAATTCAAATAATAAGTCCATACATCAGCAGGATAATGATTAAATTCACTTCCAAATTCTGACAATACTTCTTTTTTACTCAGTCCTATTAACTTTTGCAACTCATTCAATTTCATATTATGATATTTTTAGACTATTAAGTTGATGAGACAAGGAATTCTCATTCGAAAATAAGCCCGGGTAATAGTTCCGGGCTTATGATCTTTGAATATATAATATATAGATTATAATATGAGATTATTTAACAAACCATTGCAAGTATCTACCTTCTCCACTATTAAAAGAATGTGGCCTTAGGCTTGTGTAAGAACACGTTTGCGTAGCAAAGCTGTTATCATCTGTAGTACATTTTCCAAATAGGTGATTCCCTTCAACTTCACCAAAGAATCCGAATAAATTATTAAATGATGATGCATTTATTGAAGTACCGTCAGGTGCAGTTATCGTACCCGCAATACGTCCTCCTGCATCCCAGTGAGAAGTATAACCAGAATTAATATACGGGCAAACTCTCCCTGCTGTCGCAACATTATTGTAAGTAGCATTATTGGTACGGGCATCATAAACATATCCGAAGATTTTACCTGTAGTTGGAACAATTGGATGCTCGCAAGTTGATGCAACATTCGCGATATAATCATACCCTGTTGTTGGTTTTGCATTGAAAAAATTACCATTTCCCCAGCTATCATTCATATTAGTTGGATTATTGGTGATTTGAACCCTATAGTCGCCCAGAGTTGCACTTTTAGAGTTTTGCATTGCTGTAAGAGGTATTCTGTAGTTAGTATAATTCATAACCCCTGCAGCAGTTGTAACAACATTCTGTGGTGAGTTCGCAGAAAGTGCTACAGCACCTGAGTTCGCGCCAATATACATACTATTAGCCGTTCCGTAAAGACCACCACCTGTATAAGCGGTTTTTTCAGAGTATGACCACAGCAAAGTATACCCTCCATGAGTCATATCACAATAGGTTTTAATAGGTGTAACATCTGCAGAACCAGTCTTGATCCAGTATTCCCCATCCGTTCTTTTACCAAGATTGTAAATATCTAAACATCTGTCTGCCGGATCTGCAAAAGTACCTTTGGTAGTATCAAATGTTACAGAAAATGTACAGGTTTGTGAATTGGCACCATTCGTTGTAAAAGTATAAGTAAATACACCTGCACTTGTTGGAGTTCCTGAACCGTGAAGCGTTATTGAAGTACTTCCTGTTGTGATTGTTTCTGTATCGGTAAAATTGACACCGTTATTAGATGAACTAATAATGGTTACCTGTCCTCCTGTATCTACGTTAGATAAAGGTATTGTCACCGTATTGGTATTATAATCCAAAACAGTTTGTGCATTATAGGTTCCGTTTACAACTGCGCTACCACAGGTGATACCATAACTGATTTGTGAGCCGCTTACCGCTACAGTTACAGATGTACATGAAGTGTCAATAGTTCCATCATATTCAAAAGATATGGTATCCGTCTGAGGTCCTGCACTAGGAGCTCCTGAGCCAGACAAGGAAATGGTAAAAGTTCCGGCATTCGGAAATACTCCTGTCTTTTCAAAATAATAGCCATTGGTTGTTTTTGCAATTATATGGTAGGTTCCGGCTGTTGCAACTGTAACCGGCATCGTGATGTAATTATTTACATTAAGGGAAGTACCTTGAGTATAAGTTCCAAAAACCTTTATTTTGCTGCAGTCTACGGTATAAACAGCAGGTTTATATGTTCCGCAAAGACTTAACCAGGTGGCATTAGTGGCTTGATAGTAATTATAACACTTTTCATCAGTATTATAAATAGTTAACCCATCTTCAGTAGCTGCCAACCCGGTAATAGCATTTCTTTGAGCAGTTGTAAGACGGGTTAGCAAAGTTCCTGTATTTTTATCTTTAGAAACAATGTCAAGCGCAGATTTGCTATTGGGACTAGTTGTATTGATTCCAACTTGAGCATATGCTTGAAAAGGAACGATCATCATTATGAAAATGAATAATATATATTTTTTCATTTTTTGTTTTTTTGTTTTTATTTAAATTACTTCGTTACGGTCCGAAGACCAGATTCTTAAGATACTATTCCCAGTATAAGGAGGTGGCCTTGATAATGACATCTTTTCTTTGTCAAATGAATTTTGCATTTTAATTATAATATATTGTATTATTAAGATTGGTTATAAAAAGACAAATTCAGAAATATAAAATAGTGGCATTTACATTTGTATGGATTTATACTTTCCATTACCTGTTTCCAGAATAATACAGCATCAGGACCCAGATAATAAATTAAATAAATCACACTGAAATAATTAAAATTATAATCATTTATTAATTATTTAAACTTAATTTTAAATTAACCTTAATAAAACAACAATAAACAAATAATTTAATTAAAATAATTTTCAAAATATTTTTTAATGTTTATATCTTTGCATTATAATTTTTCAAAACAAATATTTTCGAAAGACATATACAGGTGCAAATGTAGGATGAAAAACAAATCAAATAAAGGCAATACAAATCAAAAACCTTAAAATAACTTAAATTACACAAAACCCTATTATTCAACATACTACAAAAAGCATTTACTAGTAAATAACTTTCAAAATAACAAAATGACTGCAAAAAAAAATATAATTGATAGCATTGAGAGGTTGAAAAAAGAATTATTAGATAAATATATATTGTTAATGATTACTCTATTTATTATCTATGTTTCCATTTTCTATTTTTATTTATACAATAAAATAGTTATCATATATTTACTAAGCGGAATATGCTTTCTATCCTATGGTTATATTATTGTAAGAAGAAGATATTCAATAAACTCAATTGTACATACTTATTTAATACTAGCTCCTTTATATAATATTTATATTATACTTTTTTTTTGGAAAAGTTCTGTTGCCAGCTTATGTTGGCTTATCCCCATCCCTTTAGGATCAAATATCTTCTTTCAGAAAAAACAAACAATAATTTATACCGGATATTTACTATTTTTAGTCATTATCATTTATATCATTGCTGAAAATTTTTCTTTTAATTTTCAGCAATATTCACAATCACAAATAATTGTTACCGATGTCTTACTTTTTATGTCCAATATTTTGATAGTATGCCTATTAGTATATTATAAGGATTTAATAAGAAAACAGGAAATAAAATTAGAACTGGAAGAAAGCAGACTGAATAGCTCATCTTACAAAGCAAAAGTTAGAGAGAGACAGGTGATCAATAATGATATAGATCTTGATGCTTTGGAAAATATTTTCAGCAGGATTGATGAGAGCATGGAAAAAAACTTATTCTTCAAGGACAGCAAATTTAATCTGTCCTCATTAAGCGCTGCTTTACATACTAACCATCATTATATTTCAAAAGCAATCCGAAATAAAGGATATTCTAATTTTAACAGCTATATCAATAATTACAGAGTAAATTATATTAAAAAATTATTAGACGAAGTTGACTTACAAAAGACAACATTGATGTATATTTATACTGAATCAGGTTTTTCTAACCAATCCACATTTAATCGTGTCTTTAAACAAATTGAAGGCATTACTCCTTCCGATTATATTCAAAAGAAAATGAATGAAATCAAAAAATAATTACCATTAGATATAAACACACCATAAATCATTAATTTACAAACCAATAAAATTTAAATGATTTTACTGAAATTGATTTACGTGCATATTTTCTGATTGATCCGGGATCCTATCTTTGCAGATAGAAATAATTTAACTTCTGGTGGTGAATCTGTAAGCTGCCTGCATTTTCAAATTTTATTATTATATGTTTCCGGAAAGAACTATATTAAAACATCAGTTCTCTCCGGTTTTCATGAAATAAAACTTAAGATATGGATTCAAGGGAAATAATTAATACATACGCAACTTCTATTTTGGAATATTTCTTTATAGCAAGTTTTTTTTATATCATTTGTTATAAAATATTCGGTCGTGTACTGAAAGAGTCCAAGATTCAAAAGAAAAATTTAAATAGCAGTGACATTCGAAGAGAAATCATAAATTCACTGCTGTCTACATTTGTTATGACTGTAACAATTGTTACAGTTATAAATACTGATTTGGTAAAATACACCCAATGGTATACAGATATCAATCAATATTCATGGTGGTGGATTCCGGGGGCTTTTATTATGGGCTTAATAATTCATGATACTTATTTTTATTGGCTGCACAGATTGCTTCATATAAAACGTATTTTTAAATACGCACATCTGACACACCATAAATCCACAAATCCAACCCCGTACGCATCCTATTCGTTCCATTTTTTAGAAGCAATTGGAGAAGCATGTATTGTCCCCATCATCATAGTTCTGCTCCCATTTCATCCTATAAGTTTATTATTATTCCTTGTCTCTTCTTTATTTATCAACGCCTATGGACATTTAGGGTATGAAATTGCTCCAAAGTGGTTAAGAGGGTCTTTTTTATTTACTATAATAACGACCTCAACCTACCATAATCTGCATCATTCTAAATTTAAAGGAAATTATGGATTATATTTTAGGTTTTGGGATAAAATGTTAGGTACAGAATATCCAAACTATGAAAATATGTACGATGAAATTCAAAATAGGAGATTTCCGGATTAACGCCGTTTCAGATCCTTCAAAAAAACTTAATTAATTCATTTTTTAGATTTTTTTAAAAATCTTTTTTTTCACCCTACTTTTCTCCGATGCTATCAGTTAAAAAACAGTAATAGTATCGGAGTTTTTTAACATTCCACAAGACTATTTAAAATACTGCTATACTAAGACTTCAATAATCTTTTATTAAAAAAAATATTAAAAACAATAGATCCTTTAATCAAACGTATGAAAATAGATAATAAAAAAAATATAAATAGAATGAGTATTGTCTTACTTTTATTTTCAGTGATTTGCGTAGCCGGCAATATAGTATTCCTTTTTACTCCATTATATCATAAGGCTATCACTTTTGTCTCAATTAGCATACTTGTATTTATAAATTTCTTTATAATCAAAAAAGTGAAATATAGTGAATTAGAAAACTCAGGAGAAATAATTACTATAAAAACCAAACACCTCATTGGCTTCTATAAATTCTATCCACCCATTGAAATCCCGATAGTTTACATACAACAAATTGATATTTTAAGGTATAGCATAAAATCTACAATTTTTATTTGCTTTACTCCTTATCATGGCAATAAAACCAAGGTCTTAAAATATTCATTGATTGGGATAAATAAAAATGAACTGAGAAAATTCAGTTCATCACTCAAAGAATTAAATAAAATTTCCAATTTTAATATTTCTATTTAATCTTTGATAGTGTTATTTCGTAAAAGAGCCATCATCCGAAAATAAAAACTACAATCTGTCAATTCTATTTTTTGAATATTCATTTATTATAGTTGCAACAAAATTTATAATAAAAGCATCTTGTAAAAAATACTTCTTCATTTTGTAATAGTTATTTTCAAGAATAAGTTACATCTATAAATACCAAACAATCAATTATATGAAATCAACTATCGTAACTTACTATAATACAATACATAAGTAATATTAAAGCATTTTACAGATTTTAGTTTAAAATATGTTTTATTGATTTATTCAGACTCATACTTTTGCATCATCCAATAACACCTGTTGAAATATATTTAAATACTGTATTTTACAATTCAGGGGCAGATACTAATAAATAATATTCAGTGTAAAAATGATGAAACTATTAAATATAACTTTTAGAGAATTATTAGATAAACGATTCTAAAAACACAATTCTATCCTGGTAAAGATTCTCATTTTATAAATGTTCAATTTTATCTTTACTGATTCTTCGATGCAGGATCCTTCCCTCAAAAATTAATCAATGCCTGCATCGGAGATGTAAAAAAGTACAATTCATTACATTTCACAACATCAATTAATCTTTAATTAATCATGAAATATAAAAATATTAATATCGGTGAATTAATAAAAAAAAGAGTTCAATATTTAGGTATACATTCAGACCGGATATGTTCTTTCATGAAAATAAGTGAAAAAGAAATTGAAAATATGTATCATGATAAAAATATAGATACTGATATACTTTTAAAATGGAGTAAGTTACTTGAATATGATTTTTTCAGAATATATAGCCAGCACTTAATTCTATATGCTCCTCAAACCTCTGTAAAAAAGCATTCCTTAAAAGAAGGACTTCCTAAATTCCGTAAAAATATATACACCAAAGAATTAATAGATTTCATTTTAGACCTAATAAAAAGTGGAAAAAAAACAAGAAGTGAAATTATAAATGAATACCAAATACCTAAAACAACTTTATATAAATGGATTACGAAAGACGTTACGTTTAACAATGATCAAAATTAATTAGTTCTCCTGAAATTAATGCAAATACATTCCTTATAATCAATAAGAAAGGCAGCCATAAAAGCTGCCTTTCTCTATTTTCATTTTTATTTATTAAACCAGATCAAACCTGTCCAGATTCATCACTTTCGTCCATGCTGCCACAAAGTCTTTTACAAACTTACCTTGTGCATCAGCACTTCCGTATACCTCAGCCACGGCTCTCAATTCAGAATTAGATCCGAAAACAAGGTCTGCACGGGTTGCTGTCCATTTTGGCTGACCAGTCTTCCGATCAGTTCCGATATAAAGCTCTCTATCATCTGACATTGCTTTCCATTGAGTTCCCATATCCAGAAGATTCACAAAGAAATCATTGGTAAGAACTCCCGGACGGCTGGTGAATACGCCATGTTTTGAACCGTCAAAGTTCGTATCTAAAGCACGCATTCCTCCTATCAATACGGTTAATTCCGGGGCAGTAAGTGTTAATAACTGAGCTTTGTCAATCAGTAAAGATTCTGTAGATACGGTGTATTTTCTCTTCAGATAATTACGGAATCCATCCGCTGCAGGCTCAAGATAACCCATAGATTCTACATCCGTCTGTTCCTGAGAAGCATCCATTCTTCCCGGAGCAAAAGGAACTTTTACATCCTGACCCGCATTTTTGGCAGCCACTTCTAATGCGGCGTTACCTCCTAAAACAATCAGATCGGCTAATGATATTTTTTTACCTCCGTTTTGAGAATCGTTAAATTCTTTTTGAATTCCTTCCAGTACTCCCAATACTTTATTCAGCTGTGAAGGATTGTTGACTTCCCAGTTTCTTTGAGGCTCCAGTCTGATCCTTGCTCCATTGGCACCCCCACGCTTATCACTTCCTCGGAAAGTAGAAGCAGAAGCCCAGGCTGTAGATATCAGTTCGGAATGGCTTAATCCTGAGTTTAAAACTTTTGATTTTAGCGCTTCCACATCGTTTTCATCAACCAGTTCGTGGTTTACTTCAGGAATAGGATCCTGCCAGATCAGTTCTTCCTGCGGCACATCCGGTCCCAGATAGCGGGCACGCGGTCCCATATCTCTGTGTGTCAGTTTAAACCATGCTCTTGAAAAAGCATCAGCAAACGCATCAGGATTTTCATAAAAATGTCTTGAAATTTTCTCATAAACAGGATCAAACCTTAAGGAAAGATCTGTTGTAAGCATTGTTGGTTTATGCTTTTTAGAAGAATCAAACGCATCAGGAATAATATCTGCTCCATCTTTTGCTACCCACTGGTGAGCTCCGGCAGGGCTTTTTGTTAATTCCCATTCATTTTCAAAAAGGTTTTTAAAGAAATAATTACTCCATTGGGTAGGCGTTTCCGTCCAGGTTACTTCCAGACCGCTGGAAATAGCATCTCTTCCGCTACCAGACTTATAAGTACTTGCCCATCCAAGCCCTTGTTGTTCAATTCCGGCTGCTTCAGGCTCTTTTCCTACATGATCTGCCGGACCCGCTCCATGGGTTTTTCCGAAAGTATGTCCTCCGGCAATCAAAGCAACGGTTTCTTCATCATTCATCGCCATACGGCCGAAAGTATCACGGATATCTTTAGCAGCGGCAATAGGGTCAGGATTTCCGTCCGGACCTTCAGGGTTTACATAAATAAGTCCCATTTGTACGGCAGCCAATGGATTTTCAAGATTTCTTGAATGAGTATCTCCATCTGCATTATCATCAGCAGGAAGAACTGCCGAATGACCTTCTTCTACTCCTTCCGAACCGTGAGCATATCGTAAATCCCCTCCAAGCCATGTTTTCTCAGATCCCCAATATACGTCGGAATCCGGTTCCCATACATCTGCACGTCCTCCCGCAAATCCGAATGTTTTAAAGCCCATGGATTCAAGAGCGATATTCCCGGTAAGGATCAGAAGATCTGCCCATGATATGTTTCTTCCATATTTCTGTTTGATCGGCCACAGCAATCTTCTTGCTTTATCAAGACTTACGTTATCAGGCCAGCTGTTTAAAGGTGCAAAACGCTGTTGTCCTGCTCCTGCTCCACCTCTTCCGTCTCCCACACGATATGTTCCGGCGCTGTGCCATGCCATACGGATAAACAAAGGACCGTAATGACCAAAGTCTGCCGGCCACCAATCCTGAGAATCTGTCATCAATGCATGAAGATCTTTTTTTACTGCTTCCAGATCAAGGCTTTCAAATGCTTTGGCATAATCGAAATCCTTATCCATAGGATCTGAAAGGGAAGAATGCTGACGCAGAAGATCTACTCTAAGCTGATCCGGCCACCAATCAGAATTCTGGGTTCCTCCTCCGGCTACACTCTTCTTCATTGTTCCGTTGTGAAACGGGCATTTACTGATGTCATTCAAATCTTTTTCCATTGTCGTTTATTTTATTTTTTATGTTGATTAATACAGTTTCAATTTTCTGTTGTAAGATTATGACAAACCTACAACGTTTGATTGATAAATACAATCTATTAATTTTTATTTCAACGATAGTTAAAAACTATAAATTAATATTTTTAACGGCACAGTTTCTGGACGCAATTGTGGTATTAAGTTAGTCATTTTTCAGATTAACTTAAATAAAAACAGCAGTATAGAGTCCAATTTAGAATTACTCAAGGTAAGAATTTAAAGGGAAAAGGAAACTGGATGCTGGAAAGAGAAAGTTTAACAGCATCATGAAATATAAATTAAGAATTTCTAAAAAAAGAAAAAACGCCCTATTTAAAGACCCCACTAAAAAGTACTTCCAGCTTCCATCACCCAACTTCAGGCTTTATCTCACTAAAAATAAATTATCTATCTTTATATTGACAAAATATGAACATCTGCTATGAAAAAAATAATTGTTATAATTCTCGTTACGTTTATCATTATTCAGTTTTTCCCTATCGATAAAACAAATCCACCACTTACTCCGGGAATGGACTTTCTAAAAATTAAAAATACACCGGAGAAAATTGCCCATACCCTCAGAACATCATGTTATGACTGTCATTCCAATGAAACAAAGTATCCATGGTACAGCAATATTTCACCAACTTCATGGTGGGTAAAAAACCATATTAATGAAGGCAGGAAACATCTTAATTTTTCTACCTTTGCAGTATATGAGCCTCAGAGACAGGTTCATAAACTGGAAGAATGTATAGAAATGATTGAGAAAAAAGAGATGCCTCTTGAATCTTATTATTTAGGTCATCAGAATGCTAAACTGTCTGATGAGCAGCGTGCAGATCTTATTCAATATTTTAAAAAAGTAAAAGAAGACACTGAAAGAGGAATCCTGTTTAATAAATAACATCATGGAAAATTGGAAAAATAAGCATATTGTATTTTTTGATGGAGATTGCGGTGTCTGTAATTTCTGGGTGCAGTGGATTTTGGAGCGGGATAATAAAGACCAGTTCATGTTTGCTTCTCTTCAATCTGATTTCGGACAGCAGTTCTTATCAGAAAGAGGGCTGGAAACCAATGTATTCAACACCATGTATTTATGGAAACCCGGACGGTATTATCATATCAAATCAAGAGCTGTACTGGAAATCGCTAATTTACTGGGAGGAGTTTATAAACTTTCCGTTGTTGGGAAAATTCTGCCTGTATCTTTAAGTGACAAAGTGTATGATGTCATTTCCAGAAACAGAATGAAACTGGCCAATCAGAAATGTTATTTACCGGATCAGCAGCAGAAGAAAAAGTTTATCCAGGTTTAATTAATTGTTCTTACACCGTTTCATTTAACTTATAAAAAGATCATTCCGTAAGAGTTACCTGCAATATTAATGCATTGTATAGATTCCTACGGAATGACAAATAAGACGGATAGGTGTTCCTGTTTAATGGAAATCAAACTGAATAACAACCTATTACCAACTTATCATTCATAATTCCATCATTTATTATTACCCATTGCTCATTGCTTATAAATTAAGCGACCATACAGAATAAGAATTCGGCGGGCACTGGATTTTCACCCATTTATCTCCCTGGGTTGTTGGGTACCAGTTTGAGTTCCCTGTAAAGTCTTTGATCTGCTGGCTGCTCCAGTTGGTTTGTATCCATCTTTCCTGCCAGTTTGAAGACGTATTGATGTAAACAACAAGTCCCGGATTACCATTATAACCGTTACGTCTTGCAATATATTCGTCATTATCGGTGTAGAGAATAGAAGTTGTTCCGGTAGCTTTATTATTATGAATCCAGATCAGATTGTTCAGTCTTTCTTTATTTAACCATTCTTCATAATCTCTGTAAAAAATAGTGGGATACCCTTCATGGGTTAATATATAGGCGTATGCAGGCATTTTATTGTAAATGATGTCTGTATCATGATTAGCAACAAATGTGACTGCTTTGTATGGATTTCTTTTCCACATCATATCGTCATTCAAAGCATTTAAATTACCATTATCAAAGGCTTCATCCATTTTGTAATAAGCCGCAAAATCAAATACGGAACTGTTGGCATTATTTGCCCACCACTCGAGTGTATTTACATTTGAATCCCATAATTCTCCGACAGAAAATCCTCCTACTTTAGAATTCCATGTATTAACGACCCACGGACCGAACCCTTTAACGTAATCAAACCTCCAGCCATCAAATTTCATTACATTTTTGTAATATTTGGCAACAGAATCATCTCTTCCCCAAAGCCAGTCCTGCACATGAGGATTCGCATGGCATAAATCCGGAAAACCGCCAAAAGCTCCTTCATCATTATTTCCATAGGAATTTTTGTAAAAGTCATTATAATTTCTCTGGAATTTTCCTGAAGCAACCCCTGAAAAATTGGTCCAGGTATTGTTTCCTGTAAAAGGATTGGCTTCGGATTGCCCTCCACTGTTGTGATTGATTACAATATCTGCATATACCTGCATATTTTCAGTATGAGCCTTTGTAATCAAAGCTTCCAGTTCGGCTCTGGATCCGAAACGGGTTTCCGTGCTTCCATTTTGATTAAAATCTCCAAAATCATAATAATCTGTAGGATCATATCCCATAGAATAGGCTCCGTTCTGTGCTTTTGATGCCGGCGGTAACCATACAGCGCCAATTCCTGCATTGGACCACGCTGTCAGTTTATCTTTAACAGTATTCCACCAGTTGCCACCTTGCGGAACGTCCCAGTAAAAGCCCTGCATCAGAACTCCTCCACCGGGTCCGGCTGTGAATTTACCTTGCGCAGAACCTGAACTACTTCCTGTACTGAATGGCCGGCCATCATGATGGGTCACATTCACTGTTTTGTTATGAACTTCTTCTTGCCTGGAAGTCTCAGTTGTTAATTCATCAGTGGTTCTGCATGAGCTTACCAATGCCAAAGCCAGCATTGAAAGGAAAAAGTTTGTTTTTTTCATCGCTTTAATAAATTATCAATGTATTAAACAAGATACGATTTTATTAGATATAAACTCAAACCAATGGGAAATATTTTCATTTTCAGCAATAAATAAAGAAGAAAGACATTCAAGTTTTTCATTAAAAAATCATAAATTTTTCAGATTCCCGAGACAATTTTTCTTTTAATGCATATATTTGCATACTATGGAATACAATACCCAAAAAACTCAGCTTCATATGCCGGAATATGGCAGAATTATACAACAGTTGGTTGAGCGCTGCAAAGAACTTCCTTCCAAAGACGAAAGGAATGAAATGGCTATGGCAATCATCGATTTTATGGGTCAGAGAAACCCACAACTTCGCGACGAGGAAAATTATAAACATAAACTTTGGGATCATCTTTTTATTCTTGCCAATTATGATCTGGATGTAGAGTCCCCATATCCGTTCCCTACTCCTGAACAATTGGCAGAAAAACCTAAAAGGATGGAATATCCAAAACTTCAAGGTGACTTTAAGTTCTACGGAAAAAGTATTCTTCAATTGATCGAAAAAGCAATCGAACTGGAAACGGGTGATGAAAAAGAAGCCCTTATCGAAGTGATCGCCAACAATATGAAGAAGTCTTATAATGTCTATAATAAAGAACATGTGACGGATGATGTTATTTTCCGCCACCTGAAAGAACTGTCTGAAAACAGGTTGGATCTTACCGGAATTGATTCTCTTGAGAAGAGTAAAATCTATTACACGAGCAATAACAACAACCGAAATAATAACAATAGTAACAACAGGAATAATAACAATAATAAAAACAATAACCAGCCCAACAAAAGAAGGCATAATAACAATCATAAAAACAGAAAATAATGAGTGGAACATTTCAAATAAGAGGAGGAAAAAGACTGCAGGGTGAAATAACTCCACAAGGAGCCAAAAATGAGGCTCTGCAAATTTTATGTGCTGTTCTTCTGACGGACGAAGAAGTAAGAATCAAAAATATTCCGGATATCCATGATGTTAACAGACTGATTGAAATTCTTGGAGATTTTGGTGTAAAAATTACTAAAAACGGACAGGGAGATTATACTTTCAAGGCTGATCAGGTTAATTTTGATTATATAAAATCTAACGAGTTCAAAAAGGACGGAGCAAAACTCCGTGGATCCATTATGCTGATGGGACCCATGCTTGCCCGCTACGGTGAGGCTTATATGCCGACTCCGGGAGGTGACAAAATCGGGAGAAGAAGACTGGATACTCACTTTCAGGGACTTGTAGAATTAGGCGCTGAATTCAATTATGATGAGGAGCAATATTTCTATTCTTTAAAAGCTAAGGAACTGAGAGGAAAATTCATCTTATTGGAAGAAGCTTCTGTAACCGGAACTGCCAATATTGTAATGGCAGCCGCTTTAGCAAAGGGAAAGACAAGAATCTACAATGCTGCCTGTGAACCTTATCTTCAGCAATTGTGTAAAATGCTGAACAGAATGGGAGCGAATATCTCAGGAATCGGATCCAATCTTCTTACTATTGAAGGTGTTGAATATCTGAGAGGAACTGAACACACGATGCTTCCGGATATGGTAGAAATCGGTTCATGGATTGGTCTTGCAGCGATGACAAAATCTGAGATCACCATCAAAAATGTAAACTGGAACCAGCTTGGTGTTATCCCGAATACCTTCAGAAAATTAGGAATCCAGCTTGAGCAAAGCGGTGACGATATCTACATTCCAGCTCAGGAACATTATAAAATCCAGAAATTTATTGACGGTTCTATCCTTACCATTTCAGATGCGCCATGGCCTGGATTTACACCGGATTTATTGTCTATTATTTTAGTAGTAGCCACCCAGGCAAAAGGAAGTATTCTGGTTCATCAGAAAATGTTTGAATCCAGATTATTCTTTGTAGATAAATTAATTGATATGGGCGCGCAGATCATTTTATGTGATCCGCACAGAGCCACGGTAATCGGATTAAACCAGGAAGCTCCGTTAAGAGGAACAACCATGGTTTCCCCGGATATCAGAGCCGGAAATGCACTTCTTATTGCAGCACTTTCTGCAGAAGGAAAATCTATTATCCATAATATCGAGCAGATCGACAGAGGATATGAGAATATTGATGGAAGACTAAGAGCTATTGGTGCTGACATCGAAAGAATCTAAAATTATTTTATTTAATGATAGAAAAGCGTTCAGAAGGTTCTGAACGCTTTTTTTTAACCACCCCGTCAAAAATTCTTTGAATTTTCGCCATCCCTCCAGAGGAGGGGAATTTTGTACCAATCGATTATTTGCTTTTTTTAGTATAAAATAAAAAGTGCCCGGTAAAAACCAGACACTTTGAGTAATTAAAACTATATGAATCTCACTTAAAAATAGGTTCTGCAGGTATATTCTACCGCTGTATTGATAAGTTTATTTTTATTCAGATACACTTCAAGCTGCTGAAAATCATCTGAATTCACATTTATATATAACTGTACTGAACCGAAACTGTATCCGTTCACATACTCTACATTAGCAGATAACACTTTATGACAAATGCCGAATTGATTATAGATCGTATTCATCAAATGTTCAAATTTCATTTTGCCATTCAACTCTATTTCCAGTAATAATTCTTTTTTAGGCAGGTTTATTTTATTTTGTAAAACCTGCAGGCCGGGATTCAGTGTAATCATTGCTAAACATTTTGGGTTAAAATCTGTCAGATCATAGGGCACTCTGCTTTTAAATCTGTGACAAAAATATAAAAAAATATTAGTCTACCAAATTAGTAGACTAATATTTTAAAAAATTTAACATAAAAAAAGAAGCCCTGTTCAGCTTCTCACTATATTTTAAAAATTTCCTATTCTTTCCAATTTGTCAGAACCGGCAAGTCCGTTTGGATTGCAGCCAGGTTCACCTTCAGGGACTTTCAGATTTTTTTTAGCGTAAAATTCTTCCCAGAATGTGTTTGTTTTTCCTGTTTTCGGATCAGTAAATGTCATGGGTTCCAGTTTGAAAATATGTTCTTCCCGAAAAGCTCTTTCCACAAAATCTGAACAGTAATAGGAATTTTCATCCAGAATATAATTGAAATTGTAAGGTTTACCCAACATGGTATTCGCCTTTTTAACCGCTTCAGGAATAGCTTTCTGATATTCCGGTTTTAACCGGTAAACAATCACTTCCTGCCCTTCTTTTTTCTGATCTTTAATAAAATCTTTTACATCCTGCCTCTGAGAACCGCCTTTAGGTGCAGCGTGCAGAACAAAGATCCGGTTACCTTCTTTTTCCAGAATTCCTATATGATCAAATGAGGCTGTTTTTTGTTTTTGAGTGACATTATTAATCGCTCCCGAAAGCCCGGATTCCTTGGCTGTCACAAAAAGCAGATCACCATTTTTGAGCTGTATATTACTTATAGGAACAGTATTATTGCATTGTACCAATAATAAAATCAGACAGTATAAAAGCCCTGCAGCAGTTATTTTTTTTAATCTAAATTCACACATTCGATTCTATTTTCAGGACCAAAATTACAAAATAGAATTCATTACATTTGTGGTAATATTGATCTATTCTTCACACCAACCCAAACATTCCAGAAATCTTATGCCGCATATTTTATTAATTGAAGACGACGACAGACTATCAAAATTGATTGCAAAGGGATTTCAGGAAGCAGAATTTGAAGTCACTGTAGCATATGACGGAATCACAGGCCTGAAGCTGGCTTTACAGACCCATTTTGATCTGGTAGTGACAGACATTGTATTGCCCAGAAAAGATGGTCTTGAATTCTGTAACGAAATCAAAGCTTTAAAACCCAATCTTCCGGTCATAATGCTTACTGCATTGGGAACTACGGATGACAAACTGGAAGGATTTGATGCAGGAGCTGATGATTATCTTACCAAGCCTTTTGAAATGCGTGAACTGATAGCAAGAATTAAAGTACTCCTGAAAAGATTTTCACAACAGCCGCATCAAAAGGTTTCTGTTCTTAAATACGAAGGTATTGAAATGAATCTGGAACAAAAAACTGTGTACCGCGATCAAATGCCCATAAAGCTGACTCCTAAAGAGTTTAATCTTTTAAAATTCATGCTGGAGAATTCCGAAAGGGTTCTTTCCAGAAGTGAAATTGCGGAAAAAGTATGGGAAACTCATTTTGACACAGGCACTAACTTTATTGATGTCTATATCAATTATCTCAGAAAGAAAATAGATAAAGATTTTGAAACCAAACTGATCCATACCAAAGCCGGCATGGGATTTATAATGAAAAAAGACTACGAAACAGGTACTATACAGTAAATCAGTAAGATGAACTAAAAATATCAGGATGAAAATAAGAACCAGACTTACCCTGCTTTTTACCTTAATCACGGCAATGCTTTTGGGCGTTTACAGTATTTCAATCTATTATTCATCCAAAGAAGCCAGAGAAAAATCTTTTTACAGCGAACTTCAGAACGAAGCCATTGCCAAAGCTGATTTATTTTTCCGAAGCTCACTTCCCGAACAGGAAATGCACAAGCTTTATAAAAACAATACAAGAACGCTCAATGAAGTTCAGGTAGCAATTTATGATGTTCATAAGCAGCTGGTTTATCATGATGACGCCAAAGTAGATTATGTAAAAGAAACTTCGCAAATGCTTTCTCAGATCTTTCAAAAGAAGAAAATTAATTTCTTTTTAAATGATTTGCAGGTGATCGGGATGGTGTATCAATATGAGGGACAAACGTATGCAGTAACTGCCGCAGCTTATGATCAGCACGGATATGAATATCTTACTCATCTCCTTACCATCAGCATTATCTCATTCTTCATCATTCTGGTTTTGATTTATCTGGCTGGAATATTTCTCTCCAAAAAAGCATTAAGTCCGCTGACTGAAATGGTTATTCAGATAAAAAAAATCACAGCCGGAAAACTACAGCTGCGTCTGAAAACTACAAAAGCAAAAGACGAGCTGAATGAACTAGCCCAGAACTTCAATGGAATGCTGGAACGGCTTGAAAATTCTTTTGATTCGCAAAAACATTTTGTATCCAATATTTCACACGAGTTGAGAACGCCTTTATCAGCCATCATCACCGAGCTGGAACTCGCTTCTGAAAAAGATAAAACCAAAGAAGAATATCAGGAAACCATTCAATTCGCACTGGATGATGCCCGAAATATGGTAAAGCTTTCCAATAGTTTAATGGATCTGGCCAAAGCAAGCTATGATCCCAATGAGATCAGCTTTTCGGAAGTTCGTCTTGATGAAGTTCTTCTGGAATCTTATACTAAAATCACAAAAGAAAATTCGGGATATAAAGTTTCGCTGAACATTGAAGATTCGATAGAAGAAGACCAGCTTATCATTCAGGGAAATGAATATCTTCTGCAGGTTGCCTTCAATAATCTTATTGACAATGCCTGTAAATATTCTCCGGAAAATACTTGCCTGATTGACGTAAGTACAGATTCAAAAATTCTCACTATCCATTTTACCAATACAGGAAATGCTATAAATGAAGACGATTTAAAGCATATCTTCAAGCCTTTCTACAGAAGTGAGAATTCCAAAAGTGAAAAAGGTCATGGAATAGGACTGTTTCTCACCGAGAAAATCATTCACCTTCATCATGCAAAAATTACTGTAGTATCAGAATATAATGAAACTACTTTTAAAGTTAATTTTATGATCAGTTAACGTATAAAAAGACTTCATTTAAATTTATTTGAATATTAATTCCCCTTAAAACCTTAATTAGCTTAATGTTTTAAAAATATTCTTTCTTACTCATGAGAAAGAGATTTTTTATTGAAAATGGAAGTTCCTATACTTGCTGTAACCACACATGCAATGGAAATCCACTGTAAAAAAGATAATTCTTCAGCAAGAAAAACCAATCCTGAAAGTGCAGCAAATGCAGGTTCCAGACTCATCAGAATACTGAAAGTCTTTGCCGGAAGTTTTTTCAGCGCCATCATCTCCAGTGAAAAAGGCAAAGCACTGGAAAGAACAGCCACACCAAGACCTTTTATAAAAATACTGGGGGTAAGATTGAAAACGGCTCCATCCCATATTGTAAAAGGAATAATTACAAGACTGGCAAATATCATCCCGGTGGTTACCGCATCTTTTCCATCCATTATTTTGGAAACCATTCCACCCATTACAATATACAGAGCCCAGAATATTCCTGCCAGAAAGGCAAGCCCAAGTCCAACCAAATCTACATGATCATTCTGCCATGGGACAATAAGCAGGATTCCCACACAGGCCAGTAAAGCCCATATCACATCCAGCAGTTTACGGGACAAAGCTAAAGCAAGAAATAACGGACCTGCAAATTCCACAGTAACCGCCAGTCCCAAAGGAATTCTTTGAATGGCCATATAAAAAATAAGATTCATTGCGGCCAGCCCTATTCCGTAGATTGCACAATATTTCCATTTCTGGCTGTTAAATTGTAAAAACTTCGGACGGTTAATCAATGTAAGCAAAACAGCTGAAAGTACAATTCTTAAAGTAACCGTACCAATAGCTCCAATGGCAGGAAAAAGCTGCTTTGCAATAGAAGCACCTCCCTACACACATATAATGGCTAAAAGCGTGGCAGGTATTGCTATGTTTGATTTTTTCATTTCTAAACTATAATGTTCAAAAGATGTTGGAAGGAAGTTTCCGGGATTAAACAAGTTCTTATTTCATATAAAAATCATAAAATTCAGCATATAAAATAGCCTGCACCAAATGTATTGAAATTTTATCTCTTACAAGGGGTACAGATTTCATATAAATTTTCGTACAGATTTTCTCTAATGATTTTCTAATAACATTCTAAAGCTTCTCTAACAGTAAAAAAGCATAATGGTCTTTACTTTTGCACAGTAAAAAATAAAGCATATGGACTCAGATCCTTACCGTCATTATCAATCTTAAAAGCTTTAGTTGTACTCACTTTTCCCGTACAGCTGAAAAGCTTTATAAAACAGGAAAAGTTATGAATACATTTGAATTCACCCTACGATTACTCACCGCATTCTGTCTGGGAGCCGGTATTGGTTTCGAAAGACAGTGGCGTAAAAAAAATGCAGGCCTTCGCACCAATACGCTGGTATGTATCGGCTCTGCAGCCTTTGTATTAATTGCCATCAGAATTGGTGGCGATGCGGCCGGACGAATCACCTCTTATATTGTCAGCGGAATAGGTTTCCTTGGCGGCGGTGTTATCATGAAAGACGGTCTTACCGTAAGAGGATTAAACACGGCAGCCACATTATGGTGTTCGGCGGCCATAGGCGCACTATGCGCTTTGGGATATCCTTTGGAAGCCCTCATCACAGTTCTCTTCATTGTCTCTACGAATATATTTCTGAGACCTACTATGGCCTCTCAGAAAGAAACCAGAAGCAAAAAATGGCTCAGTACCAGGAAAAATAACAAAGAAAAAGTAAAAATCAGCAACAGCACTCAATTGTATTAAGATCATGAAAAAAGTAATCTTAAGTAGTATTATTCTCTTTGCAGTTTCCTGTAAAGACAATACAACCCAGCCAAACAAAGAACCGGAAATAATGACCCGCGGTAATCAGATTACTGTTCCGGAAACCCATCCTGTTTTCAAAAAAATTAAAACGCAGGTTATTAGCGAACAGGAACATAGTGATGGTGTGGTTTCAGCAGGAACAATCCAGGCAATACCCAATCACTATGCGGAAATTGCCAGTCCTTTTTCCGGAAGAATTACCCGATCGTTTATTCAGCTTGGACAACATGTATCTGCGGGGAGTCCTCTTTTTGAAATTCTATCATCAGATTATTTTTCAGTTCAAAAGGATTATACAGATGCACTGAATGATGTACAGCTCGCAGAAAAAAATTACAGACGCCAGCAGGACCTTGTAAAACATGGAGTTGGCATTCAGAAAGAACTGGATGAAGCAGAAACTGATTTTAAAAATAAAAAAACCTCTCTCTCCAATGCTTCTTCTGCCTTGAAAGTCTATAACAGTAAAGGCGGAGGTATAGGAAGTCCACTCGTTGTAAGAGCACCCATTAACGGAGAAATTATTTCCAACAAAATTGTCAACGGGCAATATCTGAAAGGAGATGCAGATCCGGTAATAATCATCGCAGAATTATCAAAAGTCTGGATTTCCGGTGATGTAAAAGAAAAAGACATCCGATTTGTCAATAAAGGAGATCAGGTTTCTGTAAAAGTAAGTGCCTATCCAGACAGAAATATCAACGGAAAAGTATACCATATCAATGAAGTTGTAGACGAAGATACCCGAAGCATCAAAATCCTTATTGAATGTGACAACCCGGACAGAAAGTTAAAGCCAGGCATGTACGCTACAGTCAACTTTTCAACAACTCCGGAAAAGACAGTGATGATTCCCGTAACCGCTTTAATGCAGCAGGACAATTCCCAGTATGTATGGGTAAAAACCGGTAAGAATCAATATACAAAACGTTCTGTGACAACAGGAGAAACCGATGAAAAAACAGTTAGAATAACATCAGGCTTACAACCCGGAGAAACCATCATGACCGAAGGGGGAATTTATATGCCGGATGCAAAATAATGTAAAAGAAAAACGATGAAGAAATTACTGACAATCTCTATACAGAAGAGATGGCTTATGCTGGCTCTCTTCCTTTTACTGGGGTTCTTCGGGTATTATTCCTGGACCAGATTATCCATAGAAGCCTATCCCGATATTGCTGATGTAACCTCTCAGGTGGTAACACAGGTTCCGGGACTTGCCGCTGAAGAAGTGGAACAGCAGATCACTATCCCTTTGGAAAGATCCCTGAATGGTCTTCCGGGAATGCATGTGATGCGAAGCAAAAGTACCTTCGGGCTTTCCATTATTACTATGGTTTTTGATGATGGTATAGACGATTACTGGGCAAGGCAGCGTATCCAGGAAAGACTGACGGATGTGGAGCTTCCTTATGGTGCACAGCCGGGATTAGATCCCCTTACCTCGCCCATCGGCGAAGTGTATCGTTATATTATCGAAAGTAACAATCACAGCCTGCGGGAGCTTACGGATTTACAGAAGTTTGTGATTATCCCCCGTATTAAACAGATTTCAGGGATTGCTGATGTGACCAACTTCGGGGGAATTACCACTCAGTTCCAGATTGAACTGGATCCGCATAAGCTTGAACAATACGGATTATCCCTTTCCGAAGTTACCGAAACGATCTCCAAAAACAATGTGAGTGCCGGAGGAAGTATGCTTCCCCGTGGGAACCTTGCGTACGTAATCCGCGGAATCGGTTTGGTAAAAGATTTGGATGATCTTGGAAAAATTGTAGTCAAAACCCAAAATGGAGTTCCTGTTTTTCTGAATGACGTAGGAACATTGAAATACGGAAATCTGGAAAGAAAAGGAATCCTTGGCTACACAGACCATAAGCGTAATTATTCCGAAAGCGTAGAAGGAATCGTACTTTTATTAAGAGGTCAAAATCCTTCGCAAGTGCTGGAAGGAGTACATGAAGCTATTGAAGAACTGAATAACGAAACACTTCCACCGGGTGTAAAAATCCATCCTTTCCTGGATAGAACAGACCTTGTAAAAACCACGCTTACCACAGTTTCTCACACCCTCACCGAAGGAATTGTTTTGGTTATTATTGTGCTGATTGTATTTTTGGGAAGCTGGCGTGGAGCATTATTAGTGGCTATTACCATTCCGCTTTCTTTGTTATTTGCTTTTATATTGATGCATTTTACCAATATTCCGGCCAATCTGCTTTCATTGGGAGCAATTGATTTTGGAATCATTGTAGACGGGGCAATCGTCATGCTGGAAACCATTCTGAAAAAAAGAGAAGAAAATTCAGAAGAAACACTGGAAGAAAAAACGATTACTCAAAGAGTGATTGAAGTAGCCAAACCTATTTTCTTTTCCACCATCATTATCATTACTGCTTATCTTCCATTGTTTGCATTTGAAAGAGTGGAAAAAAAATTATTTACCCCTATGGCTTTTACTGTTGGATATGCTCTGTTGGGAGCTCTGGCTGTAGCATTACTGCTGATCCCCGGATTAGCGTATGTGATCTATAGAAAACCACAAAAGATCTATCACAACAAATGGCTGGAAAAACTAAGCACAGCTTACCGAAAGAGCATTGAAAAAATAATGCAGACTCCCAAAAGAGTTATCATTCCTATTATGATTGTCCTGGTATCTGCCGGAGTTCTCTCCTGGCATGTAGGAAAAGACTTCCTTCCGGAGCTGGATGAAGGTTCTATATGGCTTCAGGTACAGCTGCCACCCGGGATTTCTTTAGCCCAATCAAAGGAAATGAGCGATACCTTGCGCGCCCGTACTTTAAAACATCCCGAAATTACTTATATGATGGTTCAGGCAGGACGTAATGATGATGGTACCGACCCGTGGACGGCTTCCCACTTTGAAGTTTCTGTCGGAATAAAGCCCTACAGCGAATGGCCGGCAGGAAAGACAAAAGCAGACCTTATCAAAGAACTCGCAGCTGATTATAAAGATATGCCGGGATTCACCGTAGGTTTTTCACAACCTATGATTGACGGGGTAATGGATAAAATTTCCGGAGCTCACAGCGAATTAGTAGTAAAGGTGTATGGAGAAGATTTTAAAGAAACCAGAAGAATTGCTGAAAATGTATTGTCTACTTTAAATAAAATTCCGGGTTCTGCAGACCTTGCCATTGATCAGGAACCGCCATTACCTCAGTTGCAGATTATTGCCAACAGAGACAAAATTGCGCAATATGGACTGAATGTAGCAGATGTTGCCGACCTTATTGAAGTCGCATTGGGAGGAAAAGCCATTTCCCAGATCTTTATCGGCAATAAGGTGTATGATATTTCATGCCGTTATACAGAAGACAGCCGCGACACACCAGATAAAATCGGGAACCTGATGCTTACCTCAGCTTCCGGAGCAAAAATTCCTTTATCACAGGTAGCAGAAGTGAAACTGAGTACCGGCGAAAGCACTATTACCAGAGAAATGAACAAAAGACATCTTACGGTAAAGCTGAATTTAAGAGGTACTGATCTTTCTTCTTTCCTGAAAAAAGCACAAAGTACAATTGAAAAAGAGATCAAATACGATCATGAGAAATACCAGATCAAATGGGGCGGACAGTTTGAAAATCAAAACAGGGCGTATTCAAGGCTGGCATTTATTGTTCCGTTAGCACTGGCCATTATGTTTCTGCTGCTGTATGGTGCCTTTGGAGATTTCAGACAAGCTTTGGTTCTGATGTCTATTGTTCCGCTGGCATTATTTGGCGGAATGCTCGCACTCAATATCCGGGGAATGTCTCTGAATGTATCCTCCGCAGTAGGATTTATCGCACTCTTTGGAGTTGCTATTCAGAACGGAGTGATTATGATTTCTCATATCAATGATCTCCGGAAGAAAGGATATGAGCTGAAACAGGCTGCCATCAAAGGCGCAAAAGACCGTTTCAGACCTGTACTGATGACCGCAACGGTTGCTGTAATCGGATTATTTCCGGCATCACTGGCCACAGGAATTGGTTCTGATGTACAGCGTCCATTGGCAACTGTCATTGTTTACGGGCTGATGTTCTCTACTATTTTAACCCTATTCGTGCTGCCTGCTATTTATTTTATGGCTGAACGCCTAAGCAAAAAACAAAATTTGGAATCAGATGAAAATTAAAGTTCATATTATCATATTATCTGTCGTATTGTTTAATATTACAGGTATGAAGGCACAGGAAAAAGAGCTTTTACCATTTGAAGAATACCTGAGTCTTGTCGGAAATAAAAATTTAGGCTATGCTTCTCAAAAGTACAATGTAAGTATGGCAGAAGCTGCTATCCAGACGGCTAATATGTTTCCTGATCCTGAGCTGGAAATGGAAACCACTAATAACGGTGTACATCAAAATATGGGATATGCCTACGGTGCTTCCATCGGCTGGACACTTGAATTGGGTGGTAAAAGAAAAGCCAGAGTTAATCTCGCCAGAAATCAATCCGAGCTGAGCAAAATACTATTGCAGGATTTTTTCAGGAATCTTCGTGCAGATGCCAGTTTAGGATATATTGAGGCTTTAAAATCCAAAGCTTTGCTTGAAGTGCAGCAGGATTCTTACAAAAATATGCAGCAACTGGCAAAATCCGACAGTATCCGCTACCAATTGGGAACTATAACATTAGTCGCTTCCAAACAGAGTAAGCTGGAAGCCGCTTCTTTGCTCAATGAAGTATATCAGGCTGAAAGTGCAGAACAGCAGGCTATCGCCGGTTTATCGGTATTTCTGGGAGACAGCAAAATAACCGGCAGAGACGTTGCCGGAGATTTTAATGCCTTCAACAGAGATTTCAGTATGGATGATCTGATCCTCCAGGCTTTGAATGAGAGAGCAGATTTAATGGCCGCCAAACAAAATACGGAAGTTACCAAAAGCCAGATCAATCTTGAAAAAGCAAACAGAGTCATAGATCTAGGTATCAGTGCCGGAGCAGAACGACATACGGAAGCGACTAACGAAATTGCTCCTTCCCCAGCTGTAAATGCGGTAAAAATGGGCATTAGTATTCCCTTAAAATTTTCCAACAGAAGAAATGCAGGATTAAAAATAGCAGAAATGGCCCATTCGCAGGCGGAAGTTGAATATAAACAGATTGAACAGGGAATAAAAGCTGAAGTGATACAAGCTTATCAACACTATGCAGCCACTCAGAAACAGCTCAGACAATTTCATAACGGAATGCTTTCGGAAGCACAAAGCATTCTGGAAGGGATTACCTACAGCTATAAAAGAGGAGAAAGCTCTATCCTTGAAGTTTTGAATGCCCAGCGAACGTATAACAATGTAAGAAAAGATTATTATGAGGCTCTTGCAGATAACGCAGCCGCTTTGATTGAACTTGAGCGAAAAGCGGGAATCTGGGATATTCATTTTTAGCTGGAAGATGGGTGCTGGGAGTTTTATGGAAGCCGTGGATAGATGAAAATCATTTTATTAATTTGGCAACTATATACAATTTACACCATTGTCATTCTGACGAAGGAAGAATCCCATATAAAGCCTAGATTCTTCATTTCACTACTTTACATTCAGAATGACAGAGAACAACAGGATTAATGTAAAATTGCATATAAATATCAATAATTTTTAAAAACTCAAAAAATTATCATCAAATTGCAATCAATAAATCTAAAAACACAAATATAACTTCCAGCTTCAAGTCTTCCCGCCTCCAGCATAAAAAAGCCCCGAAATCTATTTGATATCAGGGCTTTTTTTTATTTCTTATACTGTGATTCATAAATTTTGATCCAGTCATCAGGCGTCATTTTCTGACTCAGTTCAGCTATCAGTTCAAAAGGAATATCTTCTGCTTTTTTGAAGCGTACACAGGATTTACCCATATCCAGCTTCTTTTTGGAATGTTTGGGATATTCTGCCACAAACCATTCTAGTAATTCCGGTGTGGAATACAATCCCATATGATAGAGTGCTATAAAATTCTTTTGGGAAGCTATATTAATGAATGGCAGCGGCGTTCCGGGTGCACAGTGATATCCGGCAGGATATGTTGACAAAGGAACTACCCAGCCTATCATTCCGTAATTTGTGGCTTCTTCAAAACCTTTCGGGAGATTATTATTCACCGTATCAAAAAGTTTTTTAAAAGCTTCCTGTCTTTCTTCAGGAGTTTTTGAAATATAATCTTCTATGGAAACCGATTGAATCTGCATATTGTATTTTTTTCTAAAATACGATTATTTTATGAAATTGTATACACTGAACATCTGAACCTCTTTGCTGCTCTTTTGAAGGAACATCATTTTATTCACATTCGGAACGTACTGAATCATATTCCCGTCTGCAAAACCGTAGTTCTGGAAGAAATTTTTTCCCTTATAATCAAGGCTTACTTCCTGAGGTTTCAGATTGGCAAAGTCAAAAACTTTCATTGAAAACCCTGTGTTACCGAAAGCTCCTTTAGGGTAGAAAGCGGAAATATAAAGCTTGTCTCCAGCTTCCACCACATGAATTCTTTTCCCGGTAGAAGTTCCAGCTGCTACAAATTGTTTTACCTCACCTTCTTTATTAAACTTAATCAGCATTCCCGCATCCAGAGAATATACAGGATCAGGGAAGCGGTTCATTGCTGTAGGCATCGGTCTTGTTACTGTTTCCTGCTGAACAGCCATTAAAGTCTCATCCCCTTTCACAATCGTTTTGATGACCTTCACATCGTTCATATCTTTACTTCCTGCCAGATTGGTATTGCTGATGACCGCTTTTCCGGATTTCATGTCATAAAACATTACTGTTCCGAAAGTACTTGATCCAACAGTAACTGTTGCATTTTTTCTTCCAAAAGTCACCAGATAATCATTGTCATTTTTACTGAAAGCATATAATTTTTCAGGAATATATTTATCATCAAACGGAAGGTCTTTATCTTCAGTATTGGAAACCAGTTCCAGCTTATAAGATTCCTTCCAGCCTGCAGCCTTACGCAACACAACTATTTTGGCCGAATTAGTTAATGTTAAAGACTTTTCAACATAATCATTGCTCAATATAATTTCTTTGTTCCAAACGGGAGTAAGTGTTCTCAGATCCAATACCAGCACATCATTTACATTATCTGTCTTTTTATTCGCATATCTGTCATTGAAGATGGCTGCATATTTCCCATTTTCTGAGAAAAGGACATAAGTAGTTCCTGATCTGTTGGTAGATTCAATGCTGTATTTTGCAATACTCTTTGTGGTAAAAGTGCCTTCCTTTCTGCTGAAAACATGTTGAAAAACTTCTTTTCTGTTTTCTTTTCCGAAATACTCTTCCGTAAATGCTATCAATTTATCATCATCGATCTGTTGTGATCCCAGATAATTGTGAAGTACCCCATTCGTTTTGTTGGCATAATCTTTCACATAAGTATCCACAAGACTTCCGTTCTGATCCAGTTTTCTCATCAGCAATTTTTTGTGAGGGAAAACATTTCTCATCAGTCCGTCAATATTGATAACACTGAACATATAAGAATTATAATCATCTGCCAGTACCAGTTTATCATCCGTTTCAAGATTGGCATCCACAGTGAATTTTGTTCCTTCTGTCACTTTGGTCTGTGCGTAAGAGTACACAGAAGCGGTAATTAATGCCGAAGCAAAAATCTGTTTAATCATATTGTTTTCTTTAGTTATTATAAATTTTTTCTTCCAGTCTTTTCAGTTCAAGATTGGCATCATAGGATAGTTTGATATCCACTAAATGCTCCTGTAACTCATTTAAATATTTCTCTGCTTCCTGATAGTTTCCTAAAGCAATATTCAATCTGATCAGGTTAAAATAAAGATATTCTCCAATCTTCTGATTGTAAACAGCTTTCTTATCGTTGTAATTTACTTTTGTTAAAGCTGTTTTCCAAAGATCAATTCCTTTCTGCATATTTTCCATGGCTACTTTGTTTGGTGCGTAATCTGATTTTGCCTGAAGTTTCTTCAGATTGGTTGTAACGTAGATATACGCTTTTTCCAGATCATCATATTCTCCTTTATTTTTTACAGTTGCCAATGTTACTGTAGAACTGATGGTCTGATAACCAAAGTTTTCATTGATAATATTTCTTATACGGTCAATCGTTCTTTGCAGGGATCTTTTTTCCTGAGCATTCAGATTAATTTCATTAGTCGGAACACTTGCTATTTCTGTAAAATCTGAGAAATAGGTTTTATCCAGCTTTACGGTACCGCCTTGCTTCGCTGTGATTTTTGTTGGCTGATTGGCAAAAGTCTTTCCCTGATTGTCCTGAAAATTTGTTCTTTCCATTTCAATCACAATATCAAGATAATTCCCACCTTTTGAAAAGCCGGTCACATCTATTTGGGAAGCCAGAATTTTGTTATCCACAATTAAAGCATCTCTCAGATCGGGCTGCTGATAAACCGGCATTGAAGGAATATTAAGTACAGGTCTTGAAGGAAGCCTCAGCACAGGAGCTCCGTTGGTAGCTGCAATTTTTTCAACCGCTGATAATTTGCTGTATTCTGCAGATTCCAGTTTGTATTTTTCCTGAAGTTTTTTCACCTCAGCATCATAGTCTTTTAATCTTTCCTGATGCTCATATTTGGCATTCTCAACATTAGTATGATAATTATCTACCTTTTTCTGATGGTCTTCTTTCGAAATTCTTATGACATCGTCTTTTGTAATATTATAGGGAGACTTTACCGTAATCATGTAATTTCTGTTAGAAAGTTCCGTAGGAAACACTGGTTCTTTTAAAAGCTGAAAACTGATTACTTCTTTATCAATTCGCTGAGCCTGGGAAAATTCGGAATAAAATAATGGTATTAAAAAAAGTAGTTTAAATTTATTCATGGATGTTATAGTTTTCAATGCAAATGTATAATAATTTTATGGACAATTTCTGATAATATTTTGTCCAGTTATTATTAAACTGCCCATAAAAAAAGGCAGCCACACGAGTGCAGCTACCTACAAAAATTATTAACTCAAAAAACTTTATTTTTTAATGGCTTTTACTGTTGATTTTGAACCATCTTTAAAGTTCATTGTCACCAAGTATAAACCGGCATTTAATTCACCTAACTGAAGTACTGTTGATGGCTTATCTATGGCTTTCACCTCTCTTCCCGCCACATCTGAAACTGTTATACTCTTAACATTTTTTATATCATTAATATGAAAAACATCTTTAAAAGGATTTGGATAAATATCTCCTTTTTTAAAACCATTTACTTCAGCAGTACTGAGTTGGGTATTTTTGTCTGCAGAAAAAGCAAAAAGGTTGACAATACCATCACCTCCGCTTTTTGTAAGGGTAACACTTTTTACAGATTTAGACTGGTTGGCTGTATCCATATTCAGTGCAAACTGATATATTCTGGGATTAAAGCTATCAGCTTCTATATCATCAATACCCACAACAACTCTTCCCAGACCCTGAACCGCATAATTGGAGCCGCCATACCAATCAGGAATACTGATATTGGAAAATACCTGAGAAGTATTATCTGTAAATGTCACTGTAGCCATTACGGTAGCCGCACCACTTCCGCTTGTTGCAAGCATATACAGTTTTAAAGCTGCTAGTGGGGTTATAAATACAAGGGTTCCATTTTGCCCGGCAGTTTCCAACCTCAGCGAATTATTGGAATTCAGATCTCCCAACTGATAACTCAATCCGGGAGTTGAGGCTACTACAGAATTAATAATACCATTCACAGGTATACCAAAAGCCAGAGGCGGATCAGAACTCACTGCTTTAAAATCTGTCGCTACAAAAGCATACCCTACCCCATCAATATCATTGGAAACGGAATCATAAGAAGATCCGATACCATTAGCTATAACATCATCCATCCGGACAGAACAGGCATTGTTTGAAAATTTTGAGCCTGCATTACAACGGTAGAGAATAAAACAACGCATGAAAGCTTTTGTAAGAATAATTTTTTTTTCATAAAGAGATCTTTTTTGTGTTTAATCTAATCCAAAAATAAAAAACCCATAATAAAAAAGCTATTTCACATAACAATAAATAACATATTGACTTAAATTGCAAAAAAAAGCTACAAAAAGGCTAAAATTATTAGTACTCAAAAAACTTATAATGAATATTATTTACTTATTCTGAATAATAGATCTTGGAAGCTAGAAATTATCTGCCTCATAAAAATTGGAATATCAAATCTCGGGAAGTTACACCTGATCACAAAAAAGGCAGCCACACGAATGCAGCTGCCTACAGAAATTATTAACTCAAAAAATTTTATTTTTTAATGGCTTTTACTGTTGATTTTGAACCATCTTTAAAGTTCATTGTTACCAAGTATAACCCGGCATTTAATTCACCTAACTGAAGTTCCGTAGTTGGGTTATCAATAGTTTTCACTACTCTTCCTGCCACATCCGTAACGGTTACAGATTTTACATCTTTGATATCCGCAATATACAGGACATCTTTGAAAGGATTAGGATATACATTCACTTCTTTTTTCTTCAAATGCGTTTCTGAAGTGGATAAAGAGGTAGCCACTTCAAATGTAAAATCAATGAATTCTCCTCTTGAAATAGCTGTGCAGGGGTTTGAAGGAGCTGTACTGTTATAATCAGTCACCACTCTCATTCTATAAGTTCCAAGAGGTGTTCCTGCAGGTACAGTGATAGATCCCGAAGTACTTGTAATATAAGTGTTGGTAACAAACATTCTTTCTGAAGCTTCAAAAGTTAAGTTATTATTCCAGTCTACCCAAACGCCAATTCCACATGTAGGACCACCGGCAGTAAAAGATACTGAAGTACTGGATCCCGGAGCATTTATTATTTTGTTGCTGCTTGCTGTTAAGTTTTGATACCCACCTGCAACACTTGAACCGGACGAATAAGCCATATCTACAAGTCCTCCTGTAGAACTGAAATCAGAAAGCCAGGAATTCTGAGAACCGGATGAAGGCAGACAGTACCCTGTTCTGAATGCAGTAGCTTCACTCCAGATACTTTTGTCACCGGCACTGCATACAGATCTTACCCATGCATAATAGTTCGTATCCGCAGATAGTAAATTCAATGGCGCAGAAATAGTGGTAGAAGTTACAGAATTGGAAGCATTCAAAACCGTTGTAGCATCAGGCGCAGTATTGGTTGTACTGTAATATACTTCGTATCCGTTTGCAGGAACTGAAGCGGGTGCGGTCCAACCGATTGTTGCTGAGTTCATTGTTACGTTTGATGAAGTAGGTGCCGTTGGCTCAAGACAGGAAGGGATATTCTGAACGGTAATATTATCAATATAAATAGAACGTGAAGAACCTCCTAAACCATGTTTAAATGCTAACTGTAAATCAGTACCCGCCGGAATATTAACTGTATATTGAGTGTGGGTAGTTGTTAGAGCAATTGGAGATCCAATGGGTGTAAAAGAATTGGGATCTGTAGGATTTGATAATGTTCCCACTAATAATGTATAATTACTTCCTCCTCCTCTTGCATAGAACCTTACACGCTTCGTACCATCTGAAAGGTTGATAGCAGGAGGTGCAACCAGCATCTGACTACCCGTAGTAGCACTTGAATTGGTCATATAATAAGCATTAGGAGCTGAATAATTATTTGTTGTTGTTACATATCCATAACCTGCAAATGATGCACTTTCCAGATATGCCCAGCAGCTTGGAGCATTGGTATTTGAAATTGAACCTGTACTTGTTGTATCAAAATTCTCTGTATATGGAACAGTGAAAGTAGAACAGGCTGTTTTAAATGTTCCTGCAAAAGACCATACGCTTTGGCTGGTTGCAGTATTACAGTTGGATCTCACCCAATAATAGTAGGTTGTATTTGAATTGAGACCTCCTATTGTTGTACTTGTTCCTGTTACTCCAGGATAAGTAGGGGTTACTGAATTTGCAGGAGTTGTGTTTGAGGTACTGTGATACACATCATAACTGGCAGCGCTCCCCGTCCAGGAAACTAAAGCAGAATTAGCTGTGACTCCGGAAACCGCCTGCAATGCTGGAGGTGCACAGTCTGAATACACATCTGCTGAAAAAGCAAAAATATTAGGATAACCCGAACCGCTTGCTTTGGTTACCATCACACTTTGTATGGGTTTTGCCTGATTAGCAGCGTCTATTACTAATGCATTTTGATAAAGTCTTGGATCCGTAGTACTGGATTCTAAGGCATCCGTAGTTCTCTTAATCCTTCCTATTCCCTGGATGGCAAAATTGGATCCACCATACCAGTCAGCAAGACCTATATTGGAAAATACCTGGCTGCTTCCATCCGTAAAATTAACTGTAACATTTACAGCAGATGTTCCGCTACCGCTGGTAGAAAGCATATACAAAGTAAAAGCGGGTTTAGGAGTGGTAAAAGTAAGAGTTCCGTTATCATTGGTAGCAGCCAGTCTTAATGAGTTATTCCCACTTAAATTTCCTAAAACATAGCTAAGTCCGGGAGTTCCTGCAACAGCAGAATTAATAATTCCATTTATTGGCAGACCATAAGTAAGCGCCGGGCTTGTAGAAGTTAACTGAAAATCTCTTGCAACAAAAGCATAAGAAACTCCATCTACATCATTGGTTGTTGAAACTGATGAGAAACCTATTCCGTTTGCAATCACGTCTGCCGTATAGCCTGAAGAAACCGGCATTGGCTGAAAATTTTGAGCCATCATTACACTGGCTGAGAAGAGAGCGATGGCAGGCACCACTCTAGAAAATAAATTTACTATCATTTTAATTACATTTGCGGCGAAATTTATAAAAAATAACAATATAAAATTATTATTTTTAATTAAAAATCAATATTTAATTAATATTAACAAAATATCAACATCAAAATTTATCAAAATAATTAGAATTTAAAAGGTATATAAAAACTTGAGAAAACTCCTTCTTAATTAACTCATAATTTTATTATTGAGAAATTAAATCCTATTTTTGTCATACAAATTTTTTGAACAATGCCGAATATTTCAAACAGAGCACTGCATATGCCGCCATCGCCGGTAAGAAAACTGGTTCCTTTTGCATTACAAGCAAAACAGAAAGGAATAAAAGTATATCACCTTAATATCGGACAGCCTGATATTGAAACTCCGGAAACAGCTTTAAATGCTTTAAAAAACATCGATTTAAAAGTATTGGAATATGCGCTTTCTGAAGGGAATATTGAATACAGAAAAGCCCTTACAGAATACTACCACTCTTTAGGCTTCTCAGATCTTACTCCTGACAACTTTATTGTTACCAACGGAGGTTCTGAAGCGCTTAACTTTGCGATTTCTACTTTATGTGACGAAGGGGATGAAGTGATTATTCCTGAACCTTATTATGCCAACTACAATGGTTTCACCAGCACATTTGATGTGAATGTAGTCGCTGTACCTTCTACAATTGATACAGGCTTTGCTTTGCCTCCTGTTGAGGAATTCGAGAAAAAAATTACAGAAAAAACAAGAGCAATCATTATCTGCAACCCTGGAAACCCTACAGGATATCTTTATACCCGTGAGGAACTTCAAAAACTGGCAGAAATTGCTTTGAAATATGACATCGTAATCATTTCTGATGAAGTATACAGAGAATACGTATATGATGGAAAGCAGCAGATTTCAATGCTTGATTTCCCTGAATTAGCAGAAAACTGTATCATCATTGACTCTGAATCCAAGCGTTACTCTATGTGTGGGGTAAGAATCGGGTGTATGGTAACACGTTCCAACAAGATCCGCAATGCTGCCATGCTTTTTGCACAGGCAAGATTAAGCCCGGTTCTTTTAGGACAGATTGCAGCAACAGCAGCTCACCAGAATGATGGCCCCTACATCAGAGCCGTAAGAGAAGAATACACCCACAGAAGAAATGTATTGGTAGATCTTTTAAATGCTATTCCTGGCGTGATCTGCCCTAAGCCAAGAGGTGCTTTCTACTGTGTTGCAGAACTTCCGGTAGACGATACTGAAAAATTTGCCCAGTGGCTGCTTGAAAAATACTCTCTTGACAACGAAACCATCATGGTTGCGCCTGCAGGAGGCTTCTACAGCAATCCTGAATTAGGTAAAAAACAGGTAAGAATTGCCTACGTTCTGAAAGAAGAAGACTTAAAAAGAAGTGCTGAAATTCTTAAAGAAGCTTTAAAGAAGTACAGAGAAGAATTCAGTCTGTAAAATAAATCCTATGCCGACAACAAAAAAACTCTATCTGAAAATCCTGTTTTCGATTCTTTTGCTGTCGGCATTTTTTTCTTGTGATTCCAAAAAGACAGAACAGTCAGTTCCTCATAAAAATCCACACGAGATTACATTCATCAGCGTATCCGATATTGAAGGGAATCTTGGAAATTACAGGATTATCAAAGCCACAAAAGATTCTGTTTTTGCAGAAAAAGGAGTGACAGCCCGTAAAACCCATAAATCATGGGCATCTGCCATCCATCCGCAAATTTGGAAAAAGCTGGTATCATCCGTCCATATTACAGATCTTGACCATATCAAAAGCTCTCCCAGCCAGCAGTCTGTAGGCGGAACAGATGAAACCTTCCAGATCCGGACTCCCAAAAAATCTCATATCTATGTGAATGCTTATGCAGACACTTTACATTACGAGCAGTTACAGCAACTTAAAAAACAACTAGACAAGATTCTTCCCAAAGAATACCAATAAAACATGCAAGAAAATTTTTCATTAAAGCCTTATAACACATTCGGTGTTGAAGCCAGGTCCCGATTTTTCACTGAAGTCAATACCATTGATGAGTTAAAAGAAGCACTCACTTTCGCGGAAACGCAGTCTCTTCAGCTTCTTTTTTTAGGAGGAGGAAGTAACATTCTTCTTACCAAAGATTTTGACGGCCTTGCCATCAGACTTAATTTAAGAGGAATTTCTGAAGAGAGCATCCATGAAAATGAAGTGTGGGTAACCGCAAAAGCAGGTGAAAACTGGCATGAATTTGTAATGTACTGCCTGCAAAAAAATTATGGCGGTCTTGAAAATCTTTCCTTAATTCCCGGAAATGTAGGCACTTCTCCGATGCAGAATATCGGGGCTTACGGAACCGAAATTAAAGACATTTTTGTAAGCTGTGAGGTTTTGGATTTAGAAAGTTTTGAACTGAGAACGTTTAATCTTGAACAATGCAGATTCGGGTACAGGGACTCTATTTTCAAACAGGAAGGAAGAGGAAGATATGTTATTCTGGAAGTTACTTTTAAACTGACTCAAAAAAATCACTCCATCAAGACAGAATATGGAGCTATCCAATCTGAACTGGAAAATCTTGGCATTGAAAACCCTACCATTCAGGATGTTTCCAGAGCAGTGATCAATATCCGACAAAGCAAATTACCAAATCCTAAAGAAATCGGAAATGCCGGAAGTTTTTTCAAGAACCCTACTATTCCTTTGGCTCAGTTTGAAGCATTAAAACAACAGTTTGAAAATATTCAGGGCTACCCGAATGGAGAGATGGTAAAAGTTCCTGCCGGATGGCTGATTGAGCAATGTGGATGGAAAGGAAAGCAGATCGGGAATGTAGCGTCACACAAACTGCAGTCTCTGGTCATCATCAATGCTACAGGAAATGCTACAGGGAAAGAAATTTTTGATTTTTCTACAGAGATCATCAATTCTGTGAAAGATAAGTTCGGAATAGAGCTTGAACGGGAAGTAAATATTATTTAATCTAAAAATAGATAAAGGCTGATTCGTATGAATGCAGTCTTTTTTTATAGCATTTTTTGGATTAACTTAAAGACGCAAGGATTTTATATTTTTTATAATATAATTTCTCACAGATTTTGCAGATGACACAGATGTTTGGAAAAATGACTTTTATCCAAATTTTGTTGAAAACCTCCGATTTTCTTACCCTTAAAAGTGATCTATTATTCAAAATCAATGCGCCTTTTCACGTACCCAACAAAAATTAATTCAGAATCAATTCACATCTAGTCTCCGGAAAATCATTATTTTAGCTTAAAAATTACAATTCGCGATGAAAATAGCTATTCTTGGAGCCGGAAATATGGGCCTTTCTTTCTCAAAATCATTTTTAAAATACGAACTGATCAAACCGGAACATCTTCACCTTATTATCAGAAGTCAGGAAAAATTCTCCAAAATAGCTGAAGAATTTCCCAAATCTAAAATTTCCACTTTTGAAGAAGTAAAAGACATCGATGCTGATCTGATTATCATCTCTGTAAAGCCTCAGGATTTTCAAAATGTGGCTCAAAATATTCAATTTACGTTCAAAGAAAACCAGATGGTTTTATCCATCATGGCAGGAATCAATATTGAAAAAATCCAAAGATTACTGAATCATCCGCTTGTTGTAAGAGCAATGCCCAACTCTCCTACCCTTCTGGGAATGGGAATCACTGGCTATACTGCAGCCAATGGCATTTCTTTCAGCCAGTTAATCAATATTGAAAGGTTATTGAACAGCACCGGAAGATCTGTTTATCTGGAAAACGAAGAACTGCTGGATGGTGTTACCGCTCTTTCAGGAAGCGGACCTGCTTATTTCTATTATATTATCGATGCAATGATTAAAGCAGGGATTGAAATGGGAATTGAAGAAAATCTTTCCAAACTTTTTGTAAAACAGACGATGCTGGGAGCTTATCATCTGATCAATAATTCAGAAAAGAATCTTGAAGAGCTGATTAAAGATGTTGCATCCAAAGGCGGAACTACCGAAGCTGCCTTAAAAACATTTGAAGAAAACAGCTTCAAAGAAATTCTGAAACAGGGAATTCTGAACGCCGAAAAACGCGCCAGGGAACTTAATAATTAAATCTTTTTTCAATCATTCTGCAAAACTCCCACCCAAGATACACTCCAAAAGTATTCAGGATGATATCGTCTACCTCAAATATTCCCATTCTTGTAAAATACTGAAGTGCTTCCACAATAACAATACATGAGATAAAGCCAAACATCAGAGGTTTCAGCTGTTTCAGTTCGGGAATAATCCAGCCCAAAAATCCAAAAGGAATAAACATTATGATATTCCCTAAAACAATACTCACAATATCTATAGTCTTATTAGGCCCCTGAATAAATTTTATGGTAGAAAAAAAAGGTTCTACCGTAATGAGATTTTCCTCATATTGAAATCTGCCCATTCCTAAAAACATCAGATAGAGCAAAAACAGAGTATACGGAACAATAATGATTTTATAAATTTTCTTTAACATGGAACTGCTAATATATTCATTTCAAAAACATTAAATTTGTGTATTAAAATAATTTAATGAAATACGTTCTGCTTACACTTATTTCAGCAATGCTGCTGTCGGTTTCATGGCCAACTTATGGGGTTCCGTTTTTTATATTTTTCGCTCTTGTTCCTCTTCTCATGATGGAGCATGGAATTTCAAAATTCTCAGATTATAAAAGGAAAAGCTGGGTGGTCTTCGGATTATCTTATCTATGTTTTGTGATCTGGAACGTAGTTACTACAGGATGGCTTTATGGCTCAAAAAACCCTGACGGAAGCCATTCTCTGATGGCTGTTGTATTCCCGGTACTGGTCAATTCTCTTTTATATTCACTGGTATTCCAATGTTATCACTGGTACAAAAATGCACAGGGAACCTATTGGGGATTAGGATTCTTGATCGCCATCTGGATGAGTTTCGAAAAATTTCATTTGGGATGGGAATTGACGTGGCCCTGGCTAAACCTTGGGAATGTATTTTCAGATTACCCAAAACTGATCCAATGGTATGATACTTTAGGAGCAACCGGAGGAAGTTTCTGGATTCTTGTTATTAATGTTCTTATTTTTTACACCGTAAGAACATGGGAGGCAGGAAGAAAGCGAAAAGATCTCATCAAAAATTCAGCTATTGTTGTGGCTTTAATTGTTCTGCCAATGATTATTTCAGTCATCAAATACAACAATTTTGATGAAAAACCCATAGGACAGGTCAATGTTTTGATGTTGCAGCCTGATCTTGACCCTTATGCTGAAAAATATTCGAAAGACAGTCTGACCATAGAACAGGATTTATTAGCACTTGCTGAAAAAAACTCAACAGGTAAGATTGATTATTATATAGCACCGGAAACAGCTCTTCCGGGAAGAGGATCTATTTCCGAAACTGCTTTTGAAAAGAGTTTACTTCTCAACAATATTAAAGGATTTTTATCCAGTCACCCAGGATCTGTTTTTGCCACAGGAATTTCTTCACACCGTTTTTTTTATAATCCTGCAGACTTACCTAAAGAAGCATATCAGATCAACAGCGGAGTTTGGGTGAGTAGTTATAATACTGCCATTCAATTGGTTCCTAATCAAAAAGTTCAGGCTTATCACAAAGGAAAATTAGTCCCTGGTGTTGAAATATTTCCTTATATGAATGTTTTAAAACCATTGCTGGGAGATGCCATGCTTAACTTGGGAGGAACTGTAGCTTCTTTAGGAACAGATAAAGAAAGAGTTGCTTTCTCAAACCCTTACAACAGAGGAAAGCTAGCCCCTATCATTTGTTATGAAAGTATTTATGGTGAATTTGTAACAGACTATGTAAAAAAAGGAGCTAATTTCTTAGGTATCATGACCAATGACTCTTGGTGGGGCGTTACAGAAGGGCACAAACAGCTTTTATCTTATGCTAAACTGAGAGCTATTGAAACCAGAAGAGAAATTGCCCGTGCGGCCAACAGTGGAATTTCTGCACATATCAATGCTAAAGGTGAGATAACCGCTGACACTTTCTATGGTGACCAAACCGCTTTATTTGCGAAAGTAAATCTGTATGACACTATGACGTTTTACACCAGAGCAGGTGACCTTCTTTCAAGGTTTTCCATATTTGCACTGGGATTTTTATTGTTCTACTATCTGATTGAATGGTTCAAAAAGAAAACAAAGAAAGTTTAGTTTTTAAGCACAAATTACAGGAATCTTTATACAAATAACACAATCAGCGAGAAAATAGCACACTTGCAAACTCTGCAGATCACGCAGATTTTTGTTCCATAAAAAAGAGAAAAGCCAGCTGGACGTCTGGCTTTTCTCATTGATAGAAGATTGAATTGATTCAATTATTTAATCGTAAGTTTTCTGGTGGTTATTTCGTTTTTTATCTTCAGTTGTAATAAATACACCCCTTTAGGCAGATGAGAAACATCAATAGACTGATCTCCATTGACACTGATATTAAGTTTTCTTCCATCCATTGAATACATTTCGGCTTCTGAAACTTTTCCTCCTTTTATATACACTTTATCTGAAGTAGGATTTGGATAGATAACAAGTTGTTTTTCAGATTTGATTTCATCTGTTCCCAGTACACCTTGTGTAGAAGCGTCAGAATATACTTTTGAAGCGTCAATAGATTTCACACTCCAGTACACATTCTGAATGGACGGATCAAGCTCAAGGAACCAAGATGGTGTTGTTACTACATATTTAGCAATATCATGAGCGCCCTGTGTAGATCCTACGGTAATTTCATAACGCAATGCATTCACCGGAGTTTTATCATCAGAAGCACCACTCCATGTAAAATTGAAACGGTTTCCGTTTTTAGTCAGATTCAGCTGCGTTGGTGCTGCAGGTTTTGCGTTTGACTCTGTAGAATTATTTCTAAATATTTTAGTCAGTGAAGGAAAATCTGAAGCAGACCAGTCGAACCCACCCAATAAGATGTCCGGATGATGATCATTATTACAATCAAAAAGCTGCACCAATCCAGGACCTCCGAGTTTAGTAATCCCCGTTATAGTTCCTTCATTAAATATATGATTGGAAACATCATAGATATAGGTTTTCACAACAGCTGTGTAATTCTCATTTCCTGAAATGATAAAATCGTAATAGCCGTCATTATTTAAATCTCCTACACTTAGTGCAACATCTGAAATATCACCTACGGGAATTATCTGTGGAGTTAATGCTCCGTTACCATCATTTATTAAAACAGCAGAATAGACATCATCATTGCCATCTCTTCCAATCACTACGATATCCTGAAAACCATCAGCATTAAAGTCTGCAAAATCTATCTTCCCCACTGCTACAGGCGCAAGATCCTGTGTAGGAACAAGAACTCCAGACTGGTTCATATATACTTTGGATACCGCATCACCATTGATATCTGACCCAATAATCACAAGATCAAGAAGATTATCATTATTAAGGTCTACTACTTTAAAACTTCCACTCTGAGTTCCGTCTACCCAATTTTCTGTAAGATCAAAACCTGCACCCGTGTTTTTGTAATAATCCAGTCTATTTCCAAAACCTCCTCCATGAGCGTATTGAGTTCCATTAATGGCATAATCAGTTTTTCCATCGTGGTTAAAATCAAAAACTTCAAGGGATCCGTAAATTTTACCTGGTAATTCTGCTTCTTTTACAAATCCTGTCCCGGTATTTTTGAACCGGTATTGTTTATAATTAACAACATCCATATAGCTGAGTCCTGTAGAAATAATATCCATTAACCCGTCATTATTATAATCAATGAATTTAATATCTCCAAGATGGGTTACATCTGCTCCCAATCCTACAAACGGCAATAAGGTTGTCCCATTATTCTGATATACTTCATTATAAGTACTGTCTACATTTCCGTCCCCATCAGAATCTATTGCTCCGTTGAGCACGATATCCGGTGTACCGTTATTGTCTATATCCGCAATATCAGCTGCAGAATAATAAAAGTTATTCATGCTTGTCTGCACCTCGGTAAAGTTCTGAGCCATGATGCCGACTGGTAACATAGAGCATAAAATATAAATCTTTTTCATATTTATTTTTATTTAGATTAATTAAAAACAAAGATAGAATATTAAATTCTCTTTGTAAAAAAAAGCCCGTATGAAATATATCAGCACTGATTATCTGCTGTATCCCAAGGATTCTACTATTTTAAAAATTCAATATTATTAATCAGCCACTTATTTGCAAATATTTTCCAAAAGATTTGCCTATCTAAAAAATTCTTTGTTATTTTGCACTCTCAAATATTATACAAATAAGAACATCGAGATATGTCAAGAATTTGCCAAATAACAGGAAAGCGTGCAATGGTTGGTAACAACGTTTCTCACGCTAATAACAAAACGAAGCGTCGTTTTGAAATTAACTTATTAGAGAAGAAGTTTTACCTTCCGGAGCAAGATAAGCACGTTACACTGAAAGTATCAGCTCATGGATTGAGAGTGATTAACAAGATTGGAATCGAGGAAGCTATTGAAAGAGCTACTAGAAACGGATTGATTAAAAAGAATTAATAAATCATGGCAAAAAAAGGAAATAGAGTTCAAGTAATCCTTGAATGTACAGAGCACAAAGAAAGTGGTATGCCAGGAATGTCTAGATACATTTCTACAAAAAATAAAAAGAACACTACAGAAAGATTGGAATTGAAAAAATACAATCCTGTTCTTAAGAGATCTACCCTTCACAAAGAAATTAAGTAATTTATAAATAATAACTTACCATGGCAAAGAAAGTAGTAGCAACCCTACAAAGCGGTCAGTCTAAAAAGATGACTAAAGTGGTGAAAATGATTAAGTCTTCTAAATCAGGAGCTTACGTTTTCGAAGAAAAAGTAATGAATGCTGATGAAGTAGATGGTTATTTAAAAAAATAATCAGTACTTTGTTTACAATATAAAAAACTACTCATATTTTTGAGTAGTTTTTTTTGTTATACTCATTTCATAAAAACACATTATGAGACAATTCTTTATTTTATTTTCCACGATACTGTTTACGGGTTCTCCCTACCATTCTCAAACTACTCAAAAGAAAATCAGTTCTCAGGAGAATGTAAAAATTATTATTTTAGGAAATATACAGGATGCCGGCTCCCCTCAGATCGGATGTCATAAAGAATGTTGTATGGACCTCTGGAAACACCCTCAGGAAAACAGAAAAGTAACTTCTCTGGGAGTCATTGATGAAATACTGCAGAAAAACTACATCTTCGATGCCAGCCCGGATTTTACCAGACAGGTAGAATTACTGATGGAGCATTCATCAGAACCGAGAAAGAAGGTACCTGATGGTATCTTTATCACCCATGCTCATATCGGACATTATACAGGTCTTATATTTTTAGGAAAAGAGGGGATGAACTCCAGGGATATTCCTGTGTACACCATGCCGCGGCTTAAAAAGTTTTTCGAAAACAATGGGCCATGGTCTCAGCTGATCCGTTTGCAGAATATTATTCCTTATGAAATGCAGAATGAAACACCGATAAAGATGAACTCTCATTTAGAAGTTACTCCTATACAGGTTCCCCATCGTGATGAATATTCGGAAACCGTTGGTTTCATCATTAAAGGCCCTCATAAAAAAGCATTATTTATTCCGGATATAGACAAATGGAATAAATGGAAATACAATATTGCAGAGCTGATAAAAACAGTAGATTATGCATTTCTGGACGGTACATTCTATGACTCGGAAGAAATAGGATACAGAAATATTGAAGATATTCCACATCCATTGGTAGTGGAAAGTATGGAACTGTTTAAAAACCTGTCACCGGAACATAAAAAAAGAATTTTCTTTATCCACTTTAATCATACCAATAAAATTTTAAATCCGGAGAGCAGACAAAGTAAAGAGGTACTGGAAAAAGGATTTAATATTGCACGTATGGCAGATGAGTTTGAATTATAGCGACAATCAGTTTCATTGAGGAGACAGCAATAAAACTCTTGATAATTAACTTCAGGAAATAAAAATAATAAAGACTTTGTTTACATATAAAAAAACAACTCCTGTTTTGGGTAGTTTTTTTGTTATCTTTGCTCACCAGATTATTAATCAGTAAAGTATGAAAAAGATACTTGTTCTGGCCTGTACAGCAACTTTTCTATTTTCATTCAGTCAGAAAACAATGAATTCTGTAGAATATAAAAGTTCGCCAAAAGTTTTCACTATTAAAGGATTATCACAATCAGTAAGTATTGACTGTGGAAATTCTAAAATGATTTTATTATCTGGACAGGTTCCTCTGAACTCTGAAGGTAATCTTGTGGGAAATACTATTGAAGAGCAGACGCAGCAGGTTTTCAAAAATATTGAAAACATCCTGGAAGAATATGAAGGTACAGGAAAAGATATTATCAAACTGGTAATTTATACCACAGACATCAAAAAAACACCTGATTTCAGAAAAGTAAGGGATTTGCATGTCAACCTTCAAAACCCTCCCGTAAGCAGCCTTGTAGAAGTGAGCAGGCTTTTCAGAGATGATGTATTGATAGAAGTGGAAGCCACAGCAGTGATTAAAAATAAATAAGAATAAACTAAAACTATGAGTTGGTTTAAAAATATTTTCAAAAAAGAAGAAAAAGAAACCTTAGATAAAGGATTGGAAAAATCCAGCCAGGGATTCTTTGAAAAAATGACGAAAGCCGTAGTCGGTAAAAGCAAAGTAGATGATGAAGTTCTGGATGATCTGGAAGAAGTCCTGATTGCTTCCGATGTAGGTGCCTCTACCACGATCAAAATTATTGAAAGAATTGAGGAACGTGTTGCCAGAGATAAATATGTAGGCGTTAACGAACTTGACAAAATTCTCCGTGAAGAAATTTCGGGGTTATTGCTTGAAAACCCACATGCCGGTACGGGAAATATAGATACCTCCAAAAAACCATATGTCATTATGGTAGTAGGAGTAAATGGTGTGGGAAAAACAACAACTATCGGAAAACTGGCTCACCAGTTCAAATCGGAAGGTAAAAAAGTAGTTCTTGGAGCTGCGGATACCTTTAGAGCTGCTGCCGTTGACCAGCTTGTTATCTGGAGCGAAAGAGTGGGAGTTCCTATTATAAAACAGGAAATGGGATCAGATCCTGCCTCTGTGGCATTTGATACCGTACAAAGTGCGGTTGCTCAAAATGCAGACGTTGTCATCATCGATACTGCGGGAAGACTTCACAACAAGATCAACCTGATGAACGAGCTTTCCAAGATCAAAAGAGTGATGCAGAAAGTAATTCCTGATGCACCCCATGAGATTCTATTGGTACTTGACGGCTCTACAGGGCAGAATGCTTTTGAACAGGCAAAACAATTTACAGCAGCAACAGAAGTAAATGCTTTAGCAGTAACAAAGCTGGACGGAACAGCCAAAGGAGGTGTTGTTATCGGAATCTCCGATCAGTTTCAGATTCCGGTGAAATATATTGGTGTAGGCGAAAAAATGCAGGATTTACAACTTTTTAATGGTACGGAATTTGTAGACTCATTCTTCAAGAAAAGATGATTTATATCATGTTTTCCCTTATATTAGCAAACAATCATTTTAAATATTAACAATAAAAAAATTTGCAACTATGGGAATTATTACATGGATTCTATTTGGCCTTATCGCAGGTGCTATCGCTAAAATGATTATGCCGGGAACTCAGGGAGGAGGATGGCTTATCACTATTATTCTGGGAATTCTGGGAGCATTTGTAGGAGGAGCTATAGGAGTTTACGTTTTACACTGGGGAGATGTCACTTCATTCTGGAATCCGAGAAGCTGGATTCTCTCAATAGGAGGCGCGTTAATTATCCTCTGGATTTACGGAATGGCTACAAAGAAAAGCTGATAATAACGTTGATAAAAATAAAATCCCGGATCTGAAATTTCAGATCCGGGATTTTTGTATACAATATAAAATTTAGTTAGTTGTTGATTCTAATCTGATAAGGCATTTCCATTTTCACCTCAGACTGTAGTTTTTTGTCTGTGATTTGCTGTAAAATTTCATAGTTGGACTTCCCTATCTTATTTTTAATAATTCTGGCAGAAACATCCTCTTCGTTCAGGTCTTTGAAGATTTGTTCAAACGGACTCATTTTCTTAGGGAACGCTTCTACGTGGTATGATTTTAATCCTGCTTTCTGTGCTGCAAACTTCACAGCATCTGTTAAAGTACCCAATTCGTCTACCAATCCTATTTCTTTTGCACGAACTCCGCTCCATACTCTACCGCCTCCTACATTATCAATCTGCTCAAAAGTTTTCTTTCTGTTCTGAGTTACAAAATGTACAAATCTTTTATAGGTACCCTCTACACTTTTTGTCATCATATTAACTCCATAAGGGGTTACACCGTTTAATCCGGAATAATACATCGAGTTGGCATTAGTAGAAACAATATCTGCACGGATTCCGTTTTTAGCGGCAATATCTTTATAGTAAGGCATCACTCCAAATACTCCGATAGAACCGGTAAGTGTATTAGGCTCTGAATAAATTTTATCCGCTGCCATGGCTACATAATATCCACCTGATGCTGCATAGTCTCCAAAAGAAACGATCAGTGGTTTTTTCTTTTTCAGCCGCTGTAATTCAAATAAGATTTCATCTGAAGCATTAGCACTTCCTCCCGGAGAGTTGATTCTGAAAACAACAGCTTTCACTTTATCATCCTCCTGAAGCTTTTTGATGTACTTCACATATTTCTCAGAATGAATATCACTGTATTCATCTCCATTATTAATAGATCCCGAAGCATACAATACTGCGATCTTTTCACCGGATTTATCCTCGTCCTCATAAGAATTGATATAACTTGTCAAAGAAATCTTGTTCAGCTTTTCTTTATCTTTCACATTGAGCTTCGCCTTAAGAAGATCTTCGTATTCTGATTTCTGGATCAGTTTATCCGCAAGTTTATATTGTAAGCTTTGCTCGGGAATCATTCCATATAAGCTGTCTGTAATCATTCTGAACTGAGCAGTATCAATTTTTCTTGAAGCAGCCATTTTACTGGAAGTGTTTTTCCACAGATCATTCAAGAGCGTACTTAACTGTTCTTTATTTTCAGGAGAAATATCATTTCTTATAAAAGGTTCTACCGCAGATTTGAATTTACCGTGACGGATGACTTCAATTCCGACCCCGTATTTATCTGCAAAATCCTTAAAGAAAGTAACCTCTGTAGAAAGACCTTTTAATTCTACCATTCCCGCCGGATGCAGGTAGTATTTATCCGCAACAGATCCCAAATAATAAGCAGACTGTGATACTCCGTTTCCATAAGCATATACAAATTTTCCACTTTTCTTGAAATCTTCAATAGCATTTCTAAGATCATCAATCTGAGTAAGTCCTGCAGATAAATCATCAGCCTCTATACTGATTCCTTTAATATTATCATCAGTTTTTGCTTTGTTGATCGCCTCTAATGCATCATATATAAGAACACTTTTATTTTGGGCGCCTATACCGAATAATCCCATCTCTTCTTCCGTAGGACTATCGATTATATTGGTCTTTAAATTAATCGTAAGAACGGAGTTCTTTTTTACCGCCACCGACTTATCATTCCCCATCGCGCTAAACACAAGCATCATGATGAAAAAGATGAAAAATAGAGCGCAAAGTATGATAATTGCTACTATATTTGCCAAAACATTTTTAAAGAAACTTCTCATAAATCAATCAATTTTCTAATATGTCGCAGCATAAGGTCGTTTTGTTACTGGGAAGTAACTTAGGAGAGCAAAAAAAAAATATAGAGCTTGCATTAAAAAAGATCAATGAAGCTGGAAACAACATTTCACAAACCAGCGAATATTTAATGTCTGCCCCTGTAGAGTTTGTCAGTTCCAATATTTTTTGTAATATTGCAGCAATAATATTTACACATCTTTCACCAATTCAACTGCTTGATTGTATTAAGAATATAGAAGTTGAGATGGGAAGAATTAATGATTCAAAAGTATCCGGAGGTTATACAGACAGGATTATAGACATTGATATCATTAAGTATAATGAGTTAAATTTTAAATCAGAAAGATTAGAAATCCCTCATAAAAAACATCTTTTTGAAAGGGATTTTTCCAGAATATTATTAAAAGATTTTATTTAAAACATAAAACATATTGTATGAAATTAGGTTTATTATTATTGGCTACGTCATTGCCGATTGCAGCTTTCGCACAGAACAGCGGCACTACAGTAAACTCTTCCACAGAGTATCCTAATACATTCTCCTCAGGTTCCGCTAATGTAAAACCTTTTGACAATAAATCCAGACTTTTCAGAGACTGGTCTATTTCTGTCGGAGGAGGTCCTGCATTTATGGTACATTCCGATTTAAAATCTATCCGCAAGGATAAGACCAATTGGGGTTACAATGCTTACGTAAGCGTGGACAAACAAATCACACATGCATTCGGGCTAAGCCTTATGTATATGAGAGGAGAAACGAAACAGACAGCCCAGCTTCCCGGTGCTGCAGGTGTAAAATCAGGAGTAGCTACTGCTACAACACAGTTTGACAACATCTCTTTATTAGGAGATATCAACTTCTCGAACTTATTCAGAAGAGTAGACAACCACTCTCCATACAGATGGGCTTTCCATGGATATATGGGTATTGGACTTCAGGGATTCAGAACTTCACTGCATGATAATGACGAATTCAGATGGAGCACTACTCCAAGAAGAACTCCTTTGTTCATCAAGCAGGACATTGATATCAACTCTATCTTCTATCAGGGAGGTGTGGGAATAAAATACAATGTTTCAAAACTTATTGACGTTGAGGCAAGAACCATGTACATCATCAGTGGTGATGATGAATTCGATGGCGGCGGATGGGCAGATCCTAATGATTATGATCCTTCCACTCCAGGTTCAAAATATAACATGCTAAATTCGAGAAGATCTGATAACGCCTGGACAGTAAGTTTAGGATTATCTTTCAAACTAGGAAAGCATGAATCTCACCTGGCATGGCATGACCCGCTTCAGGAAGCTTATTACAGAACAAATGTTCTTGAAAACGCAAGTACCGATCTTGTTGTTTGCGAAAAAGGTGATGCAGACAATGATGGAGTATGCGATGACTGGGACAGACAGCTTGATACTCCTGCAGGAGCAAGAGTAGATGGTGCTGGTGTTGCTTTGGATATGGATCTTGATGGTGTTATTGACCTTTACGATAAATGCGTAACTGTTCCCGGACCTGTTGAAAATAACGGTTGTCCAGTAAAATAATTTAACAAACTTAAAATTCTTTTTCAAAAAAAGAAATCAAATAATAATACACGATGAAATTAAGTTTAGCAATTGTAGCATTAGCTTTGGCAATTCCTTCAGCCACGTATGCTCAAGACTCAACTGCAGATTCAAACGGAAAATACCCTAATACATTTTCTTCAGGATCTGCCAATGTTGCACCATTTACCAACAAATCCAAGAGATTTAATGATTGGTCTATATCTGTAGGAGCAGGTGTTCCACTTCTTCAGTCAGCAGATTTAACCTCGATCAAAAATGGTAATGGTAAAAACCTTTTTGGTTATTCAGCATATGTAAGTATTGATAAAGCGATTACCCATGCTTTTGGGATCAATTTACAGTATGACAGAGGCGAAACCAGACAAGGATGGTTCAATACTAAAAATGCAGCACCAGATGCTACAGCAGTAGGAGCAAGAACTCAGTATGACGCCATCTCTATCTTAGGAGATATTAACTTTTCAAACTTATTAAGAAGAGTTGATAACCACTCTACTTACAGATGGGCGCTTCATGGATATGCAGGTATCGGTACCATTGCATACAGAGCATACCAGAAAGACGGAAGTAACAGACAGACATTAATGACTGAAATCAAACCTTTCGAATTAGGTTCTATGTTCTTCCAGGCTGGTACAGGTCTTAAATTTAAAGTCAACAGAAGAATTGATATTGAAGGCAGATTAATGTATGTGGTAACCGGTGATGATGAATTTGACGGTGGCGGTGATGCTTACAGTGCTATCAACAAGCGTTCTGAGCAGGTTTCAGACAACTTCTTCAATGCTACTTTAGGTCTTTCTTTCAAATTAGGGAAGCATGAGTCTCATGTAATGTGGCATGACCCGCTTCAGGAGATCTATTATAAACTTGATGTACTGGCTAATAAAAATCAGGATATTGAAGTATGTAAAAAAGGTGATGCTGATAACGACGGGGTATGTGACGACTGGGACAGACAGCTTGATACTCCTGCAGGTGCAAGAGTGGACGGTGCCGGTGTTGCTCTTGATACAGACTTAGACGGTGTCATTGACCTTTACGATAAGTGTGTAACCGTTCCGGGACCTGTAGAAAATAACGGATGCCCTGTAGCAAAAAAAGACAATAACGAAACTGCTAAAGAGGTAGAAAAAACCCTGAAAGATATTTATTTCAATTTCAATAAAGCTACAATCAGACCTGAATCTAACGAAAAACTGGATCTGGCTGCTTCAATTATTAAAGAAAACGGAGGTAATTATCTGTTAACAGGACATACAGATATCAAAGGAAATGCAGCATACAACCTTAGACTGTCTAAAGAAAGAGCAGCCGCTGTAGTAGGTGCTCTGGAAAGCAGAGGCATCAATGAAAATGTGCTGAAGTCAAGAGGAGTAGGTTCTGCTGAAGCTACTATTCCTGCATCAGCTTCAGATGCTGAAAGAATGGCAGATAGAAAAGTTACGGTAAGATTTATAGAAAGTTCAGAATGGGATTCTATTAAAAAGAAAGACTATGAAGATGCTCCTGTAAAAAAAGCAGTAAAAAAAGTTCCTGCTAAGAAAAAGAAGAAATAATTTTCAAATACTTCATAAACCGAAAAGAATTGCTCTTTTCGGTTTATTTTTTTTCTACTACGAATTTTTTTACATACCTTTATCATTATTTTCAGGACAACTGTATAAAACACATTAGAAATCAGCAAGTTTGTCCTTGAAAATAAAACCAACCCAAAATCACTTTTTAACGTAAAAAAAAATCATTTAAATAACTTAACTTAAAAAAATAACACTATGAAATTAAGTTTAGCAATTGTTGCATTAGCTTTGGCAATTCCTTCTGCCACGTATGCACAAGACTCAACGGCAGTTTCAAAAGGAGAATATCCTAATACATTTTCTTCGGGATCTGCTAATGTTTCCCCATTCACCAGTCAATCTAAAAGATTTAATGATTGGTCTATTTCTGCTGGGGTAGGTGTTCCACTTCTTCAGTCAGCAGATTTAACCTCGATCAAAAATGGTAACGGTAAAAACCTTTTTGGATACTCAGCCTATGTAAGTATTGATAAAGCAATTACCCATGCTTTTGGGATCAATTTACAGTATGACAGAGGTGAAACCAGACAAGGATGGTTCAATACTAAAAATGCAGCACCAGATGCTACAGCAGTAGGAGCAAGAACTCAGTATGACGCCATCTCTATCTTAGGAGATATTAACTTTTCAAACTTATTAAGAAGAGTTGATAACCACTCTCCTTACAGATGGGCGCTTCATGGATATGCAGGTATCGGTACCATTGCATACAGAGCATACCAGAAAGACGGAAGTAACAGACAGACATTAATGACTGAAATCAAACCTTTCGAATTAGGTTCTATGTTCATGCAGGCTGGTACAGGTCTTAAATTTAAAGTCAACAGAAGAATTGATATTGAAGGCAGATTAATGTATGTGGTAACCGGTGATGATGAATTTGACGGTGGCGGAGATAAATACAGCGCTATCAACAAGCGTTCTGAGCAGGTTTCCGACAATTTCTTCAATGCTACTTTAGGTCTTTCTGTTAAACTTGGAAAGCACGAATCTCACTTAATGTGGCATGATCCGCTTCAGGAAATCTATTATAAACTTGATGTACTGGCTAATAAAAACCAGGATATCGAAGTATGTAAAAAAGGAGATGCTGATAACGACGGGGTATGCGACGACTGGGACAGACAGCTTGATACTCCTGCAGGTGCAAGAGTGGACGGTGCGGGAGTTGCACTTGATACAGACTTAGACGGTGTAATTGACCTTTACGATAAGTGTGTAACCGTTCCGGGACCTGTTGAAAACAACGGATGTCCTGTAGCTACAACCGGACCTGTAGTAGAAACAGAAACTAAATTGGAAGGAATTGAATTTGATTTAAATTCTGACAGAATTTTACCATCAAATACTCCAATTTTAAATAATGCTGTAAATTACATTAATTCTTCAAGCGGTTCTTACAATGTAATCGGAGCTACTGATACAAGAGGTACTGATGCTTACAACCAAAAACTATCTGAAAGAAGAGCAAACAACGTTAAGAACTATCTGATCAAAAACGGTGTTCAGACAGGTAAACTACAGGCAGTAGGAAAAGGTGAAAAAGACCTTAAATATCCTGAATGTGAACCGGCTACGAAGTGCCCTGAATGGAAAAACAGAGCCAACAGAAGAGTATACTTCGAAGCTAAATAATAAATATATTGATATATGATATAAAAGTCACGCAGGGCGTGACTTTTTTTGTCCTAATTCTTTCCTTATTTTTACAACATGATTTCTCCGCAGGATTTTCAAAAGCTAAAATATGATACTCTTAAGTATTTCTGGGGTTATAACGACTTCAGAGATTCTCAGGAAGAAATTATCAATGCTGTCATCAACGAAAAAGATACCTTGGTTCTGTTACCTACAGGAGCAGGAAAATCTTTATGTTATCAATTACCCGCCTTATTGAAAGAAGGAACATGCCTTGTTGTATCTCCATTGCTTGCATTGATGAAAGATCAGGTCAATCAGCTTAAATCACGTGGGATAGAAGCAGAATATCTTTCATCTGAACTGGATGAATACGATGCCGAAACCATCTACGGCCGCTGCAAGGAAGGACTTACCAAACTACTCTATGTTTCTCCTGAGAGACTTACCAATACTCAGTTTATTCAAAACATGGAGGAAATTCAGCTGTCATTCATTGCAGTTGATGAAGCGCACTGTATTTCAGAATGGGGCCAGGATTTCAGACCCAGCTATCAGAATATAAAAGGATTCAGAAGTAATAATCCTGAAATTCCCTGTCTTGCTTTAACGGCAACGGCAACCCCAAAAGTGCTTGAAGAAATCAAAAATAAACTGGAACTGAAAAATCCTTTTGTTTTTCAAAAAAGTTTCAAAAGAGAGAACATTAAAATCTTTACTGATGAAGTAGCTGATAAATTTCAGCGTGTTTTTGATATTTTAAAATACAGCAATGACTCCGGAATTGTCTATGTAAGAACAAGAAAAGAGGCAGAATTGCTGGCAGAATTTCTGAAGAAAAATCAACTGAAAAATGTGGATTATTTTCATGCCGGCCTGACAACCAAAGAAAAGAATGCAAGACAGAATCTTTGGAATAACAGCGATAATCATGTTCTTGTTTCTACCAATGCCTTTGGAATGGGTATCGATAAAGACAATGTTCGTTTTGTCATTCACTATTCCCCTGCTGCATCTCTGGAAAATTATTATCAGGAGATCGGGAGGGCAGGAAGAGATGGAAAAGACAGTTTTGCTTTCATGCTCTGGAATAAACAGGAACTTCTTAATTTTGATCAGGTTTTAAAAAATCAGACCCCAAACAAAGCTGAGTTTTTGAAGATCATTAGCTACCTCTACTCTATTTTTCAGGTAGCAGAATTTGAGCTTCCGGAAAAAACATTTCAACTGAATAATCTTAGTATACAGAATTTCACCAAACTGTCGAAAGCCAAGATCAGCAATGTACTCAATTTTCTCCATAACCAGGAAATTGTCTACTATAATGATTACAAAAGCCTGTCTTCAATCGAGCTGTTTATCAAAGCTGATGAGATAGACCTGCTGCCACAAAAGGACGCCTATTTTATAGAGCTTCTTTTCCGTAACATATCAGGGATTACAACCCACAAAGTAATGTTCAGTGAACAGCAGCTAAGCAACAAAATCAACATCAGTGTTCCTTTGATCAAAGAACGGCTGAAAGAATTTCAGCAAAAGAACTATCTTGAATATATAGATGGAGCACTAGCCAGTATTAAATTCCTGAAACCCCGCGATGAAAGGGCAGTAAATAGTGCTTACTGGAAACTATTTGAACATATTCAGAGAAACAAAATTCAGAAATGGGAAGAGATGAAGTTTTATGTGGAAAATAATGACTACTGTAAAATGAAACTTATCCTGGCCTACTTTGGTGAAAAAAATTCAAAAAACTGTGGCCAGTGTTCTGTATGTGAAAAAAATAAGCAGTCTATCTTTGGAAAAAATATCTCCCAGCAGATCATTAATTTATTAGCTAAAAAATCAGCTACTATTGAAGAACTGTCTATCCAGCTCAGCTATCATTCCAAAGAAAATATACTGGAAAACCTTATCTTCCTTTTGGATTCAGGAAAAGTAAGAATGCTCAACTTCAGAACATATGCGCTTAATCATGAGCAATGAGTAATGAGTAATGAGTAATGATAAACATTATGATCTCAACCTGCCTAAATCTCCTACTCTCAAACTCTCCTACCCTCTAACTCCAATATCTTCCGACTCTCAGATCAAAAACTTATCTTTGCAGCATGAAATCATTGAAAGTCGTTTTTTTAGGGACTCCTGAGTTTGCAAAAACTTCTCTGGAGGCCATCCATCAATCTCACCATCAGGTGGTAGGTGTAGTAACTGTGGCTGATAAAGCAAGCGGACGAGGACAGAAAATTCACCAATCACCGGTAAAAATCTATGCAGAAGAAAACAATATTCCTGTTTTCCAGTCGGAAAAGTTGAGAAATCCAGAGTTTCTGGAAGAACTTAAAAAACTGGAAGCTGATGTCTTTGTAGTGGTAGCGTTCAGAATGATGCCTAAGGTACTTTTTGAAATGCCTAAAATGGGAACCTTCAATCTTCATGCTTCATTACTTCCCGACTACAGAGGTGCAGCTCCTATTAATTACGCAGTAATCAATGGAGAAGAAAAAACCGGAGCCACTACTTTCTTTATTAATGAAAAAATTGATGAAGGAAATATTCTTCTTCAGCAGGAAATAGAAATTTTACCGGATGAAAATGCGGGAAGCCTTCACGACAGACTGATGGAAATGGGTTCAGGACTTGTTGTTAAGACACTGGATGGTCTTGCTGAAAATGCTATTGAAGAAAAGCCCCAGCCACACGTAGAATATCCTAAAAACGCTTATAAAATTTTTAAAGAAGATACGAGAATCAATTGGGAACAGCCTTCAAAAACCGTTCATCAGTTTATTCTGGGAATGTCCCCTTATCCTGCAGCTTTCACCACTTTAAAAATTGAAAACGAAGAAAAAGGATTAAAAATATTCGGAGGGAAATTTGAACTTTCTGATCACGGAAAACCAGCCGGAAGTCTCGATATTTCTAAAAATGAATTTAAAATCTATACTCAGGACGGAATCTATTATCCTTTGGAACTTCAGCTGGAAGGTAAAAAAAGGATGATGGTAAAAGATTTTCTGAATGGCTTCCGAAATTTTGACGGAATTACATTAAACTAAAATAGATCTTTATCTGACATAGAAAAGTCCCGAAAGCGTTTACAGATAAACTTTCGGGACTTTTTATTTTTCAGCCATCAGCTTTTACTGACAATTTTCTTCCGGATTCTGCTTATAAATTCCGGTGTTACTCCCAGATAGGCCGCAATCTGAATATTGGTAAGACGGTGTGCTGTCTGTGGATAATCTTTTAAAAACTCAACATAACGTTCATCTGAAGGCTTGCTTAGATTATCAATAATTCTACGCTGCAATGCTATTATTGATTTTTGAAACTTAAGTCTCATTAATCTTTCAATCTCCGGCATTTCAGCATATAATTCTTCTTTTTCATTTTTGGGAATAAGAAGAATCTCGCTATCCTCAAGCGCCTGAATATTGAGCTTTGAAGGAATACGATTCACAAAACTATCAATATCGGAGATCCACCAGTTTTCAATTCCAAAATACAATATCTGTTCGGCTGCATTATGATGGGTATGAAAAACTTTAAAACATCCGCTTACCACGAATCCTTCAAATTCGCAGATCTCCCCTTCTTTTAAAAGAAATTCTTTTTTCTTTATTTTCCGAAGCATGAAGGCACTACAGTATTTTTCAAGCTTTTCGTCTGAAATATCAATATATTCCCGGATATGTTTCTTTAAGGACTCAGTCATCGTTTAAAAAATAAAAAGGTTTAGAAAAATCCTAAACCTTATATTTTGTATTACAAGCAGTTATTTATTGCGAAAATAATTCACTACTGCCCGTTCATTTTTTACAATTGTACCATTTCAGTAACCTCTACATCATATCCTCCAACCTGAGGTTTGATATTAGGGTTTTGAGTAATTACTTTGAACTTATTGATTCCTAAATTCTTCAGGATCTGCGTTCCGATTCCATAATCTCTGTAATTGTACGCCAGTGTAGGATGCTGCTCCTGGCCGTCCTGATAGTTCAGGAACTGCTGAAGTTTTCTCAACGTATTTTCAGAATTAGAAACGTTGTTGATGAAAATAATAGCGCCTTTTCCTGCCTCATTTACCATATTGGTTACCTTTTCCAATAGCGGTTTCTCACCATTATTTAATCTGGTCAATACATCAAAATAAGAATCTGAAGACTGTACTCTTACCAAAACAGGCTCATCTACTGTCCATGCTCCTTTTGTCAATGCAAAGTGGATCTGATCATTGGACGTTTCTCTGAAAGCATAAAAATCAAAATCACCGTAATGCGTTTTTACTTTTTTCTCTTCAAGTCTTTCTACCAGATTTCCTTTTTTAAGCTGATAGTGGATCAGATCTTCGATAGAAACGATCTTCATGTTATGCTTTTGAGCAAAAGCGTGAAGTTCAGGCAGACGGGACATGGTACCATCTTCATTCATGATCTCACAGATCACTCCTCCTTCTTTCAAACCTGCTAAATGTGTAAGATCAATGGCAGCCTCAGTATGTCCGGCTCTTTTCAATACACCACCTTTTCTTGCACGAAGCGGGAAAATGTGACCAGGTCTCATAAAATCTGTAGGTTTGGATTTCTCATCCATCAGTGCTAAAATAGTTTTTGCTCTGTCTCCTGCAGAAATTCCGGTAGATGTTCCGTTTCCTAAAAGGTCTACTGATACAGTAAAAGCCGTTTCTTTAGGATCACTGCTTCTGCTTACCATTACCTCAAGGCCAAGTTCATCACATCTTTTTTCCGGAAGCGGCATACAGATCAGCCCTCTTCCGTGAAGGGCCATAAAATTGATAATTTCCGGCGTTGTCAGTTCTGCAGCGCAAAGAAAATCGCCTTCATTTTCTCTGTCTTCATCATCTACTACTATGATTATTTTACCATTTTTAAGGTCTTCAATAGCCTCTGGAATAGTATTTAATTTAATATCGGACATTTTTACTTTTTATTTTTGCAAAGATACTCATAAAAATAAGCATCTGCCAACTAATTATGAATGGTTTATTAAGCTTTGGATAAGGAGTTAGCCGCCTCTCTGAAAATCTCGTAAGATCTCAATCTTTTCTGATGATCGTAGATATGTGAATTGATCATCAGTTCATCTACCTGGAATCTTTCCTGAAAATCTGTAAGCTTTTCCTGAATTTCGGACTGATCTCCAATAAAAGTATATCTCAGTTTCTGCAACACCATGGATTTTTCCATCGGTGACCAGATTTCATCCATATCATCCACCGGTGGAGCAAAAGGTTTTCTGTCGTTTCTTATAATATTGATGAATGCCTGGAATAAAGTCGTCGCGATTTTATGAGCTTCCTCAGAAGTTTCAGCTGCTACGCCATTAACACAGGCAATGATATAAGGTTTATCCAGATATTTTGACGGTTCAAAATGCTCTCTGTAGATTTTAAAAGCCATTTCCATCTGCTCAGGAGCAAAATGTCCTGCAAATGCATAAGGCAAACCAAGTTCCGCAGCCAGCCACGCACTGTCTGTACTTGATCCCAGAATATATAATGGAATATCCAGCCCTTCTCCCGGAATGGCACGAACCATTGCATCCGAATTTTCTTTTGAAAAATACCTTTGAAGTTCGAGAATTTGTCTTGGGAACTGTTCATTAATAATCGCAGGATTTCTTCCCAAAGCCTGTGCTGTGAGTCCGTCCGTTCCCGGAGCTCTTCCTAAACCAAGGTCAATTCTTCCCGGAAACAGAGATTCCAGAGTACCAAATTGTTCTGCAATAATCAGAGAACTGTGATTCGGAAGCATAATCCCTCCTGAACCTACTCTGATTTTTTTCGTTCCGTTGGCGATGAAACCTATTAAAACAGAGGTTGCTGAACTGGCAATACTTTCCATATTGTGGTGTTCCGCCAGCCAGAATCTTTTATAATGTAAATTTTCAGCGTGATTGGCTAGTGATAAGCAGTCCTGAAAAGTATCATGAATGCTTTTGCCCTGCTTTACCGGTGCAAGATCTAAAACAGAAATTTCAAAATTTTTCATGTTATGATGTTAATTTTTCTTTAGTTGAAAAACAAGGCAAATTTAAAACATAAAAACCTCATTAGTTACTTTTTGTAATTAATAAAAACAATTGATCAGTTCAGGGAAAAACTATTGGAATAAAATTTTTGTATACATCGTTTTGTCTATATGATTTTAAAATTAAATAATCATATTAAAAATGTATTTCAACAAAAACAATTCAATAAAAAGAGACATATTTATTATATTCGTATACCAAATTTTTAAAAACTTTAATATGAACAAAAAAACAAACAGCCTGTTCTGTAAGCAGATGCTGACAGGAAAAACTGTCTTTATGAGTTTTCTTATTGCTGCTACATTTTCCTCTTGCAGTAAGAACAATGAAGAAATTATTTCCGAAGCACAAACGAATGCCTTCAACGCAGACAATGTAAAAAAGGGACAATTGAACGGCCAGGAAATTACCTATGAAAGAAAAAACGGAATGAATTTTTTCCAGGAAGATATTATTCTTACTGATAAACAGTTATCCGAAGGAAATGAAGTTAATAAAGGGGGTGCCAGCTATTCAAGATGGCCCAATGGTAAAATTTATTATACCATTGCCAGCAATATGGGTTCTATCAATGTCAATAAAATCAACTCTGCGATCAGCGAGTATAATAATAAAACCAATACTCAGTGGATCTACCGTACCAATCAGTCCAATTATGTTGAATTTATTTTCGGAAGCTCATCAGGATCGGATGGTTGGGCTCATATAGGATATCGGGGCGGAAAACAAACGGTTTCTCTGGATCAGTACATTTCTGTAGGATCAGTGATTCATGAAATGGGACATACGGTAGGACTTTACCATGAGCATACGCGTAAAGACAGAGATCAATATGTAAAAATCCTGTGGAACAATATCCAAAACGGACAATCTTATAACTTCAATATCTATAATTCCGGAACAGATATAGGGCCATTCAATATTAATTCTGTGATGATGTACTGGCCAACCTCTTATTCTAAAAATGGGTTACCAACGATTACCAGAGCTGATAACAGCAATTTTACTTATAACAGAACCGGATTCACAACCGGAGATATCAATACTATCAATGCGATGTATCCTTAAATTTTTAAGAATCGCTTATTAATCAAAAAAAGAACTCTTACGAGTTCTTTTCTTTTTTATAATTATAGTGATTAATTAAAATCCTGATTTCGTTAAATTCAAAATGACTTGGCAGTGCATTCTTCCACTCGGTTAAAGTTTCGTGTGGATTTTTGTAGAATTCATCTTCAAAAGCTTTGATCTTGTCTGAAGTAATGACTCTGGCGATGTCCAGCAATCCCTGTTCTGCAAATTTGGCAAGATGCCCTATAACAGTTTCTTTTACTAAACCTCTTTCCAAGGCAATTTCTCCGATGGTTTTTCCCTGTTCAAACAACTGGAATGTTAAAACCTGAGACGGAACTTTAGCAATTTTAAGATTGATTTCCTTATCATTCTTTTCATCTAAAAGTTTCGTTTCCAGTAAGTGAATATCTCTCAGACTGTTCAGATACTCTTCAATGTCTTCAAGCCAGTTTTTAAATTCTTCGTTATATTGTTTTAAACCTTTTGCACCTTTTATTTCAGCATAAAATTCTTTTAAAGGATCGAAAATTTTATTTCTGATTTCTGTAAAGAAGAAGTTGACAGCTCCTTTTGATTTGCTTTCAATTTCGGACCATTCTTCTTTTTGTTCAATAAAATGATTAACCTTCTGAAAAATGATACGTTCCAGCTTCTCAAAAATTTTCCCAAGATTGACCGCTTCATGTTTCAACTGAAGATAAAGCTGTTTGGTTTTAACATGATCAATATTTTTAGTGACAATAGAAAGATTATTCCACTCTTCCACTTCTTTCAAAAACCATGTACAGTCTAATGTACGCAATACTTTTCTGATGCTGTAATCATATTTTTCCTGATTCAGAATTGCTTCAACATGATCATTGGCAATGGTATCCGTGTGGAAATGCAAAATCCTGTTATCTTTGAAAATAACTTCAGGAGTAATTTTTGACTTCAAAACAATCCCTTCCAGTGTTCTGCAGCGGGATAAAGCCACATACACCTGACCGGCAGTAAAACTTTTCCCGGCATCAATAATGACTTTATCAAATGTTAATCCCTGACTTTTGTGAATGGTAACCGCCCATGCTAATTTGATAGGAAACTGTTCGAAACTTCCCAGCACTTCTTCTTTGATATTTTTATCCGTATCAAGGAAATATTTTTTCTGTTCCCAGGTTTCTCTTTTTACCACAATTTCCCTTTCACTTTCATCCAGAACAACACGGATTTCATTTTCATCCAACCCGATAATCTCGCCCAGCTTTCCGTTAAAATATTTCTTTTCTCCGGAAATATCATTTCGGATAAACATAATCTGGGCTCCTATTTTCAGTTCCAGAAACTGGTCATTAGGAAACTGGTTCTCTTTAAAGTCTCCTACCAGTTTAGCTTCATAAATCTGAGGATCAACTTTTATTTCAGCTAATTTTTCCTGATTAATCTCATCTGCCATTTTGTTGTGAGAACACAGATACACATAGGATTCTTTTCCCATATCAAAGTCAGGATCATACCTTTCGTTGAGATGATTAAAATCTATATTATCCACATCGCCGTCACGGATCGCATTCAGAATTTCCAGAAACTCTTCGTCAGATTGTCTGTATACTTTCGTCAGTTCAATGGTAACAATAGGAATTTCCTTAATGGCATGGCTGTCAAAAAAGAAGGGTGAATTGTAATACATTTTCAGGATATGCTCATCCCTTACCACCGGAGGAAGCTGAAACAAATCTCCTATAAAAAGCATCTGTACCCCTCCAAATCTCTGATTATTTCTTCTGATGAATCTCAAAGAGAAATCCATCATATCCAGAACATCAGCTCTCAGCATTGAAACCTCATCGATAATAATGATTTCAACCTCTCTCAGAAGTTTCAGTTTATCTTTGCGGTATTTGAAATGAGGCATCAGATCGGCAATATTATTGGCCAAACTGGTATCTATCCTTTCTGTAGTGGGAAGAAAGGTTCTTAACGGCAGCCCAAACATGGAATGGATTGTTACTCCACCTGCATTAATGGCAGCAATTCCCGTGGGAGCCACCACAATATGCTTTTTTTTGGTACGCCTTACAAAGTCATTAAGAAATGTCGTCTTTCCTGTTCCGGCTTTCCCGGTTAAAAAAACGCTTCTGTTCGTATATTCTATTAAGTCAAAAAAATGATTATTCATCTTCGTCAAAAATACGGAAATGAATTTGAATTTCTTACCTTGGCATAAGTTTTGAAAAATTATAAAAAAGAAAACGTTTATTGTGAAAAAATTACTCTTTCATATTCCGGCAATAGTACTGTGTACTACATTAACATTGGTTTCATGTAATACATCAAAGAATGCCAATACCAATCTTCCTATTGATATTGCAGACAGGCCTGCTGACGCAGAAAGTCAGAAATACGAACAGGCACAGCTGGATAGATTAAAAGCTTCCATTGAATCTGAAGTATCGGGAGAAAAATGTACGGATGCCAGTGAATGGACATTTGCTCCTATGGGGTCAAAATCCTGTGGCGGCCCTCAGCAATACATTGCCTATCCTAAGAAAATAGAAGAGACTTTCCTGCAAAGAGTGAATGAGTATACGGATAAAGTGAAAGCTTTTAATGAAAAGTATAATATTACGTCTGACTGTATGATGATCACGCCGCCTACGTCTGTCAAATGTGTCAATGGCAAGATCAGACTTATTACACCGGACAATAATTAACAATAAAGCAAAGGTTCTATATCAAATCGAAAAAGCTCTGTTTCAGAACAGAGCTTTTATATTTATTTTAAATAGATCAATGGTGAATTTTGCTTCGCAAGTGAATAGTGAAATGCAAACTTTCAAAATTGACAAGCGCAGCGAATTGACGATTCATTATTCACCAGACAACCTAAAACTGATGATCCTTCACATTCTCTTTATACCATGATGAATATTTCACGTAGTTATCTGCAATTCTGTTCACTTCTCCTTCCAGTAACTGCGCATTGATATCTTTGATTTTTCTTGCAGGAACTCCTCCCCAGACTTCTCCGGATTTAATGTGCGTTCCCTGAGTCACTACAGAACCTGCTCCCACAATGGAGTTTTCTTCTACCAGACAATCATCCATCACAATAGCTCCCATCCCGATAAGTACATTATCTTTAATGGTACATCCATGAACTATGGCATTATGACCTATAGAAACATTGTTCCCGATATTCAAAGGATATTTCTGATACGTACAGTGCAGCATTGCATTGTCCTGAACATTCACTTTGTCACCCATTCTGATGTAATGCACATCCCCTCGGATCACTGCATTATACCAGACACTGCAGTCTTTTCCCATTGTAACATCGCCAATAATAGTAGCAGTTTCTGCTAAAAATGTATTCTCTCCAATCTGTGGTGCTTTTCCTAAAAGTTCTTTTATTAGTGCCATAATATTAATTTGAAAATTTGAAAACGGGCCAATACGAAAATTAAAATATACTATCTTTTCTGATATCTAACTTCTAAATTACAGTGATAGCAAAAATCTAACTCTCAATACTCAGCTTCTAACTTCTAATGCGTATTTTTGTATCTCAAATTTAACGAAAAAATGCGTACCGTACTTATAGAACCTACTGAAAACCCAAAAGTGATGAAATTTGTAGCAGATTACAATCTCATCCCCGGGTCTTTGGAACTGGACAGAAATTCAGATATTTCAGAAATTCCTTTGGCACAGGAACTTTTCAACTATCCTTTTGTGGAAAGAGTTTTCATTACAGCTAATTTTGTAGCTGTGGCTAAACAGGATACCATAGAATGGGAACATGTTGCTGAAAGCCTGAAAAATGTGATTGAGGATGAATTACTGGCCAACCCGAGAATTTATCTTCAGAAGAAAAAAGAAATGTATCAGATCTATGCTGAAATGACTCCGAATCCCAATGTAATGAAATTTGTTTCAAGCAAATTACTGATGGATGGTTTTGTGGAAGTAAAATCGAAAGAAGCGGCTGAAGAAGTTCCTTTGGCACTGGCTATTTTTAAAGAGTTTGATTTTGCAACGGAAGTTTTCATTTCGGACAATTTTGTAGCCGTTACAAGAGATAATTCTGTTGAGTGGCATCAGGTAATGATGACTGTTCGTGCGCTTATCGCCGAATATCTTCAGAACGGAGGAGAAATTGCAAAAATAGAACCTCAGAAACATGAAAATCCTGTTGAGAAAATTATTAACAGAGATTATACTGAGGATGAGCAGAAAATTTCTGACATTTTAAATGAATATGTAGCTCCTGCTGTAGAAAATGATGGGGGTAAAATTTCTCTGATGGAATATGATCAGGAAAATAAAACCGCAAAAATGCTTCTTCAGGGTGCATGCTCCGGCTGCCCAAGTTCTACTGCTACTTTAAAAAACGGAATTGAAAATATTTTAAAACAATTCGTTCCGGATTTGGTAGAAAGAGTAGAAGCTGTAAACGGATAAAAACTACCGAAATGCCTCCCGGAAAGGAAATTGTAGTGATTATTGGAAGTGCTTCAGCAAATTCCAGCAATCAGAAACTGATGGAACAGGTACTGGAAAAGACAGGCGATACAGACTTTCAGTTATATGCTGATCTTTCTGTCCTTCCACATTTTGATGCCGCAGTAACGGATAATGATACTCCGGAAGAAGTTCTGAAGATCAGAGAGGCTATTAACAACTCAGCAGGGGTGATATTTTCCACACCGGAATATATTTTCAGTATTCCCGGAAGATTAAAAAATCTATTGGAGTGGTGCGTTTCCACAACAGTATTTTCTGAAAAGCCCGTTGCTGTGATCACTGCTTCCGCCAGCGGAGAAAAAGGACACGAAGAGTTGTTATTGATTTTAAAAACTCTCGGAGCCATAGCGGATGATAAACATCAGACATTAATAAAAGGAATAAAAGGCAAATTTGAAAGCAATGGCTTACTGGAAAGTAATACCTTTGCCATAGTATCAAAATTAGTAACAGATTTTAGAACTTCTGTTTCATAATTAAAATTTAGAATATTGAATAAGAAAGGAATTTTACTAGTCAACCTCGGATCACCGAGATCTACTTCTGTAAACGACGTAAAGGAATATCTTGATGAATTTCTGATGGATGAAAGGGTGATTGATTACCGTTGGATCTTCCGTGCCCTTCTTGTACAGGGAATTATCCTGAAAACAAGACCTGCAAAATCTGCTGAAGCCTATAAAACGGTTTGGACAGATAAGGGTTCACCACTGATTGTCATCACTGAACAGATTCAAAAAAAGCTGCAAAAAGTGGTAGATGTTCCGGTGGAAATAGGGATGAGATATGCGCAGCCAAGCATTGAAACTGGTATTCAGAAACTGGTTGATCAGGGAGTCACGGAAATCGTTCTTTTTCCTTTATATCCCCAGTATGCAATGAGTACTACGGAAACGGTCATTGAGAAAGCCGAAGAAGTAAGAAAAAAGAAGTTTCCTGGTGTAAAAATTAATTATATTCAGCCTTTCTACAACAGGGATATTTATATTAACTGCCTGGCAGAAAGCATTAAAGAAAAGCTTCCTGAAAATTTCGATGCACTGCAGTTTTCTTATCACGGAGTTCCTGAGAGACATATTTATAAGACAGATCCTACAAAGACCTGTAATCTTAACGACTGCTGTTCCAGAGAGGATAATCCAAGTCATCAGTTCTGCTATCGTCATCAATGTTATAAAACAACACAGCTTGTTATTGACAAATTGAATTTACCTAAAGAGAAAACGATTGTTTCTTTCCAGTCTAGATTAGGAAAAGATAAATGGATTGAACCTTACACGGACGAAACATTGGAAACAATTGGTAAAAAAGGGATCAAAAACCTGGCTATTGTATGCCCGGCTTTCGTTTCCGACTGTCTTGAAACACTGGAAGAAATTTCAGTAGAAGGAAAAGAACAGTTCATGCATGGCGGCGGCGAAAACTTCCATTATATTCCATGTCTGAACGATGAAGACCGATGGATTGAAGTGGTAAAAACACTTTGTGAAGAAAAACTGAATGATTTCTATTTGGTATAATCTTCTTTACTCAGAATATACAAAAGGCCGCAGATTAATTCTTGCGGCCTTTTCGTTGAATATATTAAAAATTTGATTGAATTATTTTTTAATCAGGTTTCCTGCTTTTTCTCCGTTTACCAGTACAATATATACTCCCGGAAGAATATTGGCAGGTAGCTGGATGTTAAGTTTATTTACGCCATCAGCAATTTCAACTTTTTCAGAAATTTCTTTCTTGCCTGTCAGGCTTACCAGTTCTACAATTCCTTTTCCTGATTTTCCTTCAAAGTTGATGGTAAATCTGTCTGTTGCAGGATTCGGGCTAATGGTATACAACGCTGTTTGTGCTGCTGCCACTTTTCCTGCAGGAGAAGTTCCACCTCCTACACCTACAGCATTCCATGCATTTTTAACCTGAGTCACTTCATTGCTGGCTGCTCCGTATAAATCAGTAGCCGCCTGAATAGAATACGTTCTTGCATTCGCATACGTAGAAGAAGATGTCAGATAAGTTGTCAATGTTCTGTAGGCAATAGCACCTGCCTTATCAAGTCCGATTCCGGAAACATTATAGGCAAATCCTTTATCATTCGTACCTGATCCTCCTGTTACTAACAAATAATACCAGAAATTAAGTACTCCTGAATTGGTATGCACCCCGCAATAGTCATTAGACTGGCTTGGAGTAACACAACCGGAAGTGGTAGTTGTTTTCCAGTAGGTTCCCATATAGGTATCCGGCTGGCTGTATGCATTAGGATTAGCCATATTTCTGATTACATAATTGAAATCTTCTCCCAGTGTCCAGCTTGCCTGTGTAGGTCTCGCCCAACGCTCAATGGTATTTCCAAAGATATCTGAGAAGCCTTCATTTAACGCTCCGGATTCTCTCTGATAAGCAAGATTAGCTGTTTTAGAAGTTAGCCCGTGTGTAATTTCGTGGCCGCATACATCTATAGCTGTTAAAGGTTTTCCGCCATTTGTTGCTGAGCTTCCATCACCATAAGTCATTCTGGAACCATCCCAAAATGCATTAAAATAGTTGGTAGAATAGTGTATATAAGATTTAATAGCGAAATTATTATTATCAATACTCTTGCGTCCGTATTTTGTGTAAAAATAATCCACGGTCATTTCGGCTCCCCAATGGGCATCGGTAGCATATTGGTCTTTATTGGTATTGACATTATTCCAGTTATTGTCTGTATCTGTGAAGTCTACCGCAGAGGCATAGCTGGTTCCCTTTTTCAGATTATAGGTTTCCACTGAAGTTCCCCCATTTCTTCCTGTTTCTCTTAAGCGGTAACTTCCGTTATAAGAATCTGTAGTGATATTGCGGGTTCCGCTATATCCTGTAACTGCTGTTCCCGGTGTGTTCACTTCATGGATGATAGCATCTACTCCCAGTACTTTTCCATTTTTAGCATCCACAAAAACATATTGTCTGCTTAATGGTTTTTCGGCATAGATATCAAATTTATAGGCTAGCCTTAAATCATTAAGCTTGTCATCATCAGGATTTGAATAATACACCAATTCACCTTTTGGGGCATAGCTTGCGTTGGGATCACCGGTTTCTTTTTTAAGAAAATCCTCTTCTTCTTTATTTTTCCATTTATAGGATTCTGCACCTACAAAAGACAAAGCGTTCTGTAAAGCAGCATTTTCAGCAAGACTGGCAGTTTTGTCGAGACCTTTCGGAATTTTAATAATCCATTTTCCTGATTGTCCTACAATTTTACCGTCTTTTGTTTGTACCGCCATCATTCCATATTCTACAGGAATATCATTAACGGTCTGTTGAAATCTTTGAGTTTCAAAACCTAATGCATCTTTTTCCAGGCCTAGTTTACGAGCCTGCCCCGCAGAAAGTCTCTGAGACGCTTCGTCAAATAAAACAGGGCTTCCCTGGTAAGCAGGTGCATTTTTTTCAAATCTCATAAATTCAGCATGTAGTCCGCTTTTACCCGGAACCAATTTTGATGGTGTATTTTGCCCAAAGACAAAAGAGCATGCAGCAACGCTTGCTACTAAGATAAATTTCGTTTTCATATTAATTATAGTTGATTGTGGAAACGAATTTATAAACTTTTAACAATAAAACAAGATAAACAATGAATAAAATTCAATTGATATTATAAATCAATAAAGAAAACATAATAATGATTTTAAAACAAAGAAAAATATTTAAACAAAATTTTTCTGTAATATTAATTTTATGTTAAAATATTTAATTAAAATCAAAATTTTGTGAATTATTTTTTTTTCACTATGTAGTGCATTATATTGTAAAAAATCAACCTTACTATAAGATTTAATTGATTAATTATTTTCAACATGAACAAAAATAGGACTACCTCAAGAGGCAGTCCTATTTTATATGTATATTTTACAACTATTTACCTTTTGTTGGCAATTGGTGTTCTGAATTCTCCATATCCCATTAAACCATCATAATTTCTTCCGAATGGTGCATAATAAAGAAAGGCCTGATAAAGGTTTTCCGTCTGCCAGAAATTACCGTTTATTTCTCCAAAGTTGAGAGAACCATTTCCTTCTTTAGTTGCCAATACATAGTTATAAAATCCTTGTTTCAGGAATATTTTCGCTACATATTGTCTGGTGGATGCATCATACTGCATCTGATTTTCCTTGCTGGGTTTATAATTATTAAATCCTCCCAGCACATAAATTTCTTTATCCACAGGATCAGAATCCAGATAGAAATGTACCCATGAATAGTCAGCTTCTCTTTCGGCATCTCTTTCTCTACCTAAATCATTTCTTCTGTAATACCATGCTCCATTCACATCCGGCTGATACTGATAATTTAAAGGGAACGCCCATACCGGATGAAGATACGTCTGGTTCACATCATCTTTTATTTCGGTAGCACGCACCATATCCGCGGCCATATTCATATTTTTATTATCGAAATAATAAAACTCATTATCTCCCGGAAAAACAAGATTCATCTGCTGGAACAAAACCTGATTTCCTAAAACACTGCTCGGTTTAAGATTGGAAATCACCATATTCGGGTTGTTATTCTGCATCACATTCATGGTAATTGAATTAACATTGGAAGAAATATCTCTGCCTTTCGGAGAAACATTCACTTCTACCCTCTGGTTAGCATTGGGATTTTTTGCATCTGCAAATCTTGAAATATTCAGCCCTACAGACGTTACATCTTCTACCAGATAAAATCTCTTTTTGAAAAGAGGCTCGTCTGCCGAATCTTTATAGACAATCAGTTCATAATTCCCTGAGACTTTCAGCTGGATTTTATCATTCGGGAAAACAAGTTTATAGTGGGTATAAGCCTGTAATGTATTGAATGAATACTGAAACTGGTCCAGCAGTGCATTCATACTCCCGGTAGCAAATTCTGTAAAAAACAGGTTATCTTCATTCCAGTTTCTGTCATAATGTTTGAAGGTATATCTGTAGATCTGACTGCCGTTTGTAAGATCATCAAAGCCTAAAACCAATTGTTCACCAATTTTAATTACAGGGGTTTCATCGTTGGTCTGAGGATTGAACAGCTGAACACTTTGGATATTTTGTCCAAAGACCAGTCCGCCCAAAGATAGTAAGAGTATTCGCAAAGTTTTCATTATGACGAAGATAACGAAAAATAGCCATTTTCTTAATAATATCGTATTTTTGAATAAAAAATATTCAGATATGCTTCAGATTCAAGGTTTCGTATTCAACTTTGCGAGTGAAAATACTTATATCATCTATAACGAAAATAAAAATGCCTGGTTAATTGATCCGGGAAATATGAATGCTCAGGAAACTCAGGCTATTGATCATTTTATCACAGAGAAAGAACTGAAGATTCAGAAAATTCTTTTAACCCATGCTCATATTGATCATGTATTGGGACTTCAGTGGGCTTTTGACAAATTCAATGTTCCTGTCAATATGCATCAGGAAGATCAGGAAGTGCTGGATATGCTTCAGGCGAGTGGTATGAGATTCGGAGTGCAGATCAATCCTGTAAAAGTGGATGTAGAGTACATCAAGGAAGGGGACGAACTTGATCTGGATGGCGAAAAGTTTAAAATTTATCATGTTCCGGGACATTCTCCGGGAAGTGTGGTGTATCATAATAACAATCAGAAATTCATGATTTCGGGTGATGTTCTTTTTGAAGGCAGTATCGGAAGAACAGATTTGTATAAAGGAAATTATGAGCAGCTGATTGAAGGAATTAAATCGAAACTTTTTATTTTAGATCATGATACCCAGGTTTTCTCAGGACATGGAAATCCTACATCGATTGGTTTTGAGAAACAGTACAATCCGTTTTTGAAGTAAAAGGGTCGGAGGATTTTAGGATTTGAGAGTCGTGTAAATGTCTTGAATCAAACTTAGATCTGACACTTAATATAAAAATCATTCTTGTCCGATTTAATTAAAACATCATTAACAGATCGCTCCTCCGGAGCTTTATTTTACAGCGATTTCATTTTTTCTACTCACAGTAGATCCCGACGGGATCAAATCAGCTCCAAAGCTAACTGTTAATTCATATCCTAAATATTGATATTTTCAATGTATCTATACTTTTTATAGGACAGTAATGATAAAAAATACAAAACCGTCAGAAATTCTGACGGTTTTGCTGTTATAAAGAAATAGAATTTAGAAATCCAATGTGATTGAGGCTCTGGCGGCAGCTCCCATAATAGGTCTGGCCATGATGATTCCGTCTCCGTTTGGAGAACCTGCTCTTGGGTCACCTTCTGTGATTCCAATGGTATTAAAGATATTGGTTCCATCCACTGCAAAACGTATTCTTCCTAACTGGTAAGACATTCCCGCTCCAAATTCTGTGAAAGAAGGCAAGGTTTGCTTATTCAGCTCATCCTGGAAACGTTTTCCATAATAATTCATACTTACATATGCTCTCCATGATTTGGTAATATTGACAGCCGGTGAAATATTGAAGAAAAATTTAGGCATTCTTCTTACCACATTTCCTTCAAGCACGCTTCCGGCCTCAAGGTTTTTATATTTTGGACTCTGAATGGTCCCATTGAATGTTACTTCTAAAATATTATTGAACAAACGGACGAAACCTTCCACTTCAACTCCATAGTTTTTGGTATTGGCAAAAGTATTTTCGGATTTACCATCAGAGAAAACATCCGTAAATGAAAGATTTTTCAAGGTAGAATAGAACGGAATCACTGCGATATCAAAAGTACGCGAGTAATATTTATATCCTACCTCCAATTGGTTCGTTGTTACAGATTTTAACGGTTTATCAGGGTTTGGATTGGAGAAATAATTGTAATAAGCTTCTTCATTCGGAGATCTGAAACCATTGGAGAAACGGGCGTACACAGCATTTTCTCTATTGATCTTATAATTGGCAGCTAACGTAAAGGAAACTTTATCTACATTGTAATTCCAGTAAGTGTATTTATTTCCCAATACACTCATATTATCATCAGCAGTTGTAGTATTGAAACCGTGAGTTCCATCCGTTGTTAACCCTGAATTATTTAAATTAGCACTTGTTGTATTGGCAAAATTTCCTTTGTAATAATCATGGCTGTAGCGAAGACCTCCGTTCACACTTAAAGCATTGGTAATATTATAATCCAGGTTTACATAAAGATCATTCAAACTTCCCTGAGTCTGGGTATCTCTCTGCAAAAATGTCATATTGGTAACACCGTTATATGTTTTGGAATATCCAACATCTGACGGGCTTAAAGAAGTATCTACCAGATTCAGTAATTCAGGTCTGTCCGATGCTGTAGTCAGAATATTACTCCAGTTCCAGTATTGGTGAGACTTCCAGTTGGATTTATAAAAACCTGCCGTAACATTTCCTTTATCAAATTTATAATTGAACTGTAAATCGTTTACAAAGTTATTCATCTGCTTATCAATTGCCCAGAAGCCAAGCTTTTGTACATATTGAGGATCAACCACTCCTCCACTGCCTACCAATGAATACTGATAGTTATTTCCTGTAATTCCGTTGCTCTTAGCAAAATCGGCAGCCATTTGTGGTCCTCCTGCAGGAAAAATTCCCGTATAGTTCATATTGATATTGGTATATCTCGTTTTGTTTAAAACCGTGAAATTATTCCCAAGGTCATATTTAAACTCAGCACCCAATACATCTACTTTCGGATGGATTCCGTCTTCAAGATTTCTGTTGAAAAATCCGCCTCCGGCCTGTGGAATATTCAGCTGGCTGATGGCTCTGTAGCTGTATGTTCCATAGTTAGGATCAAAACCTGGGAATCCTTTCAGCTTATTTCCGTTTTGGATCAAAGGAATCGGAAGGAAGAATGTATTTCTGTCATCCAGTTTTTTATAATAGACTTTTACATAGCCTTTATCAAAGACATATTTCAGGTTCATTCTGATCTGGCCGCCGTTATTGGCTTTGAAACCTGTTTTTCTGATTCCGTCATCTGTTCTGTAAAAACCACCGACATTGAAAAACAATTTATCCTGAACCAAAGCGCCTCCTAGATTAACATCGGTACGCATCAATCCATAGGTACTTGTCTCCAGTTTTGCCGTCCCTCTGAAATCATTGGTTCCTTCTCTGGTAATAAAGTTAATCAACCCTCCCGGAGAATTGGTAGCAAAAATAGATCCTGAACCTCCTCTCAAAGCTTCCATACGGTTGACAGAATTGTCTACACGGAAAAAGTTATCCGCATTAGCAAACTGAAGCGCTCCGTCTTCAAAAACCGGAAGACCGTCTTCCTGAACCTGTACAAATTCATAAGCCCCGGCAGAAGGAATCCCTCTTGCAAAAAGGTTGTTTCCTACTTCACCACCTGAGGTTTCCACAGCAAATCCGGGAACTCTCTGCAATAAAGCTGCAGCACTGATCGGGTTTTGCTTCTGGATTTCTTTGGAGCTAAAAGTAGAAATCGCTGTACTGGATTCTATTTTTTTCTTCGGATTTGAGTTTCCTGTAATGACAATCTGATCGATGGAAGAAACTTTTGCAGAATCCTGCGGTGTTTCCTGGGCATAAGCATTATTAAAATATAACGTAGCTGTTGCGGCGATTAAAAAGATCGATTTTTTTTTCATAGCCTTATTTTTTATTGTTAGTTTCAGTTTTGTTGTAATTGTAAATACACTCCATTGGTCCAACCGAATCCGTCCTGATTAGGGTATTCCCCTCCGCCTGCTATTGTTTCTGTGTCTAATGCATTGTATTTTTCCATCAGTTTCCCGGTATTTTTGTAGACCCTTTCTACATTGGAACACCAGTTGTTTTTAATTTTTTCTGCCAGCTCATTAAAGCCGTAATTTTTCATCGCTTTAAAGCCCAGCCATTGATAAGGTGCCCACGCATTGGGAAGATCCCACTGCTGACCCGAGTTTTTAGTTGTGGTAACAAGGCCACCCTGGTAAAGAAACTTTTCATCAACAGCTTTAGCAACAGCCTCAGCCTGCTTCTGATCTGCAATGCCCAGGAATAAAGGGTAAAGAGCAGCAATATGTTCAGACGGTGTTTTTGTGTTTTTTTTTGTGTGATAATCTTTATAATTGTTAGTATTTCCATCCCAGAAATAGGTATTGATCATCTGTCTTCGGTTTGCTGCTCTTTCTGAAAAATAATTTTCTTTTTCACTCAGATTCAGAAGCGCTGAAGATTTCGCCAAAGTCATTTCCAAATGCCACAAAAGGCAGTTCAGATCAACCTGCGCCAGATTCTGCGTTTCTATTGTCTGTATATTTTCTCCGTCTGCAAACCATCTGCTGGAAAAATCCCAGCCGGATTCACAGGCGCTTCTTATATTTCTGTAAAATTCGTCTCCTGAAGCGGTCTCCTTGTCTTCAATATCGATCAGGTAACTTTCAGGGCGTGGTGCATTTTCTGCATCATAATAACGGTTCAGAATATCTCCGTTTGTAGTTTTAACCACCCTTTTTACACTGGATCCGTTTTCAAGCCATTCTTCTCCATTCATCCAGAAAGCATATTCTTTCTGCAGTGTTTCGTGGTATTTCGTATAAATCGCTTTATCTCCTTTGGTTTCAAAAAGAAGATCCAGCATTAATGAAAAATAAGGAGGCTGCGATCTGCTTAGGAAATGAGTTCTGCTGGCATTCGGGACAAATCCTACATTTAATATCAGATAAGAACAGTTTTCAATAATGTTTTCCATCATTTCTACTCTTCCGGAAACCTTTAATCCAAGCATGATAAAATAGCTGTCCCAGTAGAAAAATTCATTAAAACGGCCTCCCGGAACAATGTACGGCTTTGGTAATTTTAAAAGCGTTCCTTTTTCTTCATACGCTGTACGGGTCAGTTCATCCCATAACTTTTCAATATGTTCCCCAATGGGAAGCTGTTCTTCTCTGTGTACAGAAACTCTCGCACCTAAGAAATCAAAATGAGTCATCACAAAATCTTTCAGGTTAAAACCTTCCGTATTTCTGGATTTTTCGTAATCCTCATTAATCTTTGCAATGGGAAACAGAGGAACTGCATCCGTCATCATTTTCTGATCTTCAAAAATTTCAGATCTCTGTACCGCATCAAACAGACTTTGAATTTCTTTTATGTAAAGCTGATTACTCATTGTTATTTTTTAGGATTAATTTTTAATTTATTCATGAAAACCGCAGAGGTGATCAATAATGAAAGAGGAATCAGGGAAAGGTAAAATGCCTGCTGTCCGCTGAACTCCTGAAACACAAAACCTGTAATAATAGAACCTATCGTTCCTCCGATTGCTGAGAAAACAACGATCAGTCCTGACATTGCACTGTGCAGATATTTCGGAATCGAAGCAAGAATTACAGAATTAATGCTTGGATAAATAGGTGCCAGCAAACCTCCCATCAAAGGAAATAAATACACGACCAAAGGGGCATTCATCCAGTTTGTATTCGTATCAATATGAATATTATGGGTAAGGGGTAAAACCAACAGTAAACTAATGGCAAAACCCACCACACAGAAAGAAACCACATAGATCCAGCTGAATTTCTTAGAGAAAAATCCTGATAAGAATCTTCCCAAAGCAAAAGCTCCTGCTAAAACCGCACCTGCCTGAATACTCATAGAGGTAGGCACTTTTAAAATTTCTTTATAAAAAGTAGGAGTCCATGTCTGAAAACTCTGCTCTACCAGTACAAAAAGGAAAGCACATAATAAAAAGCTCAGTACTTTTTTATAGCTGAATAAGCTTACACTGTTTTTTAAATCTCCCAGGAGATCTGTTTTCTCACTTTTAGCTTCCTGTTCATTCAGTTTTGAAAAGAATAAGAATAAAAAAGATAAAGTTGAAAGTACACCCAACACCCAATATACATTCAGCCATTCTGTGGATTTCGGATTGTGATCATCAATATATAAGCTGAATAAAACATTTCCTGCCAATACCCCGATCATGAAAAATCCTTCCAGAAATCCCATAAAGCTGGAATGTTCCTTATCTGTTTCCGTTACCAGCCCGATAGAAGTAAAAACCGATATTTTGATTAATGCAAATGAAACTCCTACTGTCGCAAATAATAATTTAAAAACCCAGAACTCATTGGTAAACGGCATTACAAAACACATACAGCTTACCAGCAATAAGGCAATCAACATTGATTTTTTGATTCCTATCTTCGGAAGAAATGAAGCCAGAATGAAAGAACATATGGCAATCGGAAGATCTTTGAAGCCTTCCAGAACACTGGCCGAAGATTTTGAAATCCCAAAATTCTGCTGTACCTGTAGAATGACTGTTCCTACAGAATTCAGAAGAATGGCGAAGACAAAATAGTTTAAAAATAAAACGGCCTTGATGTTAAGATTTTTCATTCAGGTTATTTCTTGTCGGCTAAGATAGAAGCATTTCTGTTAACGATAATTTAACACAGTAAATCAATATTTGAACTATATTAATATATTTAGTATTTTTAATGAATAAATATGATTAATTAGATGAAAGTTACTTTTGAAAGGGTCATCCCTAATGAAAAGAGTTCATTCCGTACCATTCACAATAACTCTCCCATTTCAGAATTCAAATGGGAATACCATTATCATCCCGAAATTGAGCTGGTATGTGTCATTTCCGGGAATGGAACCCGCCATGTAGGCTATCATAAAAGTAATTATACGAATGGAGATCTGGTATTAATTGGTTCCAATATTCCCCACTCCGGATTTGGACTGAATTCTATTGATCCTCACGAGGAAATTGTGCTTCAGTTCAAAGAAGAAATCCTTCAGTTTCCACAGCAGGAAGTAGAAGCCAGATCTATTAAAAATCTGTTGGAACTTTCTAAATATGGGATTCATTTTCATCATAAAGTAAAAAAAGTAATGCTTCCCAAACTGAAGCTGATGCTTGAATCTGAAGGCTACAAAAGATATTTGTTACTGTTGGAAATTCTTTTTGAACTTTCAAAGTGTGAAGATTATGATCTGTTGAATAAAGAGATCATGCCCTACACCATTATTTCAAAAAATAAAACCCGCCTTGAAAATATCTTCACCTATGTAGAACATCATTACGACAAGGAAATCGATATTGAAAACGTTGCAAAACTGGCCAACCTTACTTTGCCTGCGTTCTGCAATTTCTTTAAAAAAGCCACTCAGATTACGTTTACAGAGTTTGTAAACCGGTACAGAATTAATAAAGCATGCCTGCTGATGGCGCAGGACAGATCTATTTCGGAATGCAGCTATCAATGTGGTTTTAATAATGTGACGTATTTTAACAGGATGTTTAAAAAATATACGGGGAAAACTCCTTCTGAGTTTATCAGGAATTACTCTGACAGCAACGTCAATATAGATATAAAGACTGAAAAGGAGATTAAAGCTAAAGTAAGTTTTTGATAATTTGCCAGGACTCTTATCAACAATTCGTGCGGTTATACTAAGCGTTGTGTTTGTACATTCTGTAGGAATCCAGGTTTAGTTACAGAAATTTTGTAAGGGCTTACAATAAAAAATGAGGGTTAGACTCCTACGGAGTGACAAAGTGAATGAATAGACAATGCTTTCGTATTTGTCATTCTGTAGGAATCCAACTTACTTATGAAAATTTCGCAGGTACTTACAATAAAAAGATCAGTTGAGCCAAGACTCCTACGGAGTGACAAACTGTTTGGATAAAAGGTGAACTATATTGCGATCAACAAAAAAGCCACTCCAAAAGAGCAGCTTTGTATTATTGGGTAAAAACCAGTAACTCAATAAATCAGTAACCAGCAATTATTTCCATTTAATATTGCATCCCATACTCGGTCTTTGAATTTCCTCCTGAGCTTCCCCAGCCAAAAGATTTTCAAAAGCAATAATCAGATCTTCTCCGGTTACATCTTTATTATTTCCCGGTCTTGAGTCATCCATCTGGCCTCTGTATACAAGATCAAGCTTATCATCAAAGAAATAAAAATCCGGTGTACAAGCGGCATCGTAAGCTTTTGCTACAGCCTGACTTTCATCAAACAGATAAGGGAAATCAAATCTTCTTTCAATCTGGAATTCGATCATTTTTTCAGGAGAGTCTGCCGGATATTTTTCAATATCATTAGCATTGATAGCGATGAATTCAATTCCGCGCTCGTTATAATCTTCATATAATTCATTGATCTTATCGATCACATGAAGAACAAACGGACAGTGGTTGCACATGAAGATCACCAAAGTACCTTTTTCTCCTTTCAGCTCATCCAAAGACTGAAGTTCATTCGTTTTTGACGGGTTAGGAAGTTCAAAAAACGGTGCTTTTGTTCCTAATGCCAACATATTTGAGGGAGTATTCATATCTTTATTTCTTTACCGGCAAAGATAATTATTTCTTTTATTAATTGAGCCGAGTTCTGAAACAGACATTTTATTTTTAATAGAGTAAGGAAGCTGGAAGCTGGAGGGAGGAAGATATTTACCACCAAAAAATAGTTATAGTCAAATTCTATTAATGGATTTTTTTACCCCAAATCAACTTCCAGCCCCATTCTTCCAGCTTCCAGCCTTTGCTTAATTTGTCTTTCAATAGGAGGCGAACTCATAAAACTCACAATATCCCTTGGAAGTTATAGTAAAAAGTTTGTAGTTTTGCTAACGCTGTTAGTAAATAAAAATCATGGGTCTACATGAACGCCGTCAACGAGAAAAAGAATCCATCCGTGCAAATATTTTGCAGGCTGCTTTTACGTTGGCTAAAACTGACGGCTGGGCATCGCTTTCTATGCGTAAGATAGCAGATGCTATTGAGTATAGTGCACCTGTAGTGTATGATTATTTTGAAAATAAAGAAGCTATTCTATTTGAAATTTCTTTAGATGGCTTTCACAAGTTACATATAGAACTATTAAAAGCTCAGCAAAAACACGATACTCCGGAAGAGCAGCTTGTTGCCATTGTGGATGCGTACTGGAACTTTGCTTTTAAAAACAAGGAATATTACCAGCTTATGTTTGGTCTTGGAATGCAGTGCTGCGGAAAAGGTCAGATGAAAAAGGAATTCTCATCATTTCAGGAGCTTATCTATGAATGCACCTATGAGATTATTAAGAAAAACGGATCTAATCCGGACAATGCCTGTCATATGTCTCACGCTCTGTTTTCTGCCGTACACGGTATGATCTCTATTATGATGATGCGTACAGCGGATATTCCTTCAACAATGAATAAGACTACATTGGACGAAACTGTTTCGGCTTTTATTAAGTCTTTATAATTTTTTTTGAATTAAAAATTAACACCGTTAGGAAAATTAACACTGAATTAATATAGATAATTCTTGTTACTCCTGATTAAAAACTCAATCATTTATGAAGCCATTCATAGTTTTCAGTTGTTAAAATTAGTCATTTTTACTTATAAATTAACACTGTTAGTAAAATTAACACACCTTACACCATCACTATACACTTCAATACATTAAAAACAATTTTCAATTATGGAAACAATCGACTTCATTGGACATTAAAAATTCTGTAATTTTTTTTGAACAAATTATTAACACTGTTAGGAAAAAATACAGCATTTATTAAAACACTTTACTTACCTCTAACACTTCATTAAAAAAATTAAACCAACAATGAAATTACCTGGAAAAACAAGTTTTATTGTACTTATTGCAAGTATAATTCTTTTACAGAGCTGCACAAAAGCCGCAGAAGGAACCAATGCCGCACCTCCAGCTCCAGAACTTCCGGTTTATACCGTTATCACTTCACCCGCTACTACATATCAGGAATTCCCTACTGCTCTGGAAGGGAAAAACAACGTAGAAATCAGATCTCAGGTAGACGGATATCTGGACAGAATCTATGTAGAAGAAGGCTCTTATGTAAGAGCAGGACAACCGTTATTTAAAATAGATTCAAGAAGCTACGGCGAACAGATGAATATGGCTCAGGCCAATCTTCAGTTAGCCAACGCTAACATTCAAAAAGCAAGAGTGGAAGTAGACCGACTTCAGCCACTGGTTGCTGCAAAAGTAGTTTCTGATGTACAGCTTAAAACAGCAAAAGCCAATTATGAAGCTGCCGTTGCTGCTGCATCACAAGCCAAAGCCTCTGTAGGAAGCGCGAGAATCAACGTAGGATTTACCACGATTACAGCTCCTGTAAGCGGTTATATCGGAAGAATTCCTTACAAAAAAGGAAGTCTGATCTCCAGAACAGATGTGAATCCATTGACTTTATTATCTGATATCAGTGAAATCTACGCTTACTTCTCTTTAAGTGAACTTGATTTCATCGCTTTCCAGAACAAATATCCGGGAGCAAGCTTAGAAGAAAAACTGAAAAATATGCCGATGGTAGATCTTGTCATTGCTGATAACAGTACTTACCCTGAAAAAGGAAGACTAAGTATTGTGGACGGACAGTTTGATAAAACTACCGGAGCCATAAGTGTACGTGCCGTTTTTCCTAATGCCAACGGAACTTTAAGAACCGGAAACACAGGAAGAGTGCGTATGCCTCAGCTGATTTCGAATGCAATAGTTATTCCCCAGGAATCAACATTTGAAATTCAGGATAAAACCTATGTATACGTGATGGATAAAGATAAAAAAGTAATGGGGAGACCTATTAAAATATCCGGAAAAACAGACAGTTATTACTTTATTTCTGAAGGACTTTCCCGTGGAGAAAAAATAGTATACACAGGAATTGGAAGCTTAAAAGACGGTGCATCCATCAGACCGAAAAATATTTCTTCGGACAGCTTGTTAAAAGCAAAACCATTATAGTCCTTTCCGAAAACAGAAGACTTAAAAAAATAAACTTCTTATGTTAAAACAATTTATAGAAAGACCGGTCCTTTCAACGGTCATCTCCATAATACTTTTATTATTGGGAGCTTTGTCTCTCTTTAATTTACCGATTGCCCTCTTTCCGGATATCGCTCCACCAAGCGTTCAGGTAACGGCATTCTATCCTGGAGCCAATGCTGAAGTTGTAGCACGTTCAGTTGCAACTCCTATTGAAGAAGCAGTGAACGGGGTTGAAAATATGACCTACATGACTTCCAACTCCAGTAATGATGGTACCATGACACTTAGCGTGTACTTCAAGCAGGGAGCAGATGCCGACAATGCAGCAGTAAACGTACAGAACCGTGTATCAAAAGCGATGAGCCAGCTTCCTCAGGAAGTAGTACAGGCGGGAATTTCAACCCAGAAAGTTCAGAACAGTATGATCATGTTCATGGGGTTAACCAGTGAAGATGAAAAACAATATGATGAATTATTCCTTCAAAACTACCTGAAAATTAATGTTATTCCACAGATACAGCGTATTCCCGGGGTAGCACAGGCACAGGTATTCGGAACAAGGGATTATTCCATGAGAATCTGGCTGAAACCGGATCGTCTGGCAGCCAACAATCTTTCTCCACAGGAAGTTTTAGGAGCCATTAAAGACCATAACCTTGAAGCTGCTCCGGGTCGTTTGGGACAGGGAAGTAAGGAAACTTACGAGTATATCCTTAAATATAAAGGAAAACTGAACAAGGGCGAAGACTATGAGAATATTGCCATCAAAGCAAACAGTGACGGCTCTTTTCTAAGACTGAAAGATGTTGCACGAGTAGAGTTCGGTTCTTATACCTATACAGCGACCAACAGAGTAGATGGAAAACCGGTGGCCGGATTTGCTATCTTACAAACCGCAGGTTCGAATGCCAATGAAATCCTGACTGAAATTGAAAAGCAGGTGAAAGTAATGGAAACCACTCTTCCAAAAGGAGTGAAGCCTATTATCATGTATAATTCCAAAGACTTTTTGGATGCTTCTATCCATCAGGTTGTGGAAACGCTTGTTATTGCTTTCGTGTTGGTATTTATTGTAGTATTTATCTTCCTTCAGGATTTCAGATCTACTTTAATTCCGGCTATTGCCGTACCCGTTGCGATTATCGGAACATTCTTCTTCCTTCAGCTATTTGGCTTCAGTATCAATATGCTTACCTTATTTGCATTGGTGCTCGCCATCGGTATTGTGGTGGATGATGCGATTGTAGTAGTAGAAGCCGTCCATTCCAAAATGGAACAAACAGGAATGCCTGTAGAACACGCTACGATGCACTCAATGAGTGAAATCTCAGGAGCTATTATTTCCATTACATTGGTAATGTGTGCCGTGTTTATTCCGGTCGGGTTCATGCAGGGACCTGCAGGAGTTTTCTACAGACAGTTTGCCTTCACATTAGCGATTGCGATTTTAATCTCAGCAGTGAATGCATTAACATTAAGTCCGGCATTATGCGCGATGTTCTTAAATGATCCTCAGGGAGAACATGGGGAGCACGGCCATAAAAAAGGTTTTGGAGCAAGATTCTTCAATGCTTTCAATGCGAGCTTCAACAGCATGACGAGAAAATATATCTACAGCCTTAAGTTTTTAATTAAAAACAAATGGGTTGCCATAGGAGGTCTTGTTATTATTACAGCAGCAAGTGTATTTTTGATCAAACAGGCTCCGTCAGGATTTATTCCTACGGAAGACCAGGGATTCGTATTGTATGCAGTGAATACTCCTCCGGGAAGTTCACTGGAAAGAACACACAGAGCTACGGCACAAATTGATAAAATTATCAACGGTGAAAAAGCAACCAACCACCTTTGGGTAGCGGATGGGATGAACTTCATCAGTAATGCCAACGCTTCTCCCTATTCTGCAGGTTTCATTAAGCTTAAAGATTATGACAAACGTGGTGACATGAAAGATCCCGATCAGATTGCTGCAACATTAACAGGTAAGGTAAGCCAGGTGAAAGATGCCAACGCATTCTTCTTCAACTTCCCTACGGTACAAGGTTTCGGTAACGTTTCCGGATTTGAATTCATGCTTCAGGATAAAACAAACGGTTCTTTTGAACAGTTGGGAACAACCACTCAGCAATTCATTGGTGAATTGATGAAAAGACCTGAAATTGCTTTCGCCTTTACAACTTATGCAGCAGGAAATCCTCAGTATACCATTGATGTAGACACAGATAAAGCCAATCAGCTGGGTGTTTCTGTAACAGAACTGATGCAGACGATGCAGATTTATTTCGGAAGCAGCTTTGTATCGGATTTCAACAGATTCGGAAAATATTACAGAGTAATGGCACAGGCCGATATTCCTTACCGTACAGATGTTAATTCACTGGAAGGAATTTATGTAAAAAATAAATCAGGAGAAATGGTGCCGGCAAAAACATTGGTGACATTAAAAAGATCTTTCGGTCCTGAGACGGTAACAAGAAATAACCTTTTCAATGCAGTTACGATTAACGGAACTCCAAAACCTGGGTACAGTACCGGAGATGCGATCAAAGCGGTAGAAGAAGTGGCTCAGCAATCACTGCCAAGAGGATATGGATATGAATGGACAGGGATTACCCGTGAAGAAATTAAAACAAGCGGACAGACTGCTTTTATTTTCTTCTTAAGTATCCTATTCGTTTACTTCTTACTGGCAGCACAATATGAAAGCTACATCCTTCCGTTTGCTATTATTCTTACTATTCCAACAGGGATTTTCGGAGTATTTGCCTTCACAGGATTAGCTGGAATTGATAACAATATTTATGTTCAGGTTGGATTGATCATGCTTGTGGGACTATTGGCTAAGAATGCCATCCTGATTGTGGAATTTGCCGTACAAAGAAGAAAAGCAGGTAAAACATTGATAGAATCTGCTCTTCAGGCATCAAGATTACGTTTAAGACCAATCTTAATGACCTCTTTTGCCTTTATCGTTGGAATGCTTCCACTGGTATGGACGCAAGGTGCTTCTTCAAAAGGAAACCACTCCATCGGTTACAGTACCGTAGGCGGAATGCTTACAGGAGTAATCTTCGGGATCTTTATCATTCCGGTAATGTATGTCATATTCCAGTATCTGCATGAAAAAATGCCAAGCAGAAAAAAGAAAAGACTTCTGAAAAAACAAATGGAGGAAGAACTTTTAGCTGCTACACACTAATAAAAAATGAATGACAAAAACTTAGAGAAAATTTTAAGATCATAGGTTTACCTATTTACCTGCCTGATCTTAATGGTTTAAAAAAGCTAATTATTTTCTCCTACTAAAGACAATTTTTGCCTCTACAGAAACCTCTCTAAGTTTTGGATTCAATTAAAAGTTTAAAAACTATGAAACGAGTAAAAAATATTATTCTAACATTTGTGCTGGCCATCGGCTCTGTTTCGTGTGTGTCTAAACTGGCATACACGGAGCCTGAGCTTCCACTTCCGGAAAAATTCCAGTACACCGCCACTGCAGACACTGCCAGCATAGCCAATCTGGAGTGGAAACAGTTTTTCAGTGATCCTATTTTACAGGGATTGATTGAAAAAGGAATTAAAAATAATTATGACCTTCAGATTGCCCTGAAACAGGTAGCTGCTTCACAGGAAAAACTGAAACAGGCAAAATATATGCAATATCCGGACGTTGGTTTCGGAGTAAGCGGACAGATTTCAAGACCTTCTAAAAACAGCATGAACGGACAAAGCTTAAATTTATTTTTAGGCTCAAGCCATGTTGAAGACTATAATGCGGCCTTCAACCTTTCGTGGGAAGCGGATATCTGGGGAAAAATCAAAAACCAGCAGGAAGTTTCAAGAATGCAGTATCTTCAGACCTACGAAGGTTCAAAAGCGGTTCAGACTCAGGTAGTGGCTGCGATTGCTCAGGGATATTATAACCTGCTGATGCTTGATAAACAACTGGCTATCGCAAAATCCAATCTTGAACTAAGCAGCAAAACCTTACTGATGACACAAAAAATGTGGGAAAGCGGTGATAATACTTCTCTTGGTGTTCAGCAGGCAGCAGCACAGAAACAGGCAACAGAACTTTTGATTGCCCAGCTGGAGCAAAATATCGCTATCCAGGAAAATGCATTGAGCATTCTTGTGGGAGAAGTTCCTAATAAAATCAACAGAACCATTGAAATGTCTGATACTTCCCTGCCACAAAACATTACAGCAGGACTTCCGGCAGCTATGGTAAGCCGCAGACCGGATGTGCGCCAGCAGGAATTGGTTTTATTAGAGTCTAATGCGATGGTAGGAATTGCTCAGGCTAATATGTATCCGGCATTGAAAATTACAGCCAACGGAGGAGTAAATTCATTCAAATTTGATAACTGGTTTCAGATTCCGGCATCTTTATTCGGATCGGTCTTAGGAGGAATTACCCAGCCTATTTTCCAGAAAAGACAATTAAAAACAGATCTTGAAGTAGCAAAAATTCAAAGAGAGAAAAATGTGTTGGCATTCCGTCAGTCGGTATTGAATGCCGTGGGAGAAATTTCTGATGCTTTGGTTTCTAATGAAAATTTAAAAGTTCAGGAACAGAAAGCCACGGAACAATCTACCACGTTAAAAGACGGAATTAAAAGTGCACAACTTCTTTACAAAGGAGGTTCAGCCAATTACCTGGAAGTGATTACAGCACAGGGAAATTCCCTGCAGGCAGAGCTGAATCTGGCTTCCATTAAAAGACAGAGATTAAGCAGCATTGTAGATTTATACAGAGCTTTAGGCGGCGGTTGGAAGTAGTAAATTAAATTATATTTGTTTTTAAGATGCGGTTCTTTTCAGAGCCGCATTTTTCCAATATTAAAAGCCCCCTGATTAATTATTATCTGTACTGTCATTCTGAATGGAACAAAGTGGAATGAAGAATCTTTAAAAATAATTGAAGAGATTCTTCGTTCTTCAGCATGACAAACTAAGCGCTTAGTTTATCCGCACACTATGTCATTCCGTAGGAATCTATATTTTCAAGGCTTCCAGAGCTACTTAATAATGTGAAATTATTTATTCCTGAAATTGTTCCGCAATCCATTTCAGCAAATCTTCATATTCTTTGTCAGAATATCCCAACTGTAAATAATGAATATCATCCGCCTTTCTGTACCACGTCAGCTGACGTTTTGCATATCTTCGGCTGTTCTTTTTAATTTCTGAAACCGCAAAATCAAGATCCCACTCTCCGTCAAAATATTTGAAAAGTTCCGCATATCCTACTGTATTTAAAGCCGTCAGATTCTTGAATTTCTCAAGACCTTTCACCTCATCCAGCAACCCGTTATCCATCATCATATCCACCCTGCGGTTGATTCTGTCATAAAGTTCTTCTCTAGGAGCTTCAATTCCGATTCTGATGACATTAAAATCTCTGGAATCCTGAGAAACCGAAATATGTTCTGAATATTTTTTATCTGTTTGCCAAATAATATCAATGGCTCTCAACAGCCTGCGGTGATTGTGAATATCTACCACATTGAAATATTCCGGATCGAGTTCCTGTAAAATTTCCTGAAGCTTTTCTATTCCCTCCTGCTCCATAATAGCCTGAAGTTTATCCTGATTTTCAGCATTGGCCTCCGGCAGATCATGCAGACCTTCTATCACCGCTTTTTCATACATCATACTTCCGCCAACAAGAATGGCAGTATCATGAGTTGTAAAAAGTTCATTAAGTTTTTGAAGGGCATCTTCTTCGTACTGACCGATAGAATAATATTCTTCCACTGAAAGATTTCCGATAAAATGATGAGGTGCAGCAGACAACTCTTCTTCCGAAGGAGCAGCCGTTCCTATTTTCATTTCTTTAAAAAACTGGCGGGAATCACAGGAAATAATCTCCGTATTGAAATGCTGAGCCAAATCAATAGCCAATCTCGTTTTACCAATTCCGGTAGGTCCTACTACAGAAATTAAATTTTTCTTTTTCACCGCGCTAATTTACGAAAATGAGTTTATTTAATTTGCTGGAGGATGGAAGTTAAAATTAGATCTATAACAATCTTCCTGCTTCCTGCCTTCATCTTCCAGCCATTTAACATTAGCCAAACTATAGACTTAAATGTTTATCTTTGTAGAACAATAAAAAACTATGATTTTATCAATGACCGGATTCGGTAGAGCCGAAGATGTTTTTGAAGGAAAGAAAATTACTATAGACATTAAATCTCTGAACAGCAAGAGCTTTGATTTAAATATTAAAATTCCTTTACGTTATAAAGAAAAAGAATTTGAAATCAGAAAAATTCTTAATGATAGAATTATCCGTGGAAAAGTAGACTGCTACGTTAATATTGAGAATCTTGAAGAGTCCAATGATGTAAAAATCAATAAAAACTTAATTGACTCTTACATCAATGAACTTAAAAACATAGCTTCTGACGGCCCCAATTTCGAATACCTTAAAATGGCAGTAAGACTTCCTGATGCCATTACATCAAGACCTGACGAATTAACGGAAGGCGAATGGGAAGCTTTGGCTAAGATTGTCAACAATGCCGTAGACAGATTTGAAGAATTCAGAAAAACGGAAGGCAGTAATCTGCATGAAGAATTAAACAGGAATATTCAGAATATCGACAAGTATCTTGCAGAAGTGATTCCTTTTGAAGAAGAAAGAATTGTAAGTGTAAAAGAACGTTATCAGAAATCTTTGAAAGAATTTGAAAATGTTGATGAAACACGTTTCTATCAGGAGATGGCCTATTTCACTGAAAAACTTGATATTTCTGAAGAAAAGGTAAGACTTGCCCAGCACCTGAAATACTATAAAGAAGTAATGGACAATGAATCTTTCAACGGAAAAAAACTGGGCTTTATTTCTCAGGAAATCGGAAGAGAAATCAATACTTTAGGTTCTAAAGCCAATCACGCAGAAATCCAGAAGCTGGTGGTAATGATGAAAGATGACCTTGAAAAAATTAAAGAACAAACGTTAAACGTATTGTAATATAGGTACGAATTATGAGATGCGTGGTTGTCATTTCTAAGAAAAGAACCCGAAACTCGGACCTCGTAACCCGAAATTGTAAAAAATGGATAAAGTAATTATATTTTCAGCACCATCTGGAAGCGGAAAAACTACATTGGTAAAGCATTCACTGGAAACATTTCCTGAACTGGAATTTTCTATTTCATGTACTACAAGACAACCCAGAGGAAGTGAAATACATGCAGTAGATTATCATTTTCTGACACCGGATGAGTTTAGAAAGAAAATTTCCGAAGATGCTTTTGTAGAATATGAAGAAGTGTACACGGACAAATATTACGGTACTTTAAAATCTGAAGTAGAAAAAATCTGGAGTCAGGGAAAAGTAGTTATTTTTGATGTAGATGTAAAAGGAGGAATTTCGTTAAAAAAATATTTCGGTGATAAAGCGCTGTCTATTTTTATAGAACCACCTTCCATTGAAGAATTGGAACGAAGATTGATTTCCAGAAACACAGATGATGCAGAAACCATAAAAACCCGTGTTGCAAAGGCAGAAGAAGAAATGACCTACGCCAGCGGATTTGACAAGATCGTTATTAATGAAGATCTTGATGCAGCTAAAAAAGAAATAGAAAGTTTAATAAAAAGTTTTATCAGTAATTAATGGCTGGAAGATGGAAGCAGGAGGATGGGAGTAAAATATTACACTCAAAATCTAACTTCTGATTTCTAACCTCTAACTTCTGATCGTAAAAAATTGAGGTTGATATGAGTACCGAAACATTAGAAAAAGCTAAATCTGCAATTCCTGTCAGAGGATTTTTGGATATAAAAGATATTGCTATTCCTCAGGGTGAAGAATTGGTGAAAGCCATTCTTAAACTTAAAGAGGAAAAAAATGCGGTTATTCTTGCCCATTATTACCAACCGGGAGAAATTCAGGACATCGCAGATTTCCTTGGAGATTCTTTACAGTTGGCAAGACAGGCTAAAGATACCAATGCTGACATGATTGTATTCTGTGGAGTACATTTCATGGCAGAAGCCGCTAAAATTCTGAATCCAACTAAAAAAGTAGTTCTGCCGGATACCATGGCCGGATGCTCACTGGCAGATGGTTGTTCCGGAGAAGGACTGAGAAAAATGCGTGAGCAGCACCCGAATGCTTTAATTGCCACTTACATCAACTGTAACGCAGAAACTAAAGCTGAAAGTGATATCATCGTAACCAGTTCAAATGCTGAAACTGTAATAGAAGCTCTTCCGAAAGACAGACCCATCATCTTTGCACCGGACAAAAACCTGGGAAGATATTTATCTAAAAAAACAGGTCGTGATATGATCCTTTGGGACGGAAGCTGTGTAGTACATGAAGCATTTTCAATGGAAAGAATTGCTCAACAGCTGGCAGACAATCCGGATGCAAAACTGATTGCACACCCTGAAAGCGAAGAAGCTGTTTTGAAACTGGCTCACTTTATTGGTTCCACTTCCGCCCTGCTGAACTATGTGGAAAAAGATGACTGCCAGAAATTCATCATTGCAACAGAAGAAGGCATTCTTCACGAAATGAGAAAACGCGCACCTCATAAAGAACTGATTCCTGCATTGGTTTTTGATGAAAGCTGTAACTGTTCGGAGTGTTTCTATATGAAACGCAATACAATGGAAAAATTGTATTTATGTATGAAATATGAACTTCCTGAAATTCTTATTGATGAAGAATTAAGGTTAAAAGCATTGAAACCTATTGAAGCCATGCTTGACCTCTCTAAAAGCATAAAATAAATTAAAGAGGTTGTCTCAAAAGTGTCATTCTGAACGAAATGAAATGTAGTGAAGAATCTCATATGTTTGTTTATCAATGAGATTCTTCCTTCGTCAGAATGACAAAAGCCAGATTGTTTGACTTTTGAGACAGCCTCTTTTTTATTGTTATTAAAACAGATATACTATTTTTAAGACACTCCTCCGCTCATACACGACATATCAACAATAACACACATTTTACAACGGTCAGGAAGCATATTAAAAGCCTCGCAAGATGCATCACCGGGATTATTTCCATAAGTTGTATTCTTAGGACATCCTATACATGTTAACGAGCCTGCTCCGTGCAAAGTTTGAAGTTGTTTTCTGTTTAATTTCTTTAGATTTTTCATAGTATTTAAATTAAATTGATTTCAATCTTTTTATTCAACGCTACAGCACAAGTGCGTAACACATTCCTCCCGGCTTGCCAGCATCACCAATTTCTGCCTCCACGGAAACAAACAAAATGCCCTCCTCCGCATGCTTCAATCTGAATAACAGTGAAACCACCATTGATATTTTTCTTGTCTTCTCTTGATAATTTTTGAATTGTTTTCATAGCATTTAACTTTAAAGTTATCAAAGTTGTTTACACTTTACAAAACCACAAAAGTCACAAAAGGCTTCATTTTTAAAACACTTGGGTTCACTTAAGTAAGTTTAATGGTATACCGCAGAAAAGTTCACATAAGAGTAAAATCAAAAATTATCGCAAAACTTGTCTACTTATTAAGTTAAGCATATGGCATAGTTCTGAAAAACTTTTGTGTCTTTTATGGTTAAAATAATGATTATAAAGTTTAAACAACCTCATCATTAAAAGTTTTGAAATCAATACAGATCAAAACATTCAAAGCTCACAAGCACTCTACCCTTACAGCATTCCGGCAAAGCGTGATAATCAGCACAGGATCTTGGCTCGCCTGGTCCGTAAGGTCCGGCAGGGCAGTTCTCGAAACAGTTATTCACATCTCCTCCACTGATTGATTTCAGATGCCGCCGGTTTAATTTCTTTAAATTTTTCATGATTATTGCATTATCAGTTAATATTATAAATGTAAGGTTTTTAATCAATTACACCAAATATATCTCAAAAAAAGGAAATATGTTTTTATTATGTTAAAAAGTTGGCTGTTTCAAAATAATTCGTACATTTGTTCCGTTACAATGAATTATTTAAGAAACATATCTGATATTTCTGCCCTGAAATCACCTATTTCAGGCATATCTTCTGTTTCTTCATTCACAACTACAACAATTACCCCATAACGGGGTAGATTTTCACATATTATTCCCGTCACCTGTGCTCTTTTTTTTAAAGAGTAGTTAATTCTATTTACCCAATTTCAAAAAAATACTTGATGAAAGTTTTAAAATTCGGCGGAACATCAGTCGCCCATTCTCAGAATATATTACTGGTGGAAAAAATCGTAAAAAGTGAATCTTTAAAAGGCAAAGTTATTGTCATTGTATCAGCTCTTCACGGAGTAACAGATCAATTGATTAAAGCAGCAGAGCATGCTTCTGTAAAGGATGAAAACTATATTCAGATTGTTCAGAATCTTGAAGAAAAACATATCAGTCTGGTCAAAGAACTTTTCCCAATTGCGGAACAAAGTTCATGGCTAAGCTTTGTAAAAAAACATTTTAACGATATCGAAGAGCTGTGCAACGGAATTGCTGTTCTTGGTGAACTTACCAATAGGATTAAAGATAAAATTGCTTCTTACGGAGAATTTCTGTCCTCAAAAATTATAGCTGCAAGATTACTGCATCAAGGATTGGACTGCGTTTGGATGAACTCTGCAGAACTGATCAGAACAGACAGTAATTTTACCCATGCAAAAGTAGATTTCAAATACACCGATCATAATATTGCCCGTTTTCTGAGTGAAAATCAGAACCGCATTACCGTAGGACCAGGTTTTATTGCGAATGACGGGAAAAATAACGCCACAACATTAGGGAGAGGCGGATCAGATTATACGGCATCTATCATTGCAGCAGCTGTTCATGCAGAAGAACTCCAGATCTGGACTGATGTAAGCGGAATGATGACAGCCGATCCGCGTCTGGTTTCCAATGCTAAACCTATTTCAGAAATATCTTATCATGAAGCGATGGAACTGTCACATTTTGGAGCAAAAGTACTTTATCCGCCTTCCATTCAGCCTGTAATGATAAAAAATATTGACCTGATCATCAAAAATACCTTTGATCCTGATGCACAGGGAACTTTAATCTCTCATCAACTGAAATCTTCAGACGATGAAAAACAGATTGCAGTAGGAATTTCCAATATGAACAGTATTGCCCTGCTTACACTGGAAGGCAGCGGAATGGTAGGGATTCCTGGAATTTCTGCAAAACTTTTCCAGTGTTTAAGTCAGGAAAAAATAAATGTCATTCTTATTACCCAAGGATCTTCAGAGCATTCTATCACCATTGCTATTGAAGAAAAAGAAGCTTTACGTGCTGAACACGCGATCAATTTTTCTTTTGCTGATGATATCAATCTAAAAAGGGTATATGCTGTGAAAATTGAAACAGGACTTTCCATTGTAGCGCTTGTAGGAGAAAGCATGAAAAGCAGAAGCGGTGTGAGCGCAAAAATGTTCGGATGTCTTGGAAATAACGGGATCAATATAAGAGCAATTGCGCAGGGATCTTCAGAAAGAAATATCAGTATCGTTATTTCAGAAAAAGACAGTAAAAAAGCAGTGAATGTACTTCATGAAGAATTCTTTGAATCTGAAATAAAGCAAATCCATCTTTATATCTGTGGAACAGGAAATGTAGGTTCAAAACTGATTCAACAGATTTATAACCAAAATGATTATTTAAAAGAAAACTTTTTGATCAATCTCAGAATTGCCGGAATTTCCAACAGCCGTCATATGATGTTTTCTGATCAGGGAATACCACAGGAAAATTATCTTAACTGGAATCAACTGGGTGAAAAAGCTTCTGCAAGGGAATTTGCTGATGAAATTATCCGCAGAAACCTTAGAAATTCTGTTTTCATTGATGTAACAGCAAGTTCTGACGTTCCTGAAGTGTATGAAAGTTTATTAAAAAGAAGTGTAAACATAGTAGCTTGTAATAAAATTGCAGCATCTTCAGATTTTAAAAGCTATAAAACCTTAAAAAACACAGCAAGAAACCACAGCTGCAATTTCTATTTTGAAACCAACGTAGGAGCAGGACTTCCAGTAATAGGAACCATTAATGACCTCATCAAAAGCGGAGACCAAATTCAATCCATTAAAGCTGTATTGAGTGGAACACTGAATTTTGTATTTAATGAATATGACGGATGCAGAACTTTTTCTGAAGTTGTAGCCCAGGCTCAGAAAGAAGGATACACAGAGCCGGATCCAAGACTTGACCTGTCCGGAACAGATGTAGCAAGAAAAATTTTAATTCTGGCCAGAGAGGCAGGATATCCGCTCCAGTTTGAAGATATTGAAAATATAGGTTTTCTGCCTGAAGAATGCATGGAGGGAAGCGTTGAGAGTTTTTATGAGAAACTTTCAGTATATGAAGAACATTTTAAAAGCTTATTGAACAATGCTAAAAAAGAAGGCAAAATATTAAAATACGTAGCAGAATTTGAAAATGGAAAAGCAAAAGTAAGTTTACAGCATATTGCTCCGGACAGCGATCTGTTTCATCTATATGGCAAAGACAATATTGTCATTTTTAAAACTCTGAGATATTCCGAACAGCCTTTAGTTGTAAAAGGTGCCGGTGCCGGAGCTGATGTAACAGCAAGCGGAGTTTTTGCAGATATTATCCGTTCTATATAAAAATACAATTATGAAAAAAGTAAAATTAAAAGTACCCGCTACTGTTGCCAACCTGGTTTGCGGATTTGATATTTTAGGAATGGCAGTTCATGATCCATATGATGAAATGGAGTTAAGACTATTGGAGACTCCTGATATTATTATAAGACATACAGACTCTTTCGGGCTACCTGAAGAACCTTCCGGAAATGTTGCCGGAATTGTTCTCTTAAAAATTCAGGAACACTTTAATCTGAAAAACGGCTTTGAGGTCATTATCCATAAACATATAAAGCCCGGAAGCGGGCTCGGCTCCAGTGCGGCAAGTGCCGCCGGAGCCGCCTTCGGAGCCAATGTATTATTAGGAAACAAGTTATCAAAGGAAGAAATGGCTCATTTTGCCATGTTTGGAGAAGAACTGGCTTCCGGGGTACGCCATGCAGACAATATCGCGCCATGCATCTATGGTGGAATTACGCTGGTAAAGTCTACCAACCCGATTGATATTATTCCACTTAACAGCCCTGATTTATTTGTGACGGCAGTACATCCGCAGGTAGAAGTCAAAACTTCGGATGCCAGACAGATTTTAAAGAAAAATATTACTTTAAAAAGTGCCGTGGAACAATGGGGAAACATAGCCGGGCTGATAGCAGGAATTCAGAAAAATGATTTTTCATTGATTGGCAGAAGCCTCAAGGATGTCATTATAGAACCTGTCCGCAGTATTCTGATTCCGAAATTTAATGATATCAAGATGAAAGGCTTGCAATTGGGAGCTTTGGGAGGTGGAATTTCCGGTTCAGGGCCTTCTATTTTTATGCTGTCTGAACAAAAAGAAACAGCAGAGAAAATCGCTCAGATGATGGAATCAGTGTATAATGAAATTGAAATAAAAAGTTTTGTCTACATTTCAAAAATAAACCCGGCTGGTATACAAATCGTTGAATAAGCTTACTCATAAAAAACAAAAATGAAATATTATAATTTAAAAGACCATCTGGAAAAAATTGATTTCAGAGAGGCGACAATAAAAGGTCAGGGAAAAGAAAAAGGATTATTTTTCCCTGAAAACATTCCCCATTTTGACGAAAAATTCATTCAAAATCTTCATCAGTATTCCAATGAGGAAATTGCGTACAGATGTATGAAAGACTTTGCAGGAGATGAAATTCCATCAGAAATACTTAAGGAAATTGTTGCAGAAACTGTAAGTTTTGAGATTCCTTTAGTCAAAATCAATAAGCACATATCCATATTAGAGCTGTTTCATGGTCCTACCCTGGCTTTTAAAGATATCGGGGCAAGATTCATGAGCCGCTGTCTTTCCTATTTTTTGAAAGACCGGAATAAAAAAGTCACTGTTCTTGTCGCTACTTCAGGAGATACGGGAGGAGCTGTTGCCCACGGATTTCATAAAATTCCACAAATCAATGTGGTCATTCTTTATCCTAAAAACAGAGTCAGTCCGGTTCAGGAAAAACAACTGACCGCGTTGGGCGAAAATATTTCAGCATTAGAAGTAAATGGAAGTTTTGATGATTGTCAGAATCTTGTTAAACAGGCTTTTTCAGATGAAGAAGTCAACAGTCAGTTATTTTTAACCTCTGCCAATTCTATCAACGTTGCAAGATGGCTTCCTCAGCAAATTTACTATTTAATTGCCTTAAAACAATGGATGCAGGAACACAAAGAACAGCCCGTAATCTGTGTACCCAGCGGAAACTTCGGAAATATCTGTGCCGGGCTTCTGGCTCATGTCAGAGGTTTGCCTGCCAATCATTTTATTGCCGCCTGTAATGCCAATCATGTAATTCCTGATTATTTTATAACTCAGAAATACAAGCCACAAAAAGCAATTGCTACCTTATCCAATGCCATGGATGTAGGAGATCCGAGTAATTTTGTACGAATTCTGGAGCTTTTCGGGCATCAGTTTGAAATCGTAAAAAATAAAATTTCAGCTTATTCCGTTGATGATGAACAGACCATAAACACCATCATGGAAGTCTACGAGAAACACGGATATATTCTGGAACCTCACAGTGCAGTAGCATTTGCTGCAATGGAAAAATATCTGAAAGAAAATCCTGAACAGAAAGGATTTATTCTGGGGACTGCCCATCCTGTAAAATTCCCCGATGCTGTGGAAAAAGCCATTCATGGTCAGATTAAAATTCCTGAATCGTTGAAGGGGCTCATGAAAAAGGAGAAAAAAACTGTAGAAATAAATTCAGATTTTGAAGAATTAAGACGATTTTTGCTTCATAAAATCTGAAGCAATGAGCAAAATATATCTTGAAGATGTAAGAATATATGCCTACCACGGTGTACTTCCTGAAGAAAATATCATCGGTACCTATTATATTCTGAACATAGAACTTCATACCGATCTGTGGAAAGCAGCAGAATCTGATGATTTACATGACACTATAAGTTATGCAGATATCAACGATATCCTCCACAGCGAAATGAAAATAAAGTCCAGATTACTGGAACATGCAGCGGGAAGAATGATTACAAAAATTCACAACAGTTTTCCTCAGATCGATTATATTAAATTAAAAATCACCAAAACAGCTCCGCCGATGCAGGGAGAAATGAAAGGTGCAAGTATTGAGTTGGAAAAGAGCTTTAAACCGGAAAATTAAAATTCTTATTTTCGTTCATTAAAAAAACATACAAATTGAAATTCGTTACAATATTATTTTTAGTCGCAGGGATCAGTACTTTTGGCCAGACCAATGTTGATAATCAACTTGCAGCCTACAACTTTCCGAAGATTAAGTCCAGTATTACGATGCCGGTGACCATTCCCCTTTCGGAGCTGAGCAATATGATCAATGCTTCCGTGAAAGATCTGGTATATCAGGATGACTCTTATACTGATAATAATAATGATCAATTTAAAGTAAAAGTTTGGAAAACGAGACCTATCCGCCTTGTAGGAGGAACCAGCCAGAATCTGCTGATTGAAGTTCCTTTAAAAATATGGGCAGAAAAAGGAATCGGTACTTTAGGAGTTTATACGTATCAGAATACCACCTTCGAAACCGTAATGTCTTTCAATACTACCGTTACTTTCAAAAATAACTGGACCATTATTACAAACACCCGGCCGAACGGCTTCAGATGGGTAACTAAACCTGTACTTGATTATGGAAGAATACAGATTCCTATTACCTCTCTTGTCGAAAAAAGTTTAAAAGAACAACAGGAAAAATTCTGTAAAACAATTGATCAGCAAATGGCTGCACAGCTGAATTTCCAGCAGTATGCCTTGATGGCCTGGAATACTTTTCTTCAGCCCTTCAATATTTCTGAGGAATATAATACCTGGCTGAAAGTAAGTCCTGTAGGGGTTAATATCACTCCTTTAAAGTTCTATGGAAACCAGATCAATGCTACTCTTGGTGTTGATATCTTTTCCGAAACATTCACAGGAAATAAGCCTGCTGCGTCTTCACCAGTGACCAGTGTTGCCAACTTTAATACAACACCTGCAGTTGCTGATAAGTTTATTTTGCAGACCACAGCCAATATTCCTTTTACTGAAGCAAGCAGTATGGCGAGAAAAACTTTCCTGAATAAGGAGTTTGATGTGCGGGATTCTAAAGTAAAAGTAACCGATATCAGAGTGTACGGTGTTGATGACAGAGTGGTTATTGAAGCGCAGACTGATGGTTATATAAAAGGGACATCCATTATTTCAGGAATTCCGGTGTATGATGAAACAAAAAGGAAAATTGTTTTGTCAGAAACCAAATTTAAGCTGAAAACTACCAATATTCTGCAGAAAACCGCTTCTCTCCTATTTCAGGGGAAAATCGTAAAAATGATTGAAGAAGAATATGGTATTCCCACTCAGGAACTGGAAGAAATCTCGAGAAAAAGCATTGAAGAAGCCTTTAACAAAGAATATTATAAAGGATTAAAGATGAGCGGAAAAGTTTTCAATCTTAAACCTAGTAAAATTTTACTCAGCAATACGGGAATCACTGCCGTTATTGATACGAACGCCTCATTAAAGCTGCTCGTCAATGGATTCTAAAATTTCAAACTTAAAACTAAACTAAAAAACTAATAATTTTACATATGAAAAGAATTCTAAATGTTGTTGAATATAATAAAGCCTCATCATGGGTTAGACTTGCCAATTATTTTCTCGATTTTATAATACTATCTGTTATTAATTACCTTCTTTCTATTCTCGCTAATTTTCTTTACGAAGTAACTTCAATTGAGTTTTTCTACTTATATAGTAATGGAAATATATTATGGCAGTTTTTTATTGGAAATTTCAATTATTGTCTTTATTATTTTTTGATGGAAAACCATTTAGATGGAAGAACAGTTGCAAAGTATATTACAGGAACCCAAGTAATCAGTACAGATGGTACAAAACCAACCACCCAGCAAATTATTTACAGAAGTCTTTCCCGAATTGTTCCTTTTGATGGGATATCATTTCTTGGTATAAATGGCTGGCATGACAAATGGAGTGAAACAAGGGTAATTAACATGAAAAATTATCAGGCTGAAATTCAAGCAAAAAGCGAAATTGAGGATCTTGGAAAGAAAGAAATTGCTTAAAAACTTTTGTTCATAAAGAAATTTTACTATATTTGCACACCTCAAAAATGGTAAAAATGGTACTTTGGCCGAGCGGCTAGGCAGTGGTCTGCAACACCATCTACAGCGGTTCGAATCCGCTAGGTACCTCAGAAAAAACCTCTATGTTATTTAGAGGTTTTTTTGTTTTTATATCTTGTCACGTCCTGAAATTTTTTTTCAATGATATTATTATGAAAAAGCTGTTCGTTTTCTTTCTGATTTCTTTTGTCTTAGCAGTTTTAAACGGATATTTCTTCAATTATATTAATGACACCTACTTACATTTTGATATCAATTATAATAAGTCTCAAAATATCTCAAAAAACGAACTAAACTTTATTGCCATATTCATTGCCCCTTTTATTGAAACTTTTATATTTCAGCATCTCCCCTACTTGATTTTAAGCAAATGGATAAGGCTCAACAATAAAGCATTTTGCATCATCATTATGAGTATCATTTTCGCATCAATGCATTACTATAATTGGCTCTATATTGTGATGACATTTTTTGGAGGCATTATCCTCAACAACCTTTATATTTACTATTACAAGCACATTACTAATTACAGTTTTATTATAGCAGTACTCTTCCACGCTTTATTCAACCTTTATGGTTTCTTGTTTATAATGTAACTTTTATTTTATTAATAATATAAAACAAGCTCTTCCTGGTCAAAAAAGAGATTAATAAATAATGTAAAAGATAATGATCAATAGGAAAATTATCTCTTTCAAAAATAGAGGATTCCAGCAGACTTTTATGAGCAGCGTCATAACAGCCAAAAAAAAATCCCCGGAAATTCCGAGGATAAAAACTAATAACCATGAAAACTCAAATTAAACATGAGTTACATTTCTATATTGAAAAATCGTGCCAAGAATAACGATTTAGAGAAAAAAAGTCATTTTCTTGTTGCAGCACCATTTTCACCAATTTAACATTTAAAACGGATTTTACAGATACCTTAAAAACCTCTTCATAATTATATTTAATAGTTTCATATAAATATAATGCTCCGGCAAAAGTATTAAAAAAAAAATAATTTACATTTTAATAAAATAAAATTTACATTCAGTACATAAAAAAAATAAAATAGCTAATCTGTCATAAAAAGTATTTTCAATAACAAATTGACACACTAGACATATTCATCCAAAAAAATATTAATCTCAAGACACAAAAAATTTATAAAAAATTTCTTGAAGATCAACATTAAAATATCATATAAGTTTTTTATATAAAAAGCCCCCAGAAATGGAGGCCTCAAAAAACACAAATGATGAAAAAAATTTTATATCATAGATAAAAATTATTTTATCTATTAATTCTTAGCCAAAGATATACACCTCTTTTTTTTTATTTTATGAGTATAATCATAAAATTATTATTTCTTTTAAATACAGAATTTGGAGGCTAGATACTTTACTTCTCAAAAAAAAGACAGTAATCAAAATCTATAGGAATATGATCCTTATGCCTGATAAAATGCCATTATTCTAAAAAAACAAGAAATTATTTTATTTCGCAATAATATAAGAAAAAATAACAAACATATAATGATTATGATTATATGTTTCACACGTATAATTTTATAATTTTACATTATTAATTCCATAAATCGTGATAAGTTTTTCTGTACTTGTAGCCAACTATAATAATGGAAAGTATTTCAAGGAATGCTATCAATCATTAATTAACCAAACCTATAAAAACTGGGAAGCAATTATCATTGATGATGCTTCTACAGATGATTCGGTTAAGATCATACAGTCTCTGATCAAAAATGATTCTCGTTTTAAACTTTATCATAATGCAACTAATGAAGGTTGCGGGTCTACAAAAGCAAAATGCATGAAATATGCTCAAGGAGATCTATGCGCTTATCTTGATCCTGATGATGCTATTTATCCGGAAGCACTGGAAAAGGTCGTACTGGAATTTATGAACAGAGATGATCTTTCAGCAGTATATTCTAAAATGATGCTTTGTAATGAAAGTCTGATTCCGGAAAAAATTTATACTGGCACTAAACAAATTTATAACAACCGTTATTTCTTTAACTATCCTATTCAGCTAGCTCATTTTTTTACTTTTAAAAGAGAAGCCTATGTAAGGACTCCGGGAATTAATCCCAATCTGAAAAATGCAGTAGACCAGGATCTTTATCTGAAAATACTGGAACAGGGAGGAGTGAAATACCTGAAAGAACCTCTGTATCTGTACAGGCTTCATTCTAATGGAATTTCTCAGGATAAGGCAAAGCAAAGTTCAAAAGATTCATTTGCAAGAGTGATACATGACACCATGAAAAGGCGGGGAATAAAAACTATTAATCATAAAATTATTCCTGAGGTTTTCACCAGTTCAGATGAAATTTTTAAACTCCTGAACTACCAGACCAACAGAATGCATCGTCTTATCAGTAAAATAAAAGTTACTTTAGATAATATATAACCAAAGGCTGTTCAAATTGAGCAGCCTTTGGTTATATATCAAAAGAAAAGGCCTCCTTCCGGAGGCCTAAAAAACACAAATGATGAAAAAAATCTATTTAGAAAAATCCAAACAGAATATTGTAGAATCATTCAAAATGATCATTATACCATTACATTTCTAACCAGAAAACATTATACAGTAACGGAACAGAAGAATGAATAATTTCTTTAAGAATCAAACGGCATCCTGAAGATCAATAAAAATATAATTTTATATTATTAAAAGTTTTGCAATTCAGATTTAATCTTCATCTCTGGATGGGTAAATTTAGTTAAATATTTGTTTGTTCACAAGACTATTCCTCCCAAATGATTGGAATGTACACTGTAATATATCCATCAGAATCTACATTAGCGTCAGAAACTGTAGCAACTATTGTTCCATAACCTACCCAGCCACCCTGCCCCTGCATTGCAGAAAAAGTGTAGGTTCCTGCAGGAAGACCATGATAATATTGCGGGACAGACTGAAATCCACCACTGTAATAAGTATCATACACTTCCCCTGTCGCTATATTTTCAGCAAGAAAACTTCCTACATCGTAATTTCCTGAGAGAATTTTTGTTCCGTTTTTTGAAAGAAGACCATAACGTATCTTGTAAGTCTGAGTTTTGAGCGTTTCGTCTGCTGCTCCTGAATAACCTTTATAGGTCTGTGTTATTTCCCTGGAGGAAAACGATGTTGCAACAGTAAGCAGTCCAATCAGTGCTGATACTGTAAAAATTGATTTTTTCATATTAAAAAGTATTTTGGCATTCAAAAATACTCAACTTATATGAATTTAATAAAAACTATCAATGAAATAAAATTTACAAAATACTCTGAAACTACGCATTATCAATATAAAATTCATGATTATTCAAAATTACGTCACTTTCAGACTGTTAATTTTAACATTCATTAACTGAAATTTGGCTTCATAATTGAAAATACAACTAAAATTAAAAGTCATTTTGGCTTTACGGTATTAAAATTTGAATTATGAGAAAGATAGTATTAGCAGGGTTTTTATCCGTCTTTTTAATGACGGCCTGCAAGAAAGATGACAGCGTTGCAGAAAAGTCACTGGAAGCACAGAAACTTGAATTTCAGGCCAGACAACTTGAAATAGAAAAACAAAAACTGGCAATAGAAAAGGAAAAAATGGTATATGAGGCGCAAAAAAAAGCAGATAGTGTATCAGAAAGCAAAAAAGCCAGAGCGTCGGCTGAAAATAATTCAAAACCACAGGTGATCAGAGAAACACGAACAGTGTATAGAGACAGAAACTCAAATTCCGGTTCAGGAAGCAGCAACGGAAGTTATGCCAATAACGGAAGTGGTACTTCCCAGGGAACTACTCAGAAAAAAGGATGGAGTAAAGCAGCCAAGGGAACTGTCATTGGTACCGTAGGTGGAGCTGCTGTCGGAGCCATAGTTGCTAAGAAAAACAGAGGACTGGGTGCTGTTATTGGCGGTGTTGTAGGAGGTGCAACCGGGTATACTATTGGTAGATCACAGGATAGAAAAGATGGAAGAGTACAACCCCGTTAATAAATATTTTTAATGATAAAATATAAAGATTGCTTACTTTTAAGCAATCTTTTTTTATGATACTGATTCTGTTTTCTTCCGTTTTCATCATTCCTGTCCTTACGGGCTGGGGAAAGATCATGGAAACAATATGGGGAATTTTATTTCAGGGAATCTCTGGAAAAATTTTATCCGGAATCCTTGGAATAACCCTGATATGGACAATTATTTCTTTTTTCACTCCCTTAAATATGAGCGTGGAAGTACCTTCCATTCTATTGGGACTCTTCTTTTTCTTTAAAAAGAAACTTTACAAGGAATTTCATCAATTTTCCAAAAAGGATTTTGTAGTATTGAGTGTAAGCTCTCTGGCTGTAATATTCGCAGGCTCTTTCTATCCTTATATATTGGATCATTTTGGATATTATATTCCCACATTGAAATGGCTTACAGAATATGGACTTGTAAGAGGAATTTCCAACACAGACCTTACATTAGGCCAAATGTCTCTCTGGCATGTTTTTCAGGCTGGATTTTCGAACTTTTCGGATCCTTTTTTAAGGATCAACACAGTATTGTTAATCATCTATACATTATATACCGTTGAAAAAAGAAACTGGATACATCTTTGTTTTCTTCCGTTACTGCTCTTGTTTTCACAGTCTCCAAGCCCGGATCTTCCTGTTATTATTTTTTCATTGATTATTTTAAATGAAATTATGGCAGGACAGAAAAATACTACTTTTCTTTTTGCATTTTCAATATTTGTTTTTGCCATAAAACCAACCATGATATGGCTGCCTGTATTGACTTTCCTAAGCTCACTTCTTATTTTTAAAGCCAATTTCAGATCCCTCATTTCAGGAATTATCATTCTCCTGCTTTTCTTCATTAAAAACCTTTGGACATTTGGATATCCCATATTTCCGTTAGCATTAGGTGATGTAGGAATATTCTGGAAACCTAATCCTGAAGTTTTAAAAATTTCCTCACAATTTGCCATCATGAAAACCTATGATATGCAGTACACCTATGAGGAAATTCAAAAATTTTCAACTGCAGATTATATCAAAAACTGGTTTTCTTTGGATGGAATAAAATCTAAAATCAATATTCTCTTTGTTTTGAGCTTGGTTATTTTCTCAGCATTTGCCTGGGTAAAAAAGAGAAAACTCATCACCCTGATTTGTATTTCGTTATTGATAAAGAGTATATTGGTACTGGTATTTTCCGCACAATACAGATTTTTTATTGATGTCTTTTTTGTGATATTCTTTGTTATCTTCCATGAATATTTTGACCGGAAGAAAGCAGTTTTCGTTTTCTCAGTCTTAAGTATATTCTTTATTTCTATATTATCTTTTCCTGAATTTATTCAGAGTTATCTTCCGAGTTTCAGAGTCGGAACATTCATGACCGGATTTGAAAAAGAACAGATTTACAAGCCTTCAACTTACCAATATGAAAAGTTTGATACCTATAAAGTAGGAAATTTTAAATTTAATGTGTCCCACCATTATCCTTATAGTTTTGACACTCCGCTTCCGGCCATTACTCCGGCTTATCTTTTCGATAATGTGAAGACAGGCATTTTTCCACAACTTTCGGATAAAAATGACATCAAAAAAGGATTTATCTGGAAAAAAATGACATCAGAAGAACAAGTGGAAGCCCAAAAGGTTATCAATACTATCGAAAACATTGATAAATAGAACAAATCCAGAAACTTTATTATCTGAAGAAAAAAAGGTAATTTTGTATCATGTTCAACACATTAGGTAATCTTCTTAGTCTTACAACATTTGGAGAAAGTCACGGAGTGGCTTATGGCGGTATCATCAATAATTTTCCGGCAGGTTTAGCGGTAGATCTCGGTCAGGTTCAGTACGAATTGAACCGAAGAAAGCCCGGCCAGTCGGCAATCGTTACACAAAGAAAAGAAAGTGACACTGTAAAGTTTCTTTCCGGAATCTTTGATGGAAAAACAACAGGTACGCCCATCGGTTTTATCATCGAAAACGAAAATCAGAAATCGAAGGATTATGATCATATTGCTGGCGCGTATCGTCCAAGTCATGCTGATTTTACTTATGATCAGAAATTTGGGTTCAGGGATCATCGCGGGGGCGGAAAATCTTCTGCAAGAGAAACAATGAACTGGGTAGTTGCAGGGGCACTTGCCAAGCAGCTTTTACCGGACATTGAGATCAACGCTTATGTATCTTCTGTAGGTGATATTTTCTGTGAAAAGCCTTATCAGGCTTTAGATTTCTCCCAAACAGAGAGCAATGATGTTCGTTGCCCCGATGCTGAAACGGCAGAAAAGATGATTGCAAGAATCAAAGAAATCAAAAAAGAAGGAAATACCATCGGAGGAACTATCACCTGTGTGATTAAAAATGTTCCTGTAGGAATTGGTGAACCAATATTTTCAAAGCTTCAGGCTGAGCTGGCAAAAGCAATGCTGAACATCAATGCCTGCAAAGGTTTTGAATATGGAAGCGGTTTCTGCGGGGCTAAAATGACAGGAAAAGAGCATAATGATGCTTTCAATACAGATTTCACTACAAAATCTAACCTTTCAGGAGGTATCCAGGGCGGAATTTCCAACGGAATGGATATCTATTTCCGTGTAGCTTTCAAACCTGTGGCTACTATTCTGAGACCTCAGGACAGTATTGACAAAGATGGAAACCCAGTTATTGTAGAAGGAAAAGGACGCCACGATCCTTGTGTAGTTCCAAGAGCCGTTCCTGTAGTGGAAGGTCTTGCTGCATTTGTACTGGCAGACCTGTTTTTGATCAATAAAACAAGAAACATCAATAATTTTTAACATAAATATTTTTAGTAATGAAAAATTACTGGGATAAAGGAATTTCGTTTGAAAAATATCTTCAGATTGCAAAAGAAAGATTAGAGAATCCTGCCAACCAACAGGAAGCTGACTATAAACAATATTACGAACTGGGTCTTCAGAGAATGGACCGAACGGTAAAAAAATACGTTCCGGATGAAGATCAGCTGAAAGAACTTGCTGCCAAAAACTTTGACGGAAAAATTCTGATTATTTCTGAAGCTTGGTGCGGAGATGCAAGTGCAACAGTGCCTGCTCTTTTCAGATTTTTTGAAGGACATAATGAAGTAAGAGTTTTTCTGAGAGACAGTGATAAAAGTTTAATCAATCAGTTTTTAACTAATGGTACGGAATCCATTCCGAAAGTACTTATCCTTGATAAAGACCTGAATGTAAAAAATTCATGGGGACCACGTCCTAAATATGGATATGAACTTCTGATGAAATATAAAGCCGATCCTGAAGCATATTCAAAAGATTCTTTCTATAATGATCTGCAAATATATTATGCTAAAAACAGAGGGAAAGATGCTGTTCAGGAAATTTTGGATCTTCTATAAAAAAGAGATATGAAAAAAAACATCATTTATCTTGTACTTATTGTGATTATCGCTGGTGTTGCTTTTATACCAGGAGTAAGAAACTTTCTGAAGGATACATTATTTCCGGTAGCTACTATAGAAAATGCGGTTCATATCAGTGAAGAAGATTATGATATAGAGCTTAAAGGAATCAATACGCCAAGCACTAATCTTAAAAACTTTAAGGACAAAGGTATTTTTCTGAACTTCTGGGGAACATGGTGTCCGCCTTGCAGAAAAGAATGGCCTTCTATTCAGAAACTGTATGATACCAGAAAAGATCATGTAGATTTTGTACTGATTGCCATGAATGATAAGGAAGAGGATGTAAGAAAGTTTTTGAAAGAAAATAATTATACTGTTCCTGTATATATTGCTCAAAGTCCAATTTCTGAGAAAATTCTTCCAAAGGTATTTCCTACCACTTTCCTGCTGGATAAACACGGAAGAATCCTTATTAAAGAGGATGCCACAAAAGACTGGAACACAGAGACTGTGCATCAGTTCATTGACAATATTATCAAATAATATTTTAACTAAATTTTATAATTTGTTGGTACAGGATTTGCGAATTTTATAGCATTGAAAAATTTATTAATCCAAACACAAAATGAAATATTCAAAATTAAATCTTGCAAAAGAAGCCATCAATCATAAGGGCTTTATAAAAAAGATCCCTGATATTTTCAGAATGGTTAAAATGTGGAGAAAAGGAATTTATCCAATGAAATCCATAGACATTATTCTTCCTTTACTGGGAATTTTATATGTGCTCTCTCCTATTGACCTCCTTCCTGAATTTGTGATACCGGTAATTGGAGTCATGGATGACCTGGCAGTATTGTCACTTACCATTCCTAAGCTCATTAAAGAGGTGGACAAGTTTTTATTATGGGAAGCTCAGCAAAAATACAGTGGTGCCCAAATCATTGATGCTGAAATCGTAAAATAATAGTTTATTATATTTTTCACTCCATCCCGGCCAATCCGGGATGGTTTTTTATTGACAAATGAGCGATAAATTTTTAAGCCTTATTTCAATTCCTTAAATTTGCAATATCTAATAAAAAATAATGGAAAGTAAAAAAGAATTCTTCTTAGAGTGTTACAAATTAGGCATCATCAAATTCGGCAGGTTTACCCTGAAAAGCGGTATTGAAAGTCCTTTTTATGTAGACTTGAGACCTTTGGCTTCAGATCCTAAAATTTTAAAAAATCTTGCAAATTATTTACTGGAAATGCTTCCGTTAGATAATTTTGATTTAATCTGTGGAGTTCCTTATGCTGCGCTTCCTATGGCTACTGCAATGTCTCTGGAAAGCTATATTCCATTAATTATTAAAAGAAAAGAAGCAAAAAGCTACGGTACCAAAAAGCTGATTGAGGGAATTTACCAGAAAGGACAAAACTGTCTTTTGGTAGAAGATGTGATCACTTCGGGGAAATCTTTGCTGGAAACCATTCCTGAAATAGAACAGGAAGATCTTAAAGTTTCTGACATTGTGGTGGTATTGGACAGAGAACAGGGAGGAAAGGAATTATTGGAAGGTAAGGGCTATAGAGTTCACACGCTTTTCAATATTTCGGAAGTATGCCACATTCTTCAGGAAACAGGTGAATTGTCAGATGAAGAAGTAAAAAGAATCCAGGACTTCCTTCAGGGGAACCACATTCAGTTCGAAGAGGAAACAAGATCTTCTTATGAGCAGAAACTTCAGGCAGCACAACATTCCGTTTCAAAAAAATTACTGGAAACGGCCTTGACAAAAAAATCAAACCTTATTGCCTCTGCAGATGTTACCACAACTCAGGAGCTATTGGAACTTGCTGAAAAAGTAGGTCCGCATATTATTGCTTTAAAAACGCATATCGATATTATTTCTGATTTCGAATATGAAAAAACAATTACTCCTTTAAAAGCTATTGCTGCAAAACACCAGTTCTTACTGATGGAAGACAGAAAATTTGCTGATATCGGAAACACGCAGGAACTTCAGTTCACAAGCGGGGTTTTCAAAATTACGGATTGGGCAGATTTCGTAACTTCTCAGGTAATCGGAGGTTTTGAATCATTAGACTGCTTCAAAAATGTAGGAGTGGTAGCCATCGTTGGAATGTCTTCTAAAGGAGCTTTAACAACTGCAAGCTATCGTGAAGAAGCTTTAAAAGTAGCTTTATCTCACCCTAATGTAATTGGCGGTGTATCTCAGAATAAAATTCCTGAAGATCTGCTATTGTTCACTCCGGGGGTAAATCTTGCAGACTCGGGAGATGGTAAAGGGCAGCAGTACAACACACCTGAACATGTTTTCAAAACACTTCACACAGATTTTATTATTGTAGGAAGAGGAATCTACAAATCCAATGATCCGGAAGCATCAGCAATCACTTATAAAACAGAGGGATGGAACGCTTACATTAATTCTTTGGAAAAAAAAGCAATTCAAGGTTAAAATGCTATAAAGTATATACAAAATAAGTTATATTTGGGCTTTATCACGAATATTTGAAAAAGATCAGCCTTTGCCTTATTTTGTTATGTGGAGTTGTACAGGTTTCTGCACAGACAGACAGTATATACATTGAAACAAAACTGTCTCCTGACAAAAAGAACCTTGATGTCCGCCAGGAAATTGTTTATTACAATCATTCCGGGAAAGACCTGCAGACCATAAAACTCCTGAATTGGGTTTCCGCGTACAATAAACGGGGAACTTCTTTAGTCTACAGAAAACTGGAAGACCGGAATAATGATTTGCATTTTGCAAAAAATGATCAATTGGGAAAACTTCTTGAACTGAATATTAAAAATTCTGAAAATGAAGTTCTTCCTGTCAATACACTCTCGGATGAAAATCTTTTTATTCCTCTGAAAAATGTATTAAAACCTGGCGAAAGTGTCACTTTACAGTTGCAATACAGGATGCAGCTTCCCGATAAAAACTTTACGGGATACGGAACATCCGCTCAGAATACTGTATTAAAATATTTCTTTATTGTTCCGGATCATTTTGATCCGGACAATATTTCCAGAAGAAACTATCACGATATTGAGGAACAGATAAGCTTTAATACTTTCTGGACCATTCACTTTGACATCCCTGTAAATAGTTTTGTTGAGGGAAATCTTCCACAGGTTCAGATGAATTCATTTAAGGGATATCTCGATTCAGATCCTGAATTCCTGATTTCTACAACAGAATTTCAATCCATCAAAACCAATGTTGACGGAGATGAAATCGAAATTAAATTTGGATATAATCTGAAACCGGATGAAAAACAAAACCTGGAGTTTTATCTTCCTTTACAATTAAAATTCATTAAGGAGCGCATCGGATATCTTCCGAAAAGTATCTTTATCTCAGATAAATTCAGAGCCAAAGAAGACTTTTTCGGGAATAATGATATTACTTTCTGGAAATTCAGATTCCGTCTGTTTACCGAGACCGAAAAAACGGATATGGATTATTTTGGGATCATTGCTAAGAAAATTCTTGACGAAGGCGTTATTGCAGATAAAGAAAAAGATCACTGGTTTAAAAATGGGTTAAAATCTTATCTTGAAATTCAATATCTCAAAAAATTCTATGCTGATACGAAACTTTTAGGTACACTTCCCGAGACCAGAATCTTTGGACTTCAACCGTTAAAGTTATTCCATGCCTCCAAAGTAAAACTTCTGGACCGCTATGGGCTTTCCTATCAGTATATCATGCTGCAGAACCTTGATCAGAAAATCGATGAACATTTTCCCGTTTTGAGTAATTTCAATGATATGGCCATCAGCAGCTTTGAAACCGGAAGTCTTTTCAACTATTCGGCAGACAAAATGGGATATGAACAATTTGATAGAATTGTAAAAAATTATATTTCTCAGAATTCAGGAAAAAAAATTAATCCTGATGAATTTCTGTCATCCCTTGCTGAAAACAATAAGTCAGCCGCCTATCTCTCCAACTTTTTCAAACAAAAGAACAGGATTGATTTTAAATTGAAAAACATCAGAAAAGATAATGATTCTCTGCAAATAAAAATTGTAAGAAATACAGACATTTCTATTCCTGTAAAACTGGAAACAGAAACCAGAGAAGGAGAAAAGAAAACGTACTGGATAGACACGGAGGAAAATGAACGTACCACCAACCTGTCGCTTCCTGCATCAGAGAATATTTACAAAACCACCTTAAACAGTGGCTATATTTTCCCGGAATCCAATTACAGAGACAACTTTCTGTATGCGAAAGGACTGTTTTCCAATACGAAAAAAATTAAACTTAAATTAATAAAAGATATTCCTAACCCGGAATACAATGAGATTTACATCAGCCCAAGAGTGCGTTTCAACAATACGTATGATAAATTTCTTTTGGGAGCTAATTTTAAAAATCAATCTTTCTTTGATCAGAAATTCCTGTATTCGGTGACTCCAACCTATAGTACCGGAACAGGAAAACTTACGGGTTCCGGAGCAGTCTCCTACTCTATTCTGCCTGCAGAAAGCATTATCCGAAGTCTTACATTCGGTCTTTCAGGCTCTTATTTCCATTATGATTATGATCTGGCCTACAGAAAAACCTCAATATCATCTTCAATTAACTTCAGAAAGAACCCAAGAAGTACTGTAAGCAGAAGTCTTGGAGTTTCCTATAATTATTTTGAAAGAGATCTGAGTCCTCAAATGATCGCCAATAATGATTACAGCAAATATAATCTCTGGAGTATTGGCTATGGTTATAGCGATAACCAGATGATTCATGAAAAAAGCTTCAGCCTGAGCGCCCAGGGAATGGAAGATTTCAATAAAATAACGGCTGAAGGCTTCTACAGATGGGAATTTGCCCCTAAACAAAAGCTAAGCTTACGTTTATTTGCCGGATACTTCTTAAGAAACAACACCAGAAATAACCTCTTTGACTATGGAATTTCCAGGGTTTCCAACTATTCATTCTCTTATACTCTTTTGGGAGAAAGTGCCAGCAGCGGCCTCCTTTCTCAACAGTTTATATTAGCTGATGGTGGTTTTAAATCTTTCCTGCCGGGAACAGTGAACCAATGGATCACCTCTGCCAATGTAGATTCCAGTGTATGGAAAATATTCCATGTGTATGCGGATGCCGGAGTATATAAAAATAAAGATCTTCCTGCCAAATTCATATGGGACACAGGAGTTAAAGTAAGAATCATCCCTGATTTTCTGGAAGTATATTTCCCGATCCAGTCTTCTCTGGGTTTTGAACCTTCATTCAAAGATTACGGAAAACGTATCAGATATACTTTAATTCTTAATCTCGGATCCATTATTAATGCAGCAAGAAGAGGCTGGTATTAATAGAAAAAATTGTGGATATCTTTGTGGATTAAATCTTATATAGATAACAATATAAAAGTCAAAGAACAGCTTATGAATACAGGCTGTTCTTTTTATTAAAAACTAATCTTTTATAATTTTCTGTGAGATCGGAATATTGTTAATCGTTCCTGTCACAATATAAGTTCCTTTGGGAAGTTCTGCAATATCAAGAGCTGAAGCCAGTTTAGTAGGTGATTTTTTAACAACCTGTCTGTATGTATCGTAAACTTTCACATCTTTCACCTCTGTTCCGAATACTATTCTGCTGTCTTTTATAAAAGGATTCTGTACAAAACCAGACTTTACGCTGCCTTCGAGAGAGAAGTCTGACATATTATCATTACTTCCTACTAAATTTCTTTTGATGCCTGTAGTTGTAGTGGGAGAAGGAGCTGGGCCATCTCCTTTAAATTGATCTGCATTGGATCCATATCCTACAAAATCCAGAACATTGGACGCAGAAGGTCCGGTGACCTGCACTATATTTCCGGCTAATGCAACTTTTCCTGATACGTTGGAGATTTTTAATCCGGAAGATTTATTAGGAGTTCCGTCAAAATTTATAATTGTAGTTGCAATAAAATCCGGTTTTGGCAGATTTTCAACACCACCTTCAATCGCTGACTCCTGAATTAAATAGGTTTCTTCCGGTCCTAATGTAAAATCCGGAAGCGTATGATATTCTGTAAAAGCACCTATGGCCGGAGCATATTGAATACTTGCTCCCGTTAAAGAAACCAAAGTAGTTCCGATATTTTTAAGGACGATATAATTATTTTTCAATACAGATCCTGAATTGACATTCCCGCCATAGATTTCATTGATCACAATCTGGGCATTGGAAAACGAAGTTAATACTATAAGTCCAACAAGAGTAAAGATTTTTTTCATAGTAATAATTTTAGAAATGGATTGATCATAAAAACATCAAAAATAATACCACCAAATTAAGAAATATATAAGATACAAAAATCTAAAAATCTGGAAATAATTACATAAAAAGCCAGCTGCTTCAATTAAAGCAGCTGGCTATATTTTTATCTAAAAAAAATTAGTCTTTAAGAACTTTCTGAGAAACCGGCTGGTGGTTTACGGTACCTGTAACGATATAGTTTCCTTTTGCTAATTCAGCAATGCTTACAGCTTCGTTTGGCTTTACAGCAGTTTCTTTTACAAGCTGTCCGAACATATTGAAAATCTTCACATCTTTCACGTCAGATCCGAAAATAATCTCATTATTTTTAATTAAAGAGTTCTTTACGAAGTTTCCTGACTTTTCGTTTTTGGCATCAATAACAGCTAAAGAGGCAGTAGACGAAGTAACCGTTAAAGAAATATCATCTATTCTCCAGTTGGCAGTACCAAGAGATGGAGTTCCGGCACCAGCACTGTCGCTTCCATAAATTCTTAGCGTAACCGGAGCCGATTCTGCACCAACTAAATTAGCACCTGAAAAAGTGATGTTACTCAATGCCCATGTACTATTATTATTAACATTGGCTGTACCTATCGCTGTTGCATAATTATCAATGCTTGAATATACTGTAATCTTTCCAGGGCCTGTAGATGTTCCTCTGGACCCGAAACTTAAAGAATTTAAAGTTACTTTATTACCTGCGACAGGAGTAACAGTTACACTAAAATAGGTACTAGTTGCAGTCGAAAGAGCTTCTTTAAAAGCTGCAGCACCAAAATTACTGGATCCACTTGCTCCGGTATATCCTGAAGATACGGATGAAGTGGTAATTAAAGTGGTTGTACCATTATTATTTCCCTGAGTTGCCGCAAATGCTACACTTGAAATATTAGCATTGATACCAGAAATGGGATTTACAGAACTACCATCCCAAAGGTAAGTTGTTTGTGCAAAAGCAACTGCACTCATCACAATTGTTGCAAAAAGAGAATAAAGTTTTTTCATGATTTAAAATCTTTTGTTATTAATAATTTCAGTGACTAAATTACATCGATTTTTCAATAATTCACAATATTTAGATTAAATTTCTGTTAATAAAACAAATCATTTACATGAAGAAAATAAAAAAACGCCATTTTGATAAAATGGCGTCGTATATTGAACTATAAGTCTATCCTGATACTATTTTTTAATCACTTTTTCTGAAACAGCTTTACCGTTGACAGTTCCCGTTACGATATAAGCTCCTTCTCTAAGGTCAGAAACATTCAGCGACTGATTTTCATGAACAGCAGCCGTCTTAACAACCTGACCTGCCATATTGAAGATTTTAACATCAGATGTTACTCCGAAGCTGATATCACTTTTTAGAACAGTATTTTTAACGAAAAGATTTTTATTTCTTTTCACTTCATTGGTAGCAAGTGAAGCAGAAGTACCAACAACCTTTACATCATCAATCCTGTAATTTCCTGAATTACTTGTCACAGAAGACCATCTAAGCCTTAAATTAGAAGCGTTTTCTGCTCCTGCAGGCAATTGAATAGCTACACCTCCATTTACAAGATCCCAGGTGCCAGAATTTTTGTTGTAAGTATACGTCACATTATTCCAGACAGTCCCATCTGTACTCCATTGAAAATTAACATTCTGGTTAAAGCTGCTTGTTCCTCTACCTCCCCATATAACGTTAATATTACTATACCCAACTGTAGATAAATTAGAATAAGTTAAAGAATGAGTGACTCCATTTGTACCAGTTCCCGCAAATGCAGCATTGCTTCCTCCTGATGCACCGGAATATCCGGATGAAGCAGAAGCTGTATTTATATTCCAACCGTTTGTACTACTTGTACTTGTCCACCCGGATGGTAATGCGGAAGTTGTACCAAAATTTTCTGACAAAAGAGTTGTTTGTGCAAAAGAGGCTGTAGCAAGCATAGCTACAGCAACTAACGAATACATTTTTTTCATGACTTGAATTTTTTTAATTAATTATTTCACTTACTAAAGTAAAAATATTTTTTTAATATATCACAAAGTTTTGATTAATTTTTTATTTTTATTTGTTAATCTCATAGTATTAACATTTTTTACCTATTTTTACGATTTATTTTCCAAAACTTGCGGAATCTTGTCATTCTATCCGTTTTATTCTTCTTAGGCATATTTTCAGGAAATGCTCAGGTTTTTTCGTGGAAAAATCCCAACGTTCCTGAAGACAGTATTAAAAGGGATAGTATTCTTGCTGCAAAGCTGGAACAGGATATCTTTGCCAAGGACACTCTGGACTTCATAAGAACCCACAATAAGATCATTATTGATGAAGCTGTACTGGCAAAAAATGATAAAAAGAGATTTTTAGGAGAACTCAATTCAAAAGGTTCTATCATTCGGGGAATTACTTTTGGTAATAATCAGGGGCAATCTGTACAGAGTTCTATGGATCTTCAGATATCTGGGCGTTTATCTAAAGATGTTACCATTTTAGCAAGTATCTCAGATCATAACCTGCCGATTCAGGCTGATGGTTATACCCAGACTTTGGAGGAGTTTGACAAAATCTATATGCAGCTTAATATTAAGGACAAGTCTATTCTCAGAGCGGGGCATCTTGATCTGGTAGAAGCTAAGAATTATTTTGCCAAATACCAGAGAAGAAGTATGGGACTTCAGTTCCAGACAGAATTCGGGAAGGAGAACAAGACATTTGTAGATATCTCTGCAGGTGTTGCTAGAAGTGAATTCCACAGAATCCGTTTTCAGGGGGTTGAAGGTAACCAGGGACCTTACCGTCTGACAGGGAAGAACGGTGAACAATTTATCACACTGATTTCCGGATCTGAACAGGTTTTTATTGATGGAATTTTAATGAAGCGTGGTGAAAACCAGGATTATATCATCAATTACAATACCGGTGAGGTTACTTTTACCAGTTTCCGCCCTATTTTCCAGCAGAATTTCATCACCATTTCTTATAACTACGCCAACAGGAACTATTCAAGGTATTTGTTTACCGGAAAGCTTGAGCATCAGAGAGAAAAATTCAAAGTGGGGTTCAACTGGTTTATGGAAAATGACAACAAAAATGCTCCTCTTTCTCTAAATCTTTCTAAGGAAGATGAGCAGATTCTTGCAGAAGCCGGAAATAATCCTGACCTGATGTATGCCCCTTCAGGAGTAGTAACCGAATATGATGTCAATAAGATTTTATATAAATTAAATCCTGCCGGAAATTTCTATGAATATTCTACGGATTCAAGTTTAACACTGTATCAGGTTTCTTTTACCTATTTCGGAGCCAATCAGGGAGATTATAAAATTGCACAGACTACCAACAACGGACGTGTTTTTGAATATGCAGGTCCTAATGGCGGAGACTACAGAGCAGTAAGAAAACTTCCTTCACCTCAGAAATCACAGGTATACTCTCTAAACTCTGAATATCTGCTGAATGAAGGAAAAATAGGTGCTGATATCTCGCTGAGCAATTATGATGTCAATTTATTTTCATCAAAAGATTCTGATCAGAATATGGGATATGCGTGGCGTATTTTTGGAAATAAAAGCTTCACAAAAAACACATGGAAAGGAACTCCAAGCTTTGAATATCAATATATAGACAGGCAATTTCATATCCTTGACCGTATCAATGATGTAGAATTCTCCAGAGACTTCAACCTTACGCAGGAATTCAATAAAAAGACCCAGAACAGATTTATCTTCAGCTTCCTGAATAAATGGAATAATAAGTCTACGCTGAATTACCGCATCAATTATCTGAATGAACAGGATTCTTACAAAGGGATTAAAAATGACCTTGATTTCGGCTGGCTGACAGGAAAATTCTTTACAAAAGGTAATCTGTCTTATCTGAGTACCAACGCTACTCTTCAGGATACGAAGTTCATCCGTGGTGGAGTTTCAACGGAATTTACCGGTAAAAAAGGAAGCTGGGCCATTGGTGGAAGCATGGAGCATAACGAGAAGAAATATAATGATACCCAACTTATGGATGTCACAAGTTTCAGCTGGAAAGAAATCTTTTTGCAAAAGAAAATCGGTGACAGTACAAGAACCAAATTATTGGCAAAAGTGTATATGAGAGATAACGATTCGGTGCGTGATAACAGACTTCAGAATATGAACAATATTTTGGGGATCATGGCTGAAAGTCAGATTATCAAAACAGAAAGAACCACCTTAAATGCCTTAATTCACTACCGGAAATTCTTCTACGCAGGTGCAGAAGGTGAAGTAACCCGTAATAATGATTTTGTTGTCGGAAACATCTTATACAATCAGCAGCTTTTCAGGAACGGAATGCGTCTTCAGGCTTTCTATGAGCTTGGAAACGGGCAGGAAGCACAGAGGGAATTTCAGTACATTAAAGTAACAGACGGACAAGGTGTTTATAAATGGACCGATTATAATGGCGATGGCATTCAGCAGCTGGACGAATTTGAAATCGCTGAGTATTCTGATCTTGCCCAATATATCCGTGTGTATACTAATTCTGTAAGATACATTCCTTCCAATAAAAATAAATTGCAGCTGGCCTTATTTGTCAATCCGGCCATTGTTTTCAATTCTGAGAATAAATTTTTAAAACGTTGGAATTTCAATATTTCATTAAATTCTCAAAACTCATTCTATAAAAAGGAAAAAGTTCTTGTTCTGAATCCTTTTGAAAAAAACAGTGATCAGATCCTTAAAAATCAGAATATTTTGGCTTCCGTACAGTTTAATCCAACCGAAAAATCAGGATGGAACGGAAATTACAGATTCATCACCAATGACAATCTTATTAATGCCAATTTCAGTAATGAAGAACGTGAACAGACTTCTCATTTCCTGAATATAGGATATTGGTTCAATAAAGAATTCAGAGTGGATTGGGAAAACTCGGTTCATGATATCCAAAACTCCTCACAATTATTTAAAACAAGGGATTATCGTCTCAATAATTTTGAAACCAAGCCCAAAGCAACGTATAAATTTACAGATGCCATTCAGGCTGAGTTATCTTCAGCTTTCCGCCAGAAACAAAGATTGGATGGAGAAGAACTTCTTAAAGCTTTTGATATTACAGGAACCATCCAATGGGAGCGCAGAAAAACGTCTATCCGTGGTAATTTCTCTTTCATCAGTAACAATTTCACAGGAAACAATTTCAGTATTGTAGGAAACCAGATGCTGGATGGGCTTAAACCCGGAAAAAACCAGGTATGGAGTGTGTTTATCCAACAGGCAATCAACTCGTTTATCCAGCTGAACCTTAATTACGAAGGAAGAAACTCCGGTGACCGGACCATTCACATCGGTAGTATGCAGGTAAAGGCGAGCTTCTAACAATGGAAAACTGAAGTGAGCAGACCATTAAAACTTACATTATTTGAATTCTTTTTCTATGCTCAAATTTCTAAACAAAACAATCATTTATACCGATAGATAATATCATATTTCTGAATGTTCAGAATTTCGTAAATTTGCACCATGATAAAAATAGGCAACATAGAACTGCCGGAATTTCCACTTTTGCTGGCTCCAATGGAAGACGTAAGTGATCCTCCGTTCAGACGTTTGTGTAAAATGCATGGTGCAGATTTAATGTATTCGGAGTTTATTTCTTCCGAAGGGTTGATTCGTGACGCTATCAAAAGTCGTAAAAAGCTGGATATTTTCGATTATGAAAGACCCGTTGGAATACAGATATTTGGTGGAGACGAAGAAGCAATGGCTATGTCTGCAAGAATTGTTGAAACCGTAAATCCGGATCTGGTAGATATCAATTTTGGATGTCCTGTAAAAAAAGTTGTCTGCAAAGGAGCAGGAGCTGGTGTTCTGAAAGATATCGACCTTATGGTACGTCTTACAAAAGCTGTTGTAAGCTCTACTCACCTTCCTGTCACGGTAAAAACCCGTCTGGGATGGGACAGCACCAGCATTAATATTGATGAAGTAGCAGAACGCCTGCAGGAAACAGGAATTAAAGCTCTTACCATCCATGCAAGAACCCGTGCTCAAATGTATAAGGGTGAGGCAGACTGGGAACATATTTCAAGAATTAAACAAAATCCTAATATTGAGATTCCCATTTTTGGAAATGGTGATATAGATTCTGCTGAAAAAGCTTTAGACTACAAGCAAAAGTATGCATGTGACGGTATTATGATCGGGCGTGCTGCTATTGGATATCCATGGATATTCAATGAAATCAAACACTTCTTTAAAACAGGAGAACATTTACCTGAACCAACAATTTCAGATCGGTTACTGGCTGTTCGTCAACATGCAGAATGGAGTACTGAATGGAAAGGAGAAAGATTAGGGTTGGTAGAAATGAGACAACATTACAGCAACTATTTCCGTGGAATTCCTCATTTCAAGGAATTCAGAAAAAAATTCCTGGAAGTTTTCACTATGGAAGAAATGGACAGCTTAATTAAAGAAACCCAACAGTTCTACGAAGAATATCAGGCACAGCTATAAAAATAAAACCATCAGCAAAACTGATGGTTTTTTATTATTTAGAATCTAATATTAATATCCTTCTGATGAAGATTCGTTTTTAATTAATCCCAGCGCTGAAGAAGTTCCAATTCTTTTAACTCCCATTTTGATCATTTTCTCAGCATCTTCCGGAGTTCTCACTCCTCCGGCTGCTTTTACAGGAAGTCTGCCAGCATTGCTGAGCATAATTGCTATTCCTTCAAAGGTTGCTCCGTTAGGCTTTCCTTCTGCAGTCTGATAAAATCCTGTAGATGATTTGACAAAAATTTTCGACAACTCATTTTCAGAAAAATTTTCTTCTGCCCAGGTAGAAATCTTTTTAGTAAGATCTGCAATCTGTTCATCAGTTAATGCAGCAATTTCAATAATCCATTTTGCAACTTTTTGATGCTCAAGAGATAATTGGGTACATTTTACAAATTCTTCTCTTACCAGCTCTATATTCCCTTGTAAATAAGCCGTATAATTAATAACAAAATCTAATTCATCTGCTCCGTCTTCTATTGCTTTTGAAGCTTCTGCAAGTTTCTCATCAACAGAATACGTTCCTTCGTGGAAACCTATCACAGTTCCTACTACAACATTTGAATTTCTTTCCTGAATATATTTCCTGATCTCAGCTACGTAATCCGGTCGAATCATTACGGCAAAAATACCATTGTCTATTGCTTCCTGCGTAAGTTCTTTATCTTTTTGAAGTGTTTCTTCGTGGGAAATACCTGATTGCTCTGGAGTTTTCAGGTAAGTTGAATCCAAATATTGGGCTATGTTCATATTTTTATACTTTCAATTGTCTGTAAATACCTTGTTCTAAAGATATAAAAGTTTCTGTTCTTGTTACTCCCTTCAGCTTTTGAAGCTTGCTAAGAATCTGCATTAAGTGATCATTGTCTTTACAAAGCACTTTCAGGAAAATAGTGTAATTTCCTGTAGTATAGTGGGCCTCCACCACTTCGTTGATATCATGCAAAGACTTTACCACTTCCGGATAATGGCTTGGCTGGTCTAAAAATACACCAATGTAGGAAATCACTTTGTATCCAATTTTCTTAGGATTAAGAAATGATATTGAATTTTCAATAACTCCTGCATGTTCGAGTTTTTTGATTCTTTGATGCACTGCAGTGGTGGAAATTCCAACATTTTTTGAAATGTGGGCTAAAGAAGTTTTAGCATTATCCATCAACATGTAGATGATTTCTTTGTCAATAGAATCTAAATGGTAGCTTGTGTTGCTCGAATTTTTCATTTTCTACTTTTTTTATTATTTATGTTTTTTTACTGTAAATTTTTAAATTTTACAAAAACCGGAAAATGATCGCTATATCCGCCTAAATACCTTGTACCAGCATAAGTTCGGAATGGCCGTCCTTCAAAATTTCTGGTTCTGCTGCTAATTTTTTCAGAATTGAATATATGAGCATCCTGAAAAACCAGCGTCTTATTATCAAGCAAAGATCTTGACATAATGATCTGATCATACAGCAATCCAGATTTATAATGAAAAGTAGAATAATTTCTTGTGGAAAACAATTGCTGAAAAGGGTTCATTAAAGCCTTCTCATCGTCATTGTCATAGAGAATTTGTACTAAATTTTCATCATCCGGGTTTTCGTTAAAATCACCACACAATATAACATGCTCTTTATCAGCATTTACAATTTTTATAATCCGTTGCCGTACTTCATTCAATATAAAGGTTCTTTTAGGTTTATTGATATCTTTTTCGCGCTTAGAGGGAAGATGGGCGATAAAGACATTAATAATTTCCCCTTTATATTTTATTTTTGAAAAAAGTACGTCTCTGGTTGTGTCGTAATTTTCTGTGTTTTTATTTACTATTTCAAAAAAGAAAGTAATGGTTTCCGAATCTATTACCTCTACTTTATTTTTATCATATAACATGGCTACATCCACTTTTCTTTCGTCCATAGAATTGTAATGTACAATTCCGTATTCCGAATTAAAGGGCTCCATCTCCACAAGATCTTCCAAAACTTTCCTTCCGGAAACTTCAGATAATCCTATTACAAATGGCAGTACACCATTATCCTCCTTCATCAACTGAAATACATGTGAGATCTTGAAGAGCTTATTTCTGTATCTCTTTTCATCCCAATTACTTAATCCTGACCGGGTAGGATCTAATTTGTGGACAGGTTTCGGATCGGGTAAAAATAAATTTTCAACATTATAAAAAGAGAACAGCTCCATCTACACTAATTTCTATACTTTTAATTTATTATGTTCTTTTTACTTTAAGATGTAAATTTATTCTTTTTTTTCAAATTTTCGTGATTTACTTCTAAAACTGCAAATCGATTTCCAATAAAAAACAATTCAAATATAGTAAAAAATACTAATGAAATAAGTTAATATGAATTAATTTTTCAATCATCCTGTAGTTCTGATATATTTATCAAAATTGAGACAATACGCAAAATCCGGGATAATAGAAATAAATTCTCAAGTTAAAACCAAAAAAATTAATATTTTTCACTATTATTAAAAATGAAACAAAAATTATTCCATTTATCTATAACGAATGGAATTAAATATGAAACCCGAAAAAAGATAAGTTCTGACAATTTTCGATTACAATAAATCGGGACGTTTTTCCTTTGTTATTCTTACAGCTTCGTCATGCCGCCATTCTTCGATTTTTCCAAAATTTCCGCTCAGCAAGATCTTGGGAACATCCAGGCCTTTATAGCTTTCAGGCCTTGTATAGATGGGTGGTGAAAGAAGATCGTCCTGAAAACTGTCTGTTAAAGCGCTCTGTTCATCATTCAAAACTCCGGGAAGCAATCTGATAATTGAGTCTGCCAAAACACAGGCTGCGAGTTCTCCCCCGGTAAGAACGTAATCTCCGATTGAAATTTCTTTTGTAATATGAAGATCTCTTACTCTTTGGTCTATTCCTTTGTAGTGGCCGCAAAGAAAGATGAGATTTTCTTTGATGGAAAGTGAATTGGCAATTTTCTGATTCAAAGTAACGCCATCCGGTGTCAGATAAATGACTTCATCATAATTCCGTTGAGATTTAAGCTCTGAAATACATTTATCCAGCGGTTCTACCATCATTACCATTCCTGCTCCGCCCCCATAAGGTTCATCATCAATTTGTCTGTGCTTATTGATTGCCCAGTCTCTCAAATGGTGAAAATGTACTTCTACCAGCCCTTTATCCATCGCTCTTTTCAAAATAGAAGTTTTGAAAGGACTTTCCATCAATTCCGGAAGTACGCTTATTATGTCAATTCTCATTGTAATGTTCCGTTTTTCTTAGTAGGTATAATAATTAATCTTAAAGAAGAATCTTTGTTGATATAACTCCACATCCAGTTGAAGAATATGGCCAGCTTATTTCGAACGCTCAAAATTAGCATTAAATGGAGAAACATCCAGAAATACCATGCCAGAAATCCCTGAAATTTTATAAACGGCAGATCGACAACAGCTCTGTGCTTCCCAATAGTCGCTAATGAGCCTTTATCATCATACTCGTATTCTTTCCATTCTTCCAGGCTTTTCTTTAAAATATTTTTCCCTAAATTTTTTCCCTGATTAATGGCTACGTTAGCTACCTGAGGATGCCCCTGTGGATATTTTGGTGTTTCCATATAGGCAATATCTCCGATGGCATAAATATTATCGTAACCCTGTATTTTATTATATCGATCTACAATATATCTGTTTCTTACTAATTTTTCTTCCGGAAAACCTCCTACTACATTTCCGGTAACGCCGGCTGCCCAGATCACATTGTTGGATGGTATTTCTTTTCCGCTTCTGAGATGCACTTTGTCACCATCATAATCTGTTACCACTTCTCCGCTCAAAAAAGTAACTCCTAGATCTTTCAGGTATTTCTCAGATTTTTCCTGTGCCTCGCTGCTCATTACAGCAAGGGGTTTTTCTGTGGAACTTACCAGGATAATCTTCAGATGATCAAAGTTCATGTAAGGATAATCTCTTGGAAGAATGTCTTTTTTCATTTCAGCAAAAGCTCCCGCCAGTTCTACTCCGGTAGGACCGCTTCCAACGATCACAATATTCCAGTTTCCGTCATCGCTGCGGCTTTTTTCAATAATCAGTTTTTCAAAGGTCATCAGAACATGATTTCTGATACTGATGGCTTCCTGGGTATTTTTCATTCCGAAAGCTTTTCCTTCCAGATCTTTGTTTCCGAAAAAATTAGTTTTACAGCCCGTTGCAATGATGAGTTTATCGTAAGTAAATTCTGCTTCGTCGGTAATGACTTTATTGTTGGCAGGGTCTATTTCCTTCACCTCTGTCATACGGAACTGTGTGTTTCTGGATTGCTGAAAAATCTTTCTGAAGGGAAAAGAAATGTTGGAAGGTTCTATCCTTCCTGAGGCTACCTGATAAAAAAGCGGCTGAAACATATGGTGGTTCATCCGGTCGAGAACAATGACCTTTTTGTTCTTGTTATTCAATGTTTTTGCAAGCTGCAGCCCCGCAAATCCTCCTCCAATAATGATGATTTTTTCGCGTGTTTCCATAATACACAAATTTACTGATTTTATTTTAGCATTTGGCAGTGAAAAAAGTTAGTTTTGCAAAACTTTATGACACCAAAAAAGTATACCAAAAAAACTGCCAAACAAGTCCATAAATCGCGACGGAAGAAGTATTTTTTCCGGAGATGGGTCATATTGGCGATTTTAATGATAGCATTAGTCGGAACAGGGCTTTACTTAAAGCAGTCCGTCAGTTATTACTATGCCTTGTACTTTAATAAATTTAAGCATAAAAAGCTTCATAACAGTGAAAAAGAGGCGGCAAGAATTCAAAGGATATTAGCCAGCAACCTTGACAAAACCTATGGCTTTGATGTTTCGCATTATCAGAACCGGGAAGATATCAAATGGGATAGCCTCAGCATCGGAAATAAAACGATTCCGCTGGAATTTGTTGTGATGCGTGCAACAATGGGAAACCGGAGTGCCGACAAGCATTTTGATGAATTCTGGGAAAGTGCCAAAAAACATGAGCTTATCAGGGGTGCCTATCATTTTTACAGAGCTGATGAAGATCCTGTGATCCAGGCCAATAATTTTTTAGAGAATGTGAAACTTGAAAGCGGAGATCTTCCTCCGATTCTTGATATTGAAAAAATTCCAAAGCGTAAAACCAACAAAAAACTGGTTGAAGACCTGAAAGTATGGTGTAAAATTGTAGAAGACGCTTATGGTGAAAAGCCCATCATCTACACCTACTACCATTATTATAAAGATTTTCTGAAAGGGGAATTTGAAGGCTACCCTTTATGGCTTGCCAATTACAATGATGTTCCGTCTCCTTCGCCTGATGATGAATGGGACTTCTGGCAATTTACAGAAAACGGAATTGTTCATGGCATTAATGCAAAAGTGGATCTGGATGTTTACAATGGAAGTTCGTGGTCATTAAAAAGACTGACACTGGATTAAATAGCTAGAAAACACATGATGTATTAATCATATTTATTCGGATTATTGTCTCCGTTTTCATCCATTTTCACATCAATATTAATGGCTGGTGCGGCAATAGTCATTTTTTGCCAGTCACCATAAAATTCTCTTATCAATCCGGTTCTGAACAAAGCAGCACTGATTTTAATTCTGCCATCAAAATATTTCAAACACTTTTCGTTTTGGCATTGACTCCCCAGTTTTTATCGATTAGTTTTTTAGGTTTAATTGTAACCTCTTTAATATTTTGAGTTTTTCCATTTAAAAATATTTTCTGCTGATCATACTTTTAAAATTCTGTATTTTTTCCTGATAAGGATCATATCCCGGTACTTCTATTTTTATTTTCTGCCGGGGATCTGTATCGGAAAGATCAATTGAAAAATTTCCTTTGTCATCAGAGATTGTTCCGATTGATTTTTTTTCAATTCCAATCTTTACATAAGGAATTGGATAGTTTTCATTTTTAGAAATGACAGTTCCGGAAATAACCTGAGCATGGAAAGCAGAGGCTGTGAAAAGGAAGAATAAAGTATGATCTATTTTCATGTTAAAAGTTTAAAGCAAACTTATTTATTTTCAACAGCCCAATATCCCAATACTTTATTAAAATTATTCTCCCTTTAGTTAAAGTTGTTTTAAATATTTCCTAATTATAAATATTTCCTACTTAAAGGATACTCATAATTTCTTCCCAGGAATGCACTCTTTCATACGTATCATTTTCTATCAATTCATTATGAGGCTGGGTAAATATCAATCTCTGCCCTGAAAAATGATCTAAATTTTTAGGATAATCATCAATCATAACATCTCCGGACACTACTTTTTTACTTCCACAAAGAACAATCTGTTCCCAGGTAATGAATGGAAAATGCTCTGCCAGCCAGTCATACTTTTCTCTTAAGCTGTTGGGAAACTCCATTCCGGCAGAGACAATATAGAGTTCATATTTATTATTCAGATATTCAATTGCCTCACGGCTTCCTTTCATTACAGGCAATGTTCTGAAAAAACCTACTTCATTCACGTGCTTTTTTCCATTAGGAAAAGACTCTATTTCAGGCTTACCCGCCAAATCACTGATTTCAATTTCTCTTCCTGTATCTCTTTTTTCAAATTGTACCAGCTGATGATATACATCTGCCATTACCCCGTCCATGTCGACAATTACTTTTTTCATTACTTCAATCAGATTTTGTATTATGTATTAGTATTTACAATGTACACTTCATTATGGTTAATCAAATTTACTGATTAGTTTTTTCAGACAAGGAACACAGTCTATTAAAAAATCATAAATATTCATTTTCATAAGAGAAGTTCCGGAAAGTTTTATGGTTACATTTTCGTATTTTTGCAGCTTAGTTAAAAATTAAAATCAAACTATTAATTCCCAATGAATTACGTTTCTGCAGAAAATCTTACCAAATCTTACGGCATCAAAGTTTTGTTTAAAAATATTTCTTTCCACATCAATGAAGGGGATAAAATAGCGATTGTTGCCAAAAACGGAAGTGGAAAATCTACGCTTCTGAAAATATTAATGGGTAAAGAAATTGCAGACAGCGGAACTGCGATCATTAACAAAGATATCCAGGTGGTATTATTTGACCAGGAAATCGACTTTGATCCTAAGCTCAGCATTGAAGAATTTATGATGACCCTTGATTCTGAGCCTATCCTCGCCCTTAAAAACTATCATCGATCCCTTCATTCTACAGATAATGATTTTATTGAGAAAGCATTAGCTGATATGGAAGCTCATAAAGCCTGGGACCTGGAAAATGAAATGAAACAGATTCTTTCCCAGCTTAAGATCACTGATCTGGATGCCAAAATGGGAACTCTTTCCGGAGGACAGATCAAACGTGTAGCATTGGCTAAACTTTTAACAGAAACAAGAGCTGAACACAGACATACCCTTCTTATCATGGACGAACCTACCAACCACCTGGATGTGGATATGGTAGAATGGCTTGAAAATTATCTGAACAAAGCAAAAATCACTTTATTGCTTGTAACCCACGACCGATATTTCCTTGACAGTGTTTGTGATATTATATGGGAAATGGAGGATCAGAATCTTTACGTTCACAACGGTTCGTATGCCACTTATCTGGAGAACAAGATGATTCGTGAGGAGAATCTTAATGCTACAATTGACAAGGCCAACAACCTTTACAGAAAGGAGCTGGAGTGGATGCGAAGACAGCCAAAAGCAAGAACCACAAAATCAAAAAGCAGAATTGACGCTTTCTACGAAACGGAAAAAGTTGCCAAAACCGATACCAGAAAGGACGGACTGGAACTGGATTTTGAGATGAAGCGTCTGGGAAATAAAATTCTTGAACTCAAAAATATTGACAAGAGCTTTGGACCGAAAGTTCTTTTAAAGGATTTCAGCTACCAGTTTCAGCGTGGAGAAAAAGTGGGAATCATTGGAAAAAACGGAGCAGGAAAATCTACTCTTCTCAATATCATTCAAGGGCTTGAAAAAGCGGATAAAGGAGAAATTGAAACAGGAGAAACGATTTCTTTCGGTTATTTTGCTCAGAAAGGCCTTAGCTATAAAGAGGATGAACGTGTAATTGATTTCATCAAGGAGATTGCAGAATTTTATCCTTTAGCAAATGGAAGAAGTTTATCTGCATCACAGTTCTTAAGATTGTTTTTATTTGACGATCAGACTCAGTACTCTCCTATTTCTAAACTTTCGGGTGGTGAAAAGAGAAGACTTCACCTGATGTATATTTTGTATCAGAATCCTAACTTCCTGATTTTTGATGAGCCTACCAATGATCTTGATCTTCCAACATTAACTGTTCTTGAAAACTTCCTTCAGCAATTTCAGGGATCTTTGATTATCGTTTCCCATGACAGGTATTTCATGGACAGAATTGTAGATCATGTACTGGCTTTTGAGGGTAATGGAAAAATCCGGGATTTTGTAGGGAATTTCTCAGAATACAGAGAAGCCAGAAGCCGTGAAGAAGCATTAGAAAAAAATGCAGCGGTAAAACCTGAGCCTGTAAAAGAAGTAATTTCTTCAACAGAGAATATCCAGTCTTCGAATTCTAAAAGAAAGCTCACTTTTAAAGAACAAAGAGAACTGGAAACCATTGAAAAAGAAATGCCTGAACTGGAAGAACAACGTGCTAAAATTCTGGATAAGCTCAACAATGAAGCTGATTACGAAAAGATAGCCACTCTTTCTTCTGAGCTGGAAACGGTTTCAGAAAAACTGGAGAACCACGAAATGAGATGGCTGGAACTTCAGGAAAGCCTTTAATAATGATGAGTTAAAAATGATGAATTATGAACGAATTCAAAGAGTTGGAGAGTTTGAGGGTTTGAGGGTAAATGAGTTGAAAATTTATAATCACAACTACAATCAACCTTAAACTTTAAACCTTGAACCTTGAACCTTAAACTTTAAATTCGTTCATAATTCATGACTCACCATTTATAATTGAATGATTCTTCCTTCTTTTGCACTTTCAAGAGAAGCATCAATGATTTTCATATTCTGAATAACTTCTTTTCCGGGAGATGGTAAAGCATATCCAAAAACAATATGTTCATAAATCTGCTGGTAATAATCCATATAATTTCCGGGTTCGCTAGAGGTAAGAATTCTTTCTGTTTCAGAATCATCATTCAGAAAGTTTAAAATTCCGTCCGGTTCTTTTAGCGGCTGCGTCCATTCTTTACCATATTCAGGAACAGCACCAGCCACCAGCTCATTTTCCTGATTATCGGTTCTTTCCTGTAAGAAAGTTCCTCTGTCCCCATGAATTGCGTAGGCATAATGCCCTTCTTTACTGAAAACAGACGATTTCAGTCTTACTCTCAGATTATTTTTATAGAATAACAGAATTTCAAAATAATCGTTAGCGAAGTCAGTTCCTTTCATAGAAAATACATCTGCAAAAAGTTTTTCAGGGTATCCAAAAAATTGTACCGCCTGATCTACAAGATGTGCTCCCAGATCGTGAAGAGATCCTGATCCCGCCTGATCAGGACTTTCTTTATGCTTTTTTCCACTGGCAGTGGTACGGAACCTGTCAAAACGGATTTCAACTTCTTTAATATTCCCTAGTTTCTTATCATTCAGAATTTTTTGAACCTGTAATAAATCCCGGTCGAATCTTCTGTTTTGATATACACTTAAAAACAATCCTTTTTCTTCTGCCAATTGTACCAGCTCTTCTGCTTCAGAAACATTTACAGTAAAGGGTTTTTCCACAATAATATTTTTTCCTGCTTCCAGTGCTTTTTTCGCGTACTCATAATGGGTCTGAACCGGAGTATTGATGATTACCAATTCCACATCAGCATGCTGAAGCATTTCTTCCACGGAACGGTAGATGGTTGCTTCGGGATATTTCCCCTTTGATTCCTCCTTACTTCTTTCCACCACAGCAGACATAAAAAATCCCGGATGTTCCTTTAAAAAGGGTGCATGGAATACTTTCCCACTCATTCCAAAGGCACAAAGCCCTGCTTTTACCAATTGCATATTATAATTTTTAACAAATATATTGATAAAAACTTCTCTATTCCCCAGTCTAAAGGAGGTATAGAAATAATTCATCCCATCAACTCTTAAAATATGATTTAAATCATAAAATTATTTTTATCTATTCTAAACAAATACTTACATTTGCGCCTTATTTAAAACTGTTCTATATAAAAATAAAATGAAAAGACAATTACTTTCTTTAGGCCTTCTATTGATCGCAGCTTCGGCAAGTTCACAGCTGAAAAATGCTGAAGCAGATACAATCAGAACTCAGACTATTGAAGATATCAACCTTCATAAAACAGGAAATCCTAACCAGGCAAGACCCTTATCGACAAAATCAAACCTGACGATAATGGAAAACCCTCAGCCCATTGCTATTGTAACCCACGAAATTATTGAGCAGCAACAGGCAAAACAATTGAGTGATGTTCTTCAGAATATAAATGGTTTGTACATCACTTCATCCAGAGGAAATTCTCAGGACAGCTTTGGTGGGCGTGGTTTCATTTTAGGAAATGATAATATTTTTAAAAATGGTTCAAGAGTAAACAGTGGTGTTTTCCCTGAAGTAAGTGGTCTGGAAAGAGTAGAAGTTTTAAAGGGAGCCAATGCGATGCTTTTTGGGAATACAGCAGCAGGGGGTGTTATCAATATGATTACCAAAAAACCCCGGTTCAATTTTGGCGGAAGCATAGGTTTAAATGGCGGAAGCTGGAATTCTTATAAACCGACTGTTGATATCTATGGTCCATTATCCAAAAATGCTGCATTCAGAATAAATGGAGCCTATGAGCATGCTGAAAGTTTCAGAGATGTTGTAGAATCAGAGAAATATTATTTCAACCCTTCATTCTTATTTAATTTAAGTGATAAATCTCAGTTAATTGTTGAGGCAGATTATCTTAAAACTAATTTTACACCTGATTTCGGTCTTGGATCTATTACGGAAAAAGACCAAAGCTACAGATTGAATGATACCGTTTCCAGAAACACTTTCTTCGGAACTGACTGGCAATATCAAAATGTACAGCAGGCTTCTACGAATGTAACATTTAATCATCAATTTAATGAAAAATGGTCTCTGAACGCGGCTGCTTCATACCAAAACTATACTAAAGATTATTTCTCTTCTGAAAGAGTACAATGGATATATGATACCAAAGATACCACTGTAGATCCTAACAGATTATCATGGAAAAGACCTTTTGGAAAAACTTATAACGAACAAAATTATACTTCTGCACAAGTAAACATCAATGGAGAGTTCAATACAGGAAGAATCAGCCACAAAGTTTTAATTGGTGCAGATGCTGATTACAGCCAGGCAGATGCTTATGCCTATAATATTACAGCGCCCAAAAATATCCTGTATTTAGATGACCCTTCAACATGGGGAAGTATTGATATGCCAAATTCTACCCTTAGCACAAGAAACAGAATCAACACAAGAAGAATCGGGATCTATGCACAGGATTTCATCAGCATAACAAAGCAACTAAAAGTAATTGCGGGGCTAAGATGGTCTTATATAGAAAATATGCCTACGCTGACAACCCGTTTTACATTAAATGATAAAATTGAAGTAGCAAATTCTTCAACTTCTGACAATGCGTTTTCTCCAAAAGTAGGCTTGGTATATGCTCCTAATGAAAATCTTTCAGTGTTTGCAACCTATACGAATTCTTTTGCAGCAAATGCGGGATATACTTCAGATCAATTTGGAAAAGTAAATACCAACCAACCTGTTACAGATGTTCAAAATCAGTTAACTACTCTATCAAGACAAAGCATAAAGCCATCCACTGTTGATCAATACGAAATTGGTATTAAAAAGAATTTCTGGAACAATGCTTTAGCTGTTAACTTAACGGCTTACCAGATTATGTACAATAATTATTATCAAACATATTGGTTTGCTTCTGCTTCCAATGGAGCCCCGGTAAATTCCACAGACACCAATCTTAAAGAATTTGCAGGAAATATGAGAAGCCGCGGTGTGGAACTGGACATTACAGGAAATCCTACAGAAAACTTATCTATAATCGGAGGTTTTTCTTATAACAACTCCGTTTATACTGATACTCCTGAAAAAGGATATATTGAAAACCAAAGACTGGTAAGAACACCGGCTACAACAGCAAATGCTTCTGTTTTCTATAAATTTACAAACTATGTAAAAGGGTTAAAAATCGGAGCTGGAATTTATTACATCGGAGACAGAATTGCCGGATGGAATGATACAAAATCTACCAATACCAGTAGAAATAATGTAAGCAGAATGTTTGATCTGAAAGATTACACAACTGTTTCCGTATCAGTAGGCTACGAGTGGAAAAAATTCTCCGTTCAGGGGAGAGTGGGAAACCTGTTTGATGTCGTAAACTATAACGTTCACGAGAATTATTCAGTGAATCCTATTACGCCTAGAAATTACTATTTCACATTAACATACAGACTTTAGAACTCTTTATATAATAATTCTTTATTAAAAGTGGAGATTGCATTTTTGCAGTTTCCACTTTTGAAATTTTAAACAAAAACAAAACAATAAGATATGGATAAGATTAAAGACACAAGAAGCTTCATGAGAATTACACACCGTTATCTGGGATATTTCCTTGCCGGAATTATGGCTGTATATTCATTAAGTGGAATTCTTCTGGTATACAGAGACACTGATTTTCTGAAAAGCGAAAAGAAATATGAAAAAAACATAGCGCCCAATCTTTCTGAAAAAGAATTGAAAAAAGAACTGAAAATGAAAGGTCTGGAAGTTGAAAAAACAGAAGGAAGCGTTCTTTATTTTAAACAGGGAACTTATGACAGCGCAACCGGAAAAGCCAAGTACACTAAAAAGGAACTGCCTTTCGTATTGGATAAAATGGTTTCTCTTCACAAATCACAATCAAAAGATGCTATATCTCCCTTAAGCGTATTCTTTGGAGTTTCCCTTTTCTTTTTTGTAATATCAAGTTTCTGGATGTTTAATCCCAAGACAAAAGCATTCAAACGCGGAATCAAGTTTACCATTGCCGGACTTATCATTTCCGTGATTCTTTTATTTATTTAATATAATAAGAGGTCCACGAAAAGAAAAAACAACAATTTGGAATATTAACAACATGACATCTACTTTTACCATTTCCATTCCAAAAGACCAGTTTCATTTCATTTATGATTACGATATCCTCAGGTATTATGTTAAAAAATTAAATTATATCTTACTGATAACGTTAACGTTTATTTAGAAAAATTACGTAAAATTAAGAGTCTGGCACATTTATTGTTTTTTCTGTAATTCGTGAATAATAACATTTAATTATTAAAATAATAAATTATGAAAAAACTTATTTTAACAGGGATATTAGCCGTAGCAGGCTTAACAGCAACTGCCAACGCTCAGATTCAAAAAGGTAATTGGATGGTAGGAAGTAGCATCGTTGCAAGTAATTTTGGTTTAAATACAGGTGGTGGATACAACATTTCACTACAGCCAAAAGCAGCTTATTTTATTCAAGATAATGTAGCAGTTGGGGGATATGTAGATTTAGGATTTAATAAAGTAACAAATGGATCACCTACCAATTTTGTTTATAAAGTTGGTGCTCTAGGGAGATATTATGTTTCTCCAGGAGAAAAAGGAGTAGATAATCTATTACACCATGGAAGATGGTTCTTCGAAGGTAACTTAGGTGTTGGAGGTACTTCTACTGAAGGTTCTAACTCTACAACTGGTTTAGATTTTGGAGCAGGACCTGGTTACTCATACTTCATTACTCCAAACATTGGTGTTGAAGGTTTAGTAAAATATAATGGTGTTGCAGGATTTGGTAGCGAGGGATTAACTTCTACTTTAACTTTCAACGTAGGATTTAGCATTTATTTACCAACTTCAAAAGGTAAGCAAATCATCAACGACGTTAAGTAATCACTGAAATACTTATAAAAAATGAAAGCGCCCCGGAATTTATTTCCGGGGCGCTTTTCGTACAAATTAAAACTAAACTATAAAAAATCAAATAAATCATGGATTAGGCTGGGGCGTGTATCTCAAATATGGTTTTATTTCCGTTACCCCTTTTGGGAACATTTTTCTTGCATCTTCTGTAGAAACGGTAGGCGGAATAATAACATCCTCACCATTTTCCCAATTAACAGGTGTGGCCACGCGATACTTATCCACCAACTGTAAAGAATCCAGCACCCTGAGGATTTCGTTAAAATTCCTTCCTGTAGAGGCCGGATAGGTAATAATCAGTCTTACTTTTTTTAAAGGATCAATAATCAAAAGAGAACGTACCGTAGCTGTAGCTGATGCATTGGGATGAATAAAATCATACAGTTCCGAAACTTTTCTGTCTTTATCAGCAATAATTGGAAACTTAACAGTGGTATTCTGAGTTTCATTAATATCTTTCACCCAGTTCTGATGGTCTTCTACCCCATCTACACTCAGAGCAATCACTTTTGTATCTCTGGCTTCAAATTCAGACTGCAATTTTGCGGTATACCCCAATTCTGTAGTACATACCGGCGTATAATCTGCAGGGTGCGAAAACAAAATCCCCCAGGAATCTCCAAGATAATTATAAAAATTAATATCACCTACTGACGACTCTGCTTGGAAGTTGGGTGCTGTATCTCCTAGTTTGATTGACATAATATTTCCTCTTTATAGTCTACAAATTTAGTAGACTTTTTGGAACTGGCAAATTTTTTGATGAAAATTTATATATTTAACTAAAATTTTATTCATGGAGAAAACCGGATTAAGGTATCTAGATGTTGTTTATAAGGTGTTGGAAAATTGGTACATCACATTCGCTGAACTTACCCCAAAGCTGATTGTTGGGATTTTAGTATTTACATTCTTCCTAATCAGCAGTAAATATTTAAGTAAAGGTGCTGTCAAATTATTTCACAAATTTTTCCCGAAAAGTCAAAAAGAGAGTTCATTAGTAACCTTAATCAGCATATTCAGATTTCTGATCATGCTAATGGGAACCTTTATTGCTCTTGAAATAATGGGTTTCAGCGGTTTTCTCTGGAAATTTATCGGAAGCTTAGGAGTTGCAGGGGTTATTGCAGGGGTTGCCCTGAAAGATCTTGTTTCTAGTATTTTCTCGGGAATGCTGATCGGAATCGATAAAGCATTTAAGGCAGGAGATTATATTACCATCGGAGCACACTCGGGAACAGTACAGGAAATTGGTTTTTTAACCACGAAAATTCTTACTGATGACGGAAAGAAAGCTTACATCCCCAATCAGGTTATTTTCAATGCTCCATTTTACAATATTACCGCTTCGCCACAACGCAGGGTTATTTTAAATTTTGAGATTCCTGCTGATGAAGATATCAGCAAAGCACAGAAAGGAATTCTTGATGTGGTTAAAAATCTTGATAATGTGGATAAGTTAGACACGGTAGAAGTAATTTTTACAGATTTGAAACAGGGATCATTTAATCTTCAGGTAAAGTTCTGGATAAAAGTAGGAGCTAATCTGGCTCAGATAAAAAGTAAGGCTTATCTGAACATTAAAGAGCGTTTTGATACTGATAAAATTCAGCTGGTGACTCCTACAAGCATCAGCATTACAGCAGGAGAAAATACCGTATCAGAAAATCTTGACAAATAAAAACCGCTTTTAAAAAGCGGTTTTTATTTTATTTGCTGATAATAAGTTTCTCTATATACTTCTTTCCATTCTGAACATTGACACTTACCAGATAGGTTCCGGCAGGAATATCAAGTACCTGAATTTTTACGAAACCTTTCAGATATCCTGTTTTTAATACCCTCCCTGAACTGTCCATCAGGCTGTACTGAGCCGTATCAGCTTCATCATCAAGCCTGATATTCACTTCCTCACGAGAAGGATTAGGATAAACAGCAAAACGACTAGCCTTTAGTTCTTTTTTTACAGGCAAAGCACTTTTAGTTATGGAAAAATTAGTTGTATTTACAGCATAATATATATTTCCAACAGCTTTTACCATGATTCTTGCGACACCTATATTTTCATTGGGGAAGTTAACTACAGCAGAGCCATTGTTAGGAACACTTTCAGCAAGAACAGTATCAAAGTGATAGCCTCCGTCTTTAGAAAGAAGAATGGTAACATACCTTGTATTTACAGCTCCGGTATTCGTACCTGCTACATCCCATTTTACGGTATTAGGGCCTGCAGTGTATGAACTTCCCATATGTGATGTCACTTTAAACGGGCCGGCATTCGTTACAGTTACTACCATGGCATCACGGGCAGTTTGATTTCCAGTTGCTCTGTTATCATTAACAAGCAGGGAGAAGTTCAGTGTTCTTGCAACATGAGGGGTAACTTCCCATATCGGAGTTAAATTATTAGATAGAACGGCTGACAGATGAGGAAAATATCTCATGTTCTCTGTTTTTGGCAATCTCGACCGATATACAGGGCCTGCAACATTGGAAGCCAGAGGCGGCTGCGTATTGTTCCGGCTATCATATTGCTCCCATAAATAGGTAAGCGGATCATTGTCAGGATCTGTTCCCTGCCCTGTCAGTACAAATGCAGTTCCTTTGGGAATAGAATAATCCAGACCAGCATTGGCTGTTGGAACCCTGTTAGTCATCCGTCTTTTTACAGAACAATCTGTATCTCTTGAAATTGAATAATACATTTCTCTTACACTGGCAGCATGAAAATACGGATCACTATGCGGCTGGATGCTGTTCCCCCCGCATATTCCAGCATATCCCATAATGGTACTGCCGCTTCCCGGCTCATACGCCGTTCTGTTATTTACATTTCCTTTGCACGCTACAGTATTAGCTCTGAAGGTATGATTGGCTCCAAACTGATGTCCCATTTCATGAGCCACATAGTCGATATTAAAAGGATCATTGATGGGAGTACCGGATCCTGTAACTCCTTGTGCTTTCAATTGGGAACATATAACCCGCAGCCCTGCAATACCGCCACTGTTGACTCCAAAAACATGACCTATATTATAATGTGCAAATCCTATCACATTATTGATATTCTTTACATTCTCATTAAGCATCTTATCCTCATCTCCATTGGTGTAGGGATCAGTTGCCGGATTTCTGTAAATAAGAAGATGATTATTGGCAACCATGACCATTGTAACGGCAATCGTCTTTTCATACACTCCGTTTACTCTTGTCATCGTTGTAGCCATTGCCGCCATTGCTCCATGTATTGTACCTCCATGATATTGGGTATATTCTCCAGTAGCGGCTAATGCCAGTTTATATGTTCTGAACACCCCGTCTGAAACCATAGGTCTTCTGGCCAATGTACCACTCAAAGGCGGGTCAGTATCCAAAAGCTTATCGGCATCTTCCTCTATACCGCATTGAAAAGGGACTGAACTTTCCGGAAGATCTTTTCTCCTGTAACAAATAAAAGATTTATTATCTCTGGTAAAGGCATCAAGATAACTCACATCCCATCCGTTAAAATACATTACACTGATCCCTGTTTCCTGACTGATACTGAATCTGATCGTATTTTCCGGATTACTTTTCTGCCAACCTGTATAGGAACGGATGTCTGAAAATCTTTTCTGAAGCTCAGGCTCCATTACAGAAGCTTCCTGTACAATATAATCATGAAACTCTCCGCCAGCATCCGGAAATTTCAGAACTAAACCGTAATTCTCAGAAAATCGTGCGGGAGCTTTTTTCAGATCTTCCTTTATCTTTTCAAGATCCAGATGATATAGCGAAAAGACTTTAGGCATAATGTTTCTGGGTGCTAGTTCTTTTCCTTCCTCCCTTTCGGCTACTCTCCAGTAATTCTGCTGCCCGAAACTTAATACAGCAGCCAGCATGCTGAAAAAAATAAATGTTTTGTTTTTCATAGATTTTCAATTATTTGTGTTAAACAATTTTTATGTTCTGCATAAAGCATTTAAATACAAAATAAATAGCTCTTTGCAGGTCTTAAAATTTCTTATAAATACGACATTCACAAATAAATACAACCAATTAAGAATAAAAAACATTTTTATTGATAAATTAATTTAATTATACAGCAGAATTAATAATGTATATTTTTAATTTTACAATAGCATCATATTTTTATGAATTTAAAATGGACTATAGATTCTCCAAAATCTTCAATTTTATCCGCAAAAAGGTATTCAGCTCCACTTTTTTACATTCTATTTTCAAAAATTTATTATTTTCAGAAAACAAATAACCACAAAAAAACCGCTCCAAAAAATGGAACGGTTTCTATTTTATTTAAAAATTTTAGATTAAGCTAAAACTTCTTTTACTTTATTGGCAGCTTCTTCTAAAGTAATTGCAGAGTGTACCGGAAGACCAGACTCGTCAATTAATTTTTTAGCTTCTACAGCGTTAGTTCCCTGTAATCTTACGATCAATGGAACCGGAAGGCTACCCATAGCTTTGTAAGCATCTACAACTCCCTGAGCAACTCTGTCACATCTTACAATACCTCCGAAGATGTTGATCAGGATCGCTTTTACGTTTGGATCTCTTAAGATGATTCCGAAAGCAGTCTGTACTCTCTGAGCATCTGCAGTACCACCCACATCAAGGAAGTTTGCAGGGTTACCACCTGATAATTTGATGATATCCATAGTTGCCATTGCAAGACCTGCTCCGTTTACCATACAAGCAACGTTACCGTCTAGTTTTACGAAGTTAAGACCCGCTTCACCAGCTTCTACATCCATTGGATCTTCTTCTCTTGTATCTCTAAGCTCCGCTAAGTCTTTGTGACGGAACAATGAGTTGTCATCTAAAGTTACTTTAGCATCTACAGCGATAATCTTGTTATCAGAAGTTTTTAATACCGGGTTGATTTCGAAAAGAGAAGCATCAATTCCTGTATAAGCATTGTAAAGAGATGAAATAAATTTCACAAATTCTTTGAATGCATTTCCTTCAAGACCCAGGTTGAAAGCAATTTTTCTAGCCTGGAATCCCTGAAGACCGATAGCCGGATCAATCAATTCATTGTGGATCAAATGAGGAGTTACTTCAGCAACGTGCTCAATATCCATACCTCCTTCAGTAGAATATACGATTGTATTCTTCCCTTCAGCTCTGTCTAAAAGAATAGAAACATAAAATTCTTTAGTTTCAGATTCTCCAGGATAATAAACATCTTCTGCAATCAAAACAGAGTGTACTTTTTTACCTTCAGCAGAAGTTTGTGGGGTTACCAACTGCATTCCGATGATATTCTGAGCGTTTTCTTTAAGTTTATCCATATTTGGAGAAAACTTAACACCCCCACCTTTACCACGACCACCCGCGTGAATCTGTGCTTTTACAACCCAAGCCTGTGCTCCGGTTTCAGCAGTCAATTTTTCAGCAGCTGCTACAGCTTCATCTACGTTGTTTGCAACGAAACCACGTTGGATAGCTACTCCATACTTTGATAAAATCTCTTTTGATTGATACTCGTGAAGATTCATATTATTTTTATTATTTTATTTTAATATTTAAAGGTTGACAAATTTACTAAAAAGACACGGAAGTTCAAGTTTATTGACTTAAAAATTAAAGTCTGACTGACTTGATTTTTAACATATCTATCTATTTTCCCCTATTCTTCCGCTAATTTCTCAGATTGAAGAGATTGAATGTTCGTATTAACCGTCTTCTTCTGTGAATTTTCATTCTTACATTCTGTTTTTAGCAAAATAAAAGATCAGCATTCCCCAGCTCAGGATCATCATCAGACCTCCAAGCGGAGTGATTGGGCCTAAAAATTTAAGGTTCACTCCCAGATAATCCTGCATGCTCAGGAAATAGATGCTTACAGAAAATAAAAGTGTTCCCGTAATCATTAAAATGGAAGTCCATTTTTCAGCAGAAGTTTCAAATTTTAAGATATAACCGATGATCAGCAGGAAAAAAGCTGCATACATCTGATACCTTACTCCTGTTTCAAAACTTTCCAGCCTTTCCACAGCTAATATTTTCTTTAAAGCATGTGCTCCGAATGCACCCAGGATTACAGACACCATTCCGTAAACCGCTCCAAAAATTAATGTGATTGTTTTCATTTTATAACTCTTCTAATTCTAGGGTTAAATATTTTTTTGTTTTATAATCCTGCCATGCCCCAACGATTTTGCTTCCTTTCAGATCGGCTTCTATTAAGGCCCTTGGTATCCATTCCTTAAGTTCCTCACTGTGATAATCATCTTCTGTGATGGAAAAATGGTCATGAACAAATTCTCCTCTCCAGTTGATTGGTTTTTTGTTCTTGTCATACCAATAAGTGGCTGAAAAGGAATCATCCTCATTAATTTCGCTAAACAAAACCGTAATAGGATATTTTCCGTCAATTTTTCCTTTATATAATTTATTTCCTGGACCTGTCTGCCCAATCTTTTCAGAACCTGATATCAGATTCTTACCATAAATACTCAGGTATTTCTCAAGTTCTTTATAGGTAAATTCCAGCTCGTGACTTCCCAAATCGTCCAATGCCTGCATGGCATGATTGGAACATCTACCTGCTACAAAAGTCAACTTATCCTTTCCAAAGTAATATCTGATACCAGCTAAAGTATGTTCCGTAAAACAGTCTTCATACATAGCGATCTGATCTTGAGTTTCCTCTTCAGGATTTTTCTCAGCTTTCAGTGTAACAAGAAAATCAGAAATTCTTTTTTTTACTCTTTTCTGAATAATTCCCTCAACAGTTTTCACTGAACCGGGTTGAAATAAATCTTTGGCATTAATAAAGTTTCCTGTTCTCAGATCAAAATTCTTCCAGATCAGAAAACCTTCCGGATAAGCACCTGAAGCTTCACCATCTATGGCAATACTAAGAATATTCTTAGGTGTTTCAATCTTATTCCAACTATAGAAATAAACATAGTTGGAATAGGAGTTTGTGGCTGTAGAAGCCAGTTTAAAAGGATTTCCACCTGAATTCGGAACATATTCCAGTTCATTGACCTGAAGAAATGTATTGATCTTATGGGCTACTGCAGGATTTCCTGTGTAAGTAACCACAGGAAACACAAAGTTTTCAGATTTAGGCTGCAGATCATTTATCTTTACATCTTTATACTGCGAAAAACTTAAACCAGAAATCAATAAGAAAAATACAATACTTTTTTTCACTATTTTGATTTTAAGTACATTAAAATGAACTTGGCAACCAATGTAGAAATTCCCAGTATAATAAACATATTGGCGAACTTCTTGGAGCTTCTGAAACCTTCATTGTCTGTTTTCTTCAGAAAAAATCCAAAAAGGAGAAATACTATGGGCAAAATGATCTGTAACATTAGTTCCCTCTCATTCTGTTAAATTCATTGATCACCTCGTGATGACTTACCGTCTTATCTTTAAAATAAGTCACAAAATGCAGTTTTTCTTCTTCTGTAGCGCCCAGTTGGTTCAGGATATTGAATAAGTGCATTTTCATATGCCCTTTCTGAATTCCTGTTGTTACGAGAGAACGTAAAGCACCAAAGTTTTGCGCAAGACCTGAAACTGCAAGAATACTCATTAGTTCCTGCGCAGAAGGTTTTCCAAGCAGCGCTAAGGAGAATTTTACCAAAGGGTGAAGGTTGGTAAGTCCACCTACTACTCCTACGGAAATTGGAAGATCTATCCAGAATCTGAAAACGCCGTTATCTGTAGTACAGTGGGTCAGAGATCTGTACTGTCCGTCTTTTGCCGCATATGCATGAGCACAGGCTTCTGTAGCTCTGAAATCATTTCCGGTAGCAATTACAACGGCATCTACACCGTTCATTACTCCTTTATTGTGAGTGGTTGCACGGTAAGGTTCAATTTCTGCAATGGTGACTGCCTGTTTGAATTTAGAAGCAAATTCTTCAGGAGAAATTCCGCTATCGTCTTTTAAGTCTTCAATTTTACAGGAAACCTCAGCCCTTACGATACAGTCCGGTGTAAAGTTGGAAAGAATATTCATCACAATCTGTAGTGAATTCTTTTCTTCCTGGGTAAAATCTTCACTGGTAGCAACTTCCTGTCTCAGCGTTTTTCCGAACTGTTCAAGACATGAGTTGATAAAATTAGCTCCCATTGAATCTACTGTATCGAAGCTTGCTTTCAGTTGATAATAATTCGGCATTTCTGCGGTTTTATCCACCAGGCTGATATTTAAGATCCCACCTCCACGTTTTCTCATGTTGGCTGTGATATCTTCTGTTGTTTCGAATAATTTTTTCTTTAAACTGAAATTAAAGAAATGTAATAATTTGTGAGGTTCCACATTAAAAATAAAGTGGGTGTGTCCCAGTTTTTCAGTATTGATAATGGTTGTTTTGAAACCTCCTTTATCAATCCAGAATTTTGCAGCTTTGGAAGCAGCAGCTACCACTGAACTTTCTTCAACAGCCATTGGCAGTGCCAGCAGTTTTCCATCGATTAAAAAGTTCGGAGCAATTCCGTACGGCATATAAAAATTGGAAATGGTATTTTCAGAAAACTCTTCGTGAAGCTTCTGAAGGTCTGCATCATCATTCCAGTATTGTTTTAATATATTTTGATATTCCTGGTTTCCTTCCAGATATTCGTTTACGAGCCATTCGATTTTCCCCTGCTTTGGAAGCTTGGAAAAACCTTCTATTGGTTTATGATTCATGATATAAACTTTAATGAGCCGTAAATATAATGATTTTGAGACTCTTTTTTGTTGATAACTTCTATGAAAAAAGGTTGACATTTATCAATTTTGGAACTAAATTTGAACAAAATTAAATTACACTTCAGATACAAAACATATCAAATTATTTTAAATATGAATTTTGACCGTCTTAAAGAAAAGCTCGAAATCCTTGCTGATGCAGCAAAATATGATGTTTCCTGTTCATCAAGCGGAGGCACGAGAAAGAATAAAAAAGGAGCGTTAGGAGACAGTTCTGCAAGCGGGATTTGTCATACCTATACAGAAGACGGAAGATGTGTTTCCCTGCTTAAAATTCTGTTGACCAATCATTGTATCTACGATTGTGCCTACTGTGTTTCCAGAAGTTCTAATGATATCAAAAGAGCCGCCTTTACGGTAGAAGAAGTGGTAGATCTTACCATCAATTTTTACCGCAGAAACTATATTGAAGGTTTATTTCTGAGCTCAGGAATCTTCAAAAATGCAGACACTACAATGGAAAGATTGGTAAGGGTTGCTAAAAAGCTGCGTCTGGAAGAGAACTTTAATGGGTATATTCATTTGAAATCTATTCCGGGAGCAAGTGATGATCTGATGCAGGAAGCGGCTTTATATGCAGACCGTTTATCCGTCAATATTGAAATTCCTACGGAAAGCGGATTGAAATTGCTGGCTCCTGAAAAAAACAGACAGGATATGATCAGCCCTATGCGGTATATTCAAAAAGGAATTATTCAATATAAGGATGAAAAGAAAATTCTGAAAAAAGTTCCCAAGTTTGCTCCGGCAGGACAGTCTACCCAGATGATCGTGGGAGCAACCAATGAAAATGACTTACAGATCATTAAAGTTGCGGATCATTTTTATAAAAACTTTAATCTGAAAAGAGTCTATTATTCCGGGTATGTTCCGGTTTTGGAAGACCAGAGACTGCCTTCTTTAACCACGGAAGTTCCAATGTTAAGGGAAAACCGTCTGTATCAGTCGGATTGGCTGATGAGATTTTATGGTTTTAAAGCGGAAGAGATTTTAGATCCGAATATTCCTTTCCTTGACCTGGAAGTAGATCCGAAATTAAGCTGGGCATTGCGAAATCTTCATCAGTTTCCGATTAACCTTCAGACCGCCGAATATCAGTTGATTTTAAGAATTCCCGGGATTGGAGTAAAAACAGCCCAAAAGATTGTCAGTGCCAGACGTTTTCAAATTTTGACCATGGATCATTTGAAAAAACTGGGAGCGGCTGTTAACCGGGCAAAATATTTCATTGATTTCAATGCAGGAAATGCTTATCTGAAATATTTAACGGATAAAAACTTCAGAAAGCTGCTGATAGGTGGAAGTTCGTCAAAGTTTCATAATCAGTTTTCACAACAGCTGACTTTATTTTGATTTTAAACATAAGTCACACGAATATTTCACAAATGGCCACTAATTTATTACTTCAATCTGACAGCACATTTGTCATTCTGACGAAGGAAGAATCTCTTCAATTAACCAGATTCTTCACCTCATTTATCTCATTCAGAATGACAAGCACAAATAAATTTTAAATTAAATATATGACAACCTTGCTCTACGATGGCAGCTTTGAAGGCCTTTTTACTGCGATATTTGAAGTTTTCGAATACCGTTATAAGGATGTGGAGATTGCCAATAGAGACAGGTTTCATCAGGAAAATATTTTCGCAGAGATACATGAAGTCATTACCCAACCGGATAAATCTGAAAGGGTTCTGAATAAACTGGAACAGAATATTGGAAAGCAGGGCATTTATCAACTTTTGAAAGTTTTTTTATCCGAAGATCCAAATCTGGAAAACCTCATCTTATCTGCGGTAAGGCAGTCTGTAAAACATCCGCAAAACAATATTCTGGAAAACTTTGCCGATTCTGATGTTTTAAAAATTTCAAAAATCTGCAAATCCGTGGATAGGGAAAGACACAGAATGACAGCTTTTGTGCGCTTTGAAAAAATGCAGGATGGTGTTTTTTTCTCCAAAACAGACCCCGACTTCAATGTTCTTCCTTTGATCAGAAAACATTTTAAAGACCGGTACCAGGATCAGAAATGGATGATCTATGATCTGCGAAGAAACTACGGACTTCTTTATGATCTGGACACCTGTGATTTTTTCTACCCTGATGAAAAAATTGACCTCCATCATTATCAGCAGAATTTTCATGATGAAGAAAAAAGTTATCAGGTGCTTTGGCAGCGATATTTTACAAAAACCAACATTGTAGAACGAAAAAATATGAAGCTCCATATTCAACATGTACCAAAAAGATACTGGAAATATCTGACGGAAAAATGGTAACCGCATTCTCAAAAATTTATAATATTTCCGCTGATTAAGCTGATTTATGAATCTAAATTTTGATTCAAAATCTCATATTGTGGATAACTTTTTATTTCGGCTAAAAAACAGATCATTTTAAGTTGTTTTCTGAAGTAAATTACTTAACACTCTCATTTTATAACAGATATAATTCACATTCATGTAAAACTCATATTGTGGATAACTTTTCTCAGTTAACATACCGTTAATATAAGATTTTTTTCAACTTATTTTTATTCGGAATGTAGCTGAAATATTATGTGTTCAATGATAACATAGGGTTGGGTACAATCAGTTAAAAATCTGAAAACACGCAACATATATACTAAAATACTGCTTTCGTATTTTTGATTTGTGGATAACTCTTACTTTTTAAGGGTTCGCAGGGCTTTCTTTATGATATACTGCGTCTCTTTTGTAGGACTTTCCCTAAGCCATTCATCACAGATTTCCACTACAAATTCGGGTTGTGATTTGCTGGCATCATTCAGCCAGTTGCCAACACTATCCTGCACATATCGGGAAGAATCCGATCGTAAAGGATCCAAAATTTCCAGTCCGAGTCCGGGATTTTGTTTTAAAGCATCAATATGTTCACACCAGACTCCTCTTGGTCTTGTAGATTCGCTGGCAAAACGTCTTACATTTTCATTGTCATGAACTGTCCATTCTGATAAAAGTGATAAACTTTCCTCAAGATTTCTGGCGATATCCGGACGTACTGTCATCCAGCAGATTTCCCTTACTCCAAAATGAGAGTCGGCAGCGAATGACTTGATTCTATTTAATTTTTCTTTAAGTTGTAAATCCCTATTCCTTCCAATAGTATAAGCAGCCCAGCAACGAACAAGATCTGCCTTATGAGCAGGTAATTTCAATAGAAATTCATCATCTTTATTTTTCACAGCAAGATTAAGCAAACCAATTCCTATTGTTTCATTAATAGAATTGACAGTTTGTTTTTTCAGTTTGTCTACATTATCTAAAACAGGCATCAGGTATTCTTTGCGGTCATTCTGCAAAAGCAGATTTTCCAGCAGCAGCCTTTGATCTACAGCGAGCCATTCTGTAAGGTTGGCGGTTTCAATTTCTCCCCTGTTCAGCTGGTCCAGAATATCCGGTGGAATATCTTTGATGGATCGGGCTCCTTTTCTTTTTTCTGTCATAATTTCTGTATTAATTCTTCTATATCTACTCTGTTCATGTAATTTACATCTAAAAATTTATATACAATCTTACTATTTTCATCCACTACAAAAACAGCAGGAACAGGTAATGTATTTTCTTTATTATTGTTGAAAAGAGAAAGATCAATTCCTAAGTTCTGATAATAAGGTAATACGAAATCCTGCAGCTGAAAAACAATACCCAGTTTTTTTGCAAAATCATTATTATGATCGGTCAGCACTTCAAATTCAAGATTATTTTTTTCAACCATTGTAAGAGAGTGATCAGGATTTTGAGGAGAAATGGCGACCAAAACAGCATTCTTTTCTTTTAATCTTGAGAGATTATCCTGCAAAAATTTCAATTCCAGATTACAGTAAGGACACCAGCTTCCTCTGTAAAAGGCCAGAATCATTTTTCCTTTTTTAAGAATTTGTGTAGAATGTATGTTTTCACCATAGGCATCAGGCAGTGAAAATTCCGGCATCTGCTGTCCAGCCTGAATACTGTTATCTCCCATATTTTTTGTTTTTAAATCTTCAACCGAGTTTCCGAATGCATTTAAAATGTCTTGCGGGAGTTGTGAAGAAAGTTCCTGATTCAATTGCTCAATCTGTATGGCCAGGGGATTCATTATTTTTAATTTATTATTTTTACAAAGGTCTAAAAGCCTTTAAGAATAGGCAATACCGCATATTTTTCACCCATAGGGATAAAAAAGTCAATTTTATGGAAACAAAGGGAAAAGCTGAAGAAAATAAAATATGTCCGTTGGAAGTTGCTGTTAATAGCATCAGTGGAAAATGGAAAATTCCTATTGTGTGGCAGATTAATGAAGGAAAAAAACGTCCCAGCGAGTTTTTACGCGGTATTGCAAAAGTAGACCGCAGAGTTTTGAATCAACAGCTGGCCGAGATGGTGGAAGATAGTATTTTAACCAAACAGTCTTTTAATGAACTTCCTCCTAGAGTTGAGTATACTTTGACGGAGCTTGGTGAAAAGCTTGTGGAAATCCTCTGGCAATTGAATGATTGGGGAAAATTATTGATTCCTGAGAACGAAGAGTCATTAAACTAGCAGATTTTCAGATTATATAGTGACAGATCTGTGAAAAAAAAATGATATTTGTGTCAACTAAAAAAACGCATGAAAAAAATTTTCACCGGAATCACAGTATTTTTAATTTTCACAGGCTGTATCAAAGAAAAGCCATCAGACCGTCTGTTGGAGGAGCCAGATAAGAATGAGCATTTAATTTCAGAAAATGCTTTAAAAATCAATAAAAATAAAAACACCATCCGGGAAAGATTTTCTCCTCCGGAAGGTTATGAATGGATTGAAGAAAAACCCGGTTCTTTCGGATATTTTATTGAAAATTTTAAGCTGAAACCCTATGGAAGTCAGATTTTAAAATATGATGGAGTTCCTATTTCTACCCAGCAGCTTCATGAAGCTGTTTTTGATATTGATACCGGAAATAAGGATCTTCAGCAATGTGCTGATGCCGCTATCCGCATGAGAGCTGAATATCTTTATAAGTCGAAAAAATTTAACGAAATTAAATTTCATTTTACGAGCGGTGATCTTCTCAGCTGGAATGATTATAAAAACGGAACGAGAGCTTTGGTGAATGGAAATTCTGTTAGTTTCAGAAAAACTGCAGCCTTTGATGATTCTTATAACAGTTTCAGAAATTATCTGGATCTGATTTTTAATTATGCCGGAACCATTTCATTAAACAAAGAAACAAAGCCGGTAATGAGGAATTCTGATCTGAAAACAGGAGATATTCTGATCACACCGGGAAGTCCGGGACATATCGTTTTTATTTCCGGAGCCTGCCAAAATCAGAAAGGGGAAAGATTGTTTTTATTGAGTGAAGGATTCACACCTGCTCAGTCGGTACATGTGCTTTCAAATCCGTTTAATCCCTATTTTACGCCATGGTACGATCTTGACGTGAATGCTGCGGAAACAAAAACTGCACGATATTTTTTTAAGCCTGCAAACTTCAGAAGCTTTTAATAATTTATATTCAAAACTATTGGAAAGTTAATACGATAATCTGAACTTGTTTTTGTAAATTTGTGTTCGAAATTTTTTACTTGATGAAAGAGAGTGCTGTAAAAAAGATTGCAGTTCTTACTTCAGGGGGTGACTCTCCGGGTATGAATGCGGCATTAAGAGCGGTAGTAAGAACCGCCAATTACTATAATATCGAATGCTACGGAGTGAGGGAAGGCTACAACGGCCTTATCAACAATGATTTCCTGAAAATGGGAGCTCGTTCCGTAAAAAATATAATCAATCAGGGCGGAACCATTCTAAAATCTGCCAGATCCGCCGAGTTCAGAACAAAGGAAGGCCGTCAGAAAGCTTACGACAACTGCGTAAAACTTGGGATAGACGGATTGGTATGTATTGGAGGAGACGGAACTTTTACCGGTGCAAAGATCTTTAATGAAGAATTCGGAATAAGGGTAATCGGTATTCCCGGAACAATCGACAATGATATTTTCGGTACGGATAACACCATCGGTTATGATACTGCTTTGAATACTGCTATGGATGCCATTGACAAAATCCGTGATACAGCTACTTCCCACAACAGGGTTTTCTTTGTGGAAGTAATGGGTCGTGATGCTGGTTTTATTGCTTTAAACAGTGGATTGGCGACAGGTGCTCTGGATATTTTAATTCCTGAGAAAAAAGACAGTATTGATGAGCTTTTCACGAAATTCAGGGACGCAGAAAAAACCGGAAAGGCATCAAGCATTGTGGTTGTTGCAGAAGGTGAAAAACTAGCCAATGTGTACGAACTTGCAGAAAAAACAAAACAGACATTTCCTGATTATGATATTCGTGTAGCGGTTTTGGGTCATATGCAGAGAGGAGGTTCTCCAAGCTGTGCAGACAGGGTTTTGGCAAGCCGACTGGGCTATGGAGCAGTAACCGGATTAATGGAAGGACAAACCAATGTAATGGCAGGAATGCGTTCCAACGATCTGACGTACACGCCAATTGAAGAAGCCATTAAAAAACATAATGAAATCAATAAAGATCTTTTACTGATTTCAGAAATTTTAGCAATCTAATTATTTTTATAATCTAATAAAAACAAACTATTATGTCAACAATTAAAGTAGGTATCAACGGTTTTGGTAGAATTGGACGTCTTGTTTTCAGAGCAATGACTGAAAGAGACAACATTGAAGTTGTAGGAATCAATGACCTGATCAATGCAGAATACATGGCTTACATGTTAAAATATGACTCTGTACACGGTATTTTCCCAGGTGAAGTTTCTGTAGAAGGAAATGATCTTGTAGTAAACGGAAAAAGAATCAGAGTAACTGCTGAAAAAGACCCAAGCAACCTAAAATGGAATGAAATTGGTGCAGATTACGTAGTAGAATCTACTGGTTTATTCTTAGATAAAGAAAGCGCTGCAAAACACATTACTGCAGGTGCTAAGAAAGTAATCCTTTCTGCTCCTTCTAAAGATGATACTCCAATGTTCGTAATGGGTGTAAACCACAAGGAACTTACTGATGATATCAAAATCTTATCAAACGCTTCTTGTACTACAAACTGTTTAGCTCCTTTAGCTAAAGTAATCCACGATAACTTCGGAATCGTAGAAGGTTTAATGACTACTGTACACGCTACAACAGCTACTCAGAAGACGGTTGACGGTCCTTCAATGAAAGACTGGAGAGGTGGTAGAGCTGCTCTAAACAACATCATCCCTTCTTCTACAGGTGCTGCTAAAGCGGTAGGAAAAGTAATCCCTTCACTAAACGGAAAATTAACTGGTATGTCTTTCAGAGTACCTACAGTTGATGTTTCTGTAGTAGATTTAACAGTGAGAATTGAAAAGGCTGCTTCTTATGACGAAATCTGTTCAGTAATCAAAGCTGCTTCTGAAGGTGAATTGAAAGGTATCCTTGGATATACTGAAGAAGCTGTAGTATCTCAGGATTTCGTAGGAGATAAGAGAACTTCTATCTTCGACAAAGATGCTGGTATCATGCTTTCTCCTAACTTCGTGAAACTTGTTTCCTGGTATGACAACGAAATGGGTTACTCTAACAAGTTGGTAGATATGCTTGTACACGCTGCTTCTTTATAATAAGAATAAGCAATGAATAATATAAAACCTTCCCGATGGGAAGGTTTTTGTTTTTATTATCTTATGTAATGAAAAGAATATTTTAAAATTATAGTCGGATTAAATAATAGACTATTTATTCACCGCCCTATTGCCTATAGAAAATTTATATCCAAATTGAAATTGGTAAAAAGCTTGGCTATTACCCCCCATATAATTAAATGTTATTAAACGTGCAAAAATTGCTTGATTAGGGCTTCCATTAGGGTGATAAAAAATCTCTGCCTCATGTCTGAATACAGGAATTACTGAGGGCAGGTCTATATTTTTAACAGTATTAAAGTTTCTATAATTATACCATGAAATATCCGCTTTATAGTCAAATCCGAAATTATTAAAACGCTTTGCACTTAAATGAAAACCACCTCCACATCCCATCGACTTTACATCTTCTGTTTTCTCTTCCTCTTCACTAACTGAGATATTTACCTGAGATATATTATAATTGACCAAACCATATAAGCTTATTCTAACAGGAGCATTTTTATTTTGCCATTTCAATACCTCCAAATCTAATCCCATAGTAAGATAACGTTTCTCTATTAATCCAAGATTCCTATCATTTTCTATTTGAAATTGATTCTTTTCAGTATCAAAGATCGTATTCACAAATTTAGAATCATTTTCAAATCTTGAATAATTTACATAGGGAGAAACCGAAGGAAAATACTCAATTTGGCCAAGTGTTCTCCTACTGCCAAAGAAACGAAACGGATAAGGAAAAAGATAAAACTTAGCTCTTCCCTCAACTTGTGCCAAGCCGTTTTTAGAACCTCCAAAAAGAGTAAGAAAATCTGTATAAGCTCTTAATTCCAATATTTTTTCCAGATAAGTTTCTTGCTTTATTTGATACGTAGCATTAACTTTATTATTTTCTTCAGGCTTCTCAGGCAGTTCCAAAATTAGGTCATGTGGAATATAATGATTACCCATTTTATAAGTATAATTCATAACATCCGAAAGGTTTATATATAAATTATTGAGATTTTCATCAGTATATTCCTGATTTTCAACTAGCGCATTTTTTCGAATTGAATTTTTGTAATACATCATTTTTAGAGTGCTGTACTGAGAAAAAAACAAAATACTTAGTCCTATTTGATTAGTAAAAACATGGTTATTTCCCTCATAATCCTCAACCAAAACTCTGATATCATAAAAATAGCCATCTCTTATATCTACATCCAATTTTTTAAATTTAAATTTCTTATCAGGATCAATTATATAATCTCCCCTACCATTCTTTTTCTCTAAAACAAATTTATTTTTTTTAATAAAATCTTTTTCAGATTGAGAAAGTACATGATTCTTATCCATTTTTTTTTCAATAGTATCTACACTATCTACTATTTTTTTTATCTCCTCTTTTAAATAATATTTATAGAAATAAAACTCTTGATTATCATAAGGAATCGTAATATCTCCAAAGTAGTTTTCTTTTCCTTTATTATTTAATATGCTCCTCACAATTTGTGAGTTTTTATCATTTTTATCTTTTAGAAAATCTTCATCAACCACTTTATTTTCCCCATAATAGATAAAAACTTTTGAATCATCAGCTGATGTAGGACCTTGAGATTTAGAAAAAGACTCATTTGTATATCCATACCATTTATCTATCTCCTTCTCATCAACTCCTCTATCTTTATAAACACCTTTGTAATTTAAAAATAGCTGATGTTTTAAGGCCAACGTATCATTATAAGCATTTGCACGTTTATATTGCTCTTGAATTTGTACTAAGTAGTTTGCTTCTGATTTTCCAGTTAGGTTTTTATTCAGTTCTTGTAATTTTTCGTTTGTTTTCTTATAAGAATCCAAGTATTCTGAATATGTTTCTCCTAAGCTTCTAAAAATCTTTTCAGCTTCTTGCTTATCTTTATCTAAAGCCTTCTTTTCCTGTCCCCAGACTATAAAAGTCCAGAATAAAAACAGCAATACAATTTTTGTTTTCATGGTTATTTATTTTTCAGATTAAAGTTTTTTTGAAATGGTCATATCTTTATTTAAAGCTACAACACTTACCTGCCACAAGAAATACCACAAAAGGGTGATTTTATTTAACATAATTTTATTATTTTTAAGAAAACATTAGCCATGACGAAAAAACATTTGACTCACGCAAAAAGACCTCATCCCCTCATTAAGGTCTGGAATGACTATCCTGAAATTTTGCAGAACGACAGCAGAATATTACCCGTTCCCACCATTGAAAATATAATCGGAGAAATTTTTGCTCCCGGGAAATTCTATTATTATGTCATTAATTTTGCAGACAGTACCATCATTTGTAATCAAGAGGAAGATATTTTAGCAATACATGGTCTCCATAAACATCCTGTCCATCTGAAAGAAATTATAGACCTCATTCATCCCGACGACATAGAATTTGTGATGGAAGCCGAAAGAATGTCTATAGAAAAAATAAAAGAAATTGACGGTTTTGATTATCAGCAGGAACTGAAAACCAGCTACTGCTTCAGAATGAGAACTTCAAAAGGCAATTATGAACTGTTTCATCATCAGGCTTTACACACGTATAAAGATGAAAATGGCAGGCTTTTACAGGCAGTTAACATCCATACCAATATTGAACACATCACGCACCAAAATTCTTATATTGTACTCGTCTCCGGCATTAACGGACGGGAAGATTTTCACCAGATGCAATGGATAGAAAAAAATAAATCTACTGAATCTACCCCTGTCATTTTTACAAAAAGAGAAGTTGAGATCATTAATTGTATTGCGAAAGGATACCCCACAGGAAGAATATCCAATCTGTTACATATTTCTGAAGAAACTGTTCGGACCCACAGAAAAAATATTCTAAGAAAATCAGACTGCAAAAACAGCTCGGAGCTGATCAAAAAAACCTTTGAATGGGGATATCTGTAGAAATCAATCATAATGCTGATAAATCTCACCGAAGAAGTTCAGCATAAAACTTGTACTTTTATAGATAAAGGAATGAACATGATACAACCCCGTTTTAAAGATGCTCCTCACTTCAGGAACTTTTGGGAATATGGTAATGGAAAGCAGCTTATAGAATTTTCCGGAGCAGAAGTAAGTTTTGAACATTTTGAAAAATTTTCTCCCTATTTTCATCATACCGATGAGGTTGGTGATGAGGTGGTAAAAGATGTTTATTTGACTAAAAAATTCCATGAAGCTTCCAGGGAGATTGAACATTACATCAGAAATGGTGTTTCTGAAACAGATTCAGTTCCTGAAAGTGTAAAAAAAATGTTTGGCCAAACGCAAAAAATTCCTGAATGGCTGGATTATAATTTACTTAAAAGCGGTGCTGAACTTTGTATGAGAAGCAACCTTGATTCTTTGATTTCCCTGAGAGATTATTGCCTGATTGGCGGTTATGATTATGCTTACCTCAATAAACCGCTCATTGTGACAGAAGCACTGAAAAAAGGAGCCGTGAAGCGTCTTTCAGAAACCCTGGACTTTTGGGTAAATGCTACCCGCTACAACGCGCTTGAAGTTCATGCTAAAGGCTATGAATTTGCTATAAAAACCCGATTGATTCACTCTTATGCCAGACTTTCCATAAAAAAACATTATAAAAACTGGGACACCCACAACTGGGGAGAGCCTATCAATTCATGGGATATGATGGCAACGTATATTGGGTTCAGTCTGGTATTTCTTCACAGCCTTCAGAAACTGGGAAATCGCTTTTCTATGGAAGAGGAACAGGGAATTTTTCATCTTTGGAAATATGTAGGTTATCTTTTGGGAATTCCGGAGCTGCTCCTCCCTGATGATAAAAAACAGGCAACGGAATATTTTTATTTATGGACTTCCGTTCAGCCACCTTCAGATAAAGATTCTGTTCTTCTTGCTCACTCTCTTTTAGATGAATCACTGGAAAATCCTATTCTAAAATTTGAATTTCAAAGAAAAAATCTGAAATATCTACATGTCTGCTGTACCTGGTTTCTTCTGGATGATGAAGTTTGTAAAAGATTGCAGATTCCGGAAGTTCCTTACAGAAAGCTGTTTCCAAAATCTAAGATACTTTTCAACAAAATTTATGATCAACTTGTCAGTCGAAAATCCAGAATACAAAGAGGAAATAAAGATCAGATGAAAGTACTGGAAGATTATCTTAACATTACTAAGAATTCAAATTTTCATTAGGATAAGTTAGGAAGCCCGAAGATGGAGGCTGGAGGTTTCAATTGGACGATACCTCTTACTTAGTAAAAGTAATAAATTAAGTTCAATACATTTTACAAGCTTCAATAACTCCCTTCTTCCAGCTTCCAGCATCCTTTCTAAATAACAGATTGCAATTTTTTCCATCATCCATACCACATTTTGCATCTGCTTCGTTATGAATGAGATCAGTAGTAAAATTTTATCATTTTTTAACTCTAAAAACAGCTTTCAGGCATAAATAATATTAGCTTTTGATCTATAAATTATGTATTTTTGAGAAATTATTTTAATAGAGATGAGTAACATTGATGATAAGAAAAAAGCACTCGCTTTAGTGCTTGATAAGCTAGATAAAACATATGGAAAGGGAACCGTAATGACTTTAGGTGATGAATCTATAGACAATACCATTGAAGTCATTCCTTCCGGTTCTTTAGGTTTAGATATTGCTTTAGGTATAGGCGGATATCCCAAAGGAAGAATCATTGAAATATATGGTCCGGAATCTTCAGGTAAAACAACGTTAACCCTTCATGCTATTGCTGAGGCTCAAAAAGCAGGAGGTATTGCAGCATTCATTGATGCAGAGCACGCTTTTGACAGAACTTATGCTGCGAAACTGGGAATCGATCTTGAAAATCTTATCATTTCTCAGCCAGACAACGGTGAACAGGCATTAGAAATTGCTGATAACCTGATCCGTTCTGGAGCTATTGACATTGTTGTCATTGACTCTGTAGCTGCTCTTACTCCAAAAGCAGAGATCGAAGGAGAAATGGGAGATTCTAAAATGGGTCTCCACGCAAGATTGATGTCTCAGGCATTAAGAAAATTGACTGCGACTATTTCCAGAACAAAATGTACCGTGATTTTCATTAACCAGTTGAGAGAAAAGATTGGTGTGATGTTCGGAAACCCTGAAACGACTACCGGAGGTAACGCTCTTAAGTTCTACGCTTCTGTAAGAATTGATATCAGAAAAGCCAGTGCACCTATCAAACAAGGTGACGAAGCTATCGGTAGCCGTGTGAAAGTGAAGATTGTGAAAAACAAAGTAGCCCCTCCTTTCAAGCAGGCGGAATTCGACATCATGTATGGTGAAGGAGTTTCTAAAGTAGGTGAAATTCTTGATACTGCTGTGGATATGGGAATTGTGAAGAAAAGCGGATCATGGTTCAGCTACGAGGAGACTAAACTTGGTCAGGGACGTGATGCTGTAAAAGATGTGTTAAAAGACAATCCTGATCTTTCCGAAGAATTGGAAAACAAGATCAAGGAAGAAATGAAAAACAAATAATTTTCAGAAAAATATAGAAAAGGCAGTCTTAGGATTGCCTTTTTTGTTTTTTAAACACACATGCTTTTTTTAACGCAAAATTTTTATTTGCAAGTTGTACAATTTAAAGAGAGCAAAAGGCAGAACCAATTTCATTGATTCTTTTGAGCGAATGCATTACTTAGTACTTCATCAGCAACAAAGTTTCAACCCTTTGCCTTTTTAAGATCACCTTCGAATCTTGTATTCATTTGCTTTTAAGATAAAACGCAAATGAAAAAGAGGCCGACCTTTCGGTCAACCTCCTCAAGCTTTTATATTTTTTAAAAATTATTCAGCAATTTTACCCTGCAGCTGAAGTGCTCCGGTTACTTTCATCCCTTTTGTAAGTGTTTCCATTCTCATATTCTCTTTATTCACAAAAGCATCAATGGTAAAGAAATCTTCATTCTCTTCATTTGTGATCAACTTCAGTTTCAAGATATATCCTTTAACGCTTCCGTCTTCAAGCAATTCGGTTTCCTTAAAGTCTACAATCTGCCCAATAAAGTCAAAACATGCATAATTAGGAAGATCCTGGCTTGGCGCGTAGGTAGTGAAATCTTCACTCATTTTAGTCCCGTCCGGTAAATCAGTATTTGTGTGAACATCAAGAATGAAAATAATTCCGCTGACATTTACTTTCAGATGAGGCTGCGTCATGTAGGTATTTCTATTTTCAGCATAATCTGTGGCAAAGAACCAAACACCAAACGTATCTCTGGCAGGTCCTGCTACAATCGCCTGTAAATTCAGGGCATTTTCCCATTCTCTGATTGATCTGGTTTCAAAATCCAGGGTGTAATTCGTTTTCACTTCAGGAATGATAGTACTCAATTCATCTGTAACAATGGTTTTAAACCTTACATCTTGAAATTCGGTTTTATTTTTGGCTTCTCCAGCAGGATCAGAAACGGCAGACTGCATTAAAACTGTGCTAAGGTACTGTCCGTAATCTTTAGTCTGGAAATTCTGATGTCCAAAAACTCCACTCCATGTATTCACAAGATTATGAACATTCGATTTTCTGATGATAATCCCAGCTTCATTAGTGGTTTCAGGAGCCGCAATTCCTTCTGTATTTGGAAAATAATTTTTACCATCAATCAGTTGATGATTCATGATCTCATTATTTTCTTCATGAGAGAACTCTGCAAAACCTTTATAGGTGATATTTTGGTTTTCGAAAATATAAGGCAACCCTGTTTTCTTCTTTTCATCACCGGCAAAATGATAAGCAAGTGAAATTCCCTTGAATTCTCCTTCCTGAATGGCCGGAATGTGATTACCGTTATGATCAAACTGAGAATGATAAAGAATCATATAAGATTTGATTTTACCTCCCTGAAGCTCACCTTCAAATTTTTCTTCCATTTGAGCAATCGCCTGTTGTGGAGAAATCGCATAGGCATCTTCAGTTACCATATAGGCAAAACCTTCTACCTCTCCATTTTCTTTTTCAAAAGCAGAAAGAGGTGTATACTCACCTCTTAGCTGAAGGGCTATAGAATAGACGATATAATCATTATAAATCCTGATTTTTTCATATTCTTCATGTACTTTTGGCTCTTCTAGCGGCTGTAAAGGGATTTCCTGTGTTGTTTCTACAACTTCTTCCACCATTTGCTCTACTACTTTTTCCTCCTGCATATCCATTTTCTGAACCGGAGTACTTACATTTTCCTGACTGTTATTCTTTTTCTTAAAAAAATCAAAGATTCCCATACTGTTATTTATAATTGGCGGTAAATATAATAAAAGTGCTCAACAGACCCATCATAAAAAAATGCCATTGTGTCAGTTTCTTCTTCATTGCTTTTATAATAAAAAATTCCAGCGAAGCCAAAGGCTTCGCCGGAATTTTTTTAATTAGGTTTATCATCTGTCAGCTCAAATCCCCAATCTTTTCCTTTTTGGGTTGCCGGGATACCTTTTGTCATCCAGACCGGAGCTTTAGCGCCTTTAAGATAATAATCAAAAAACTGCTGTTCGCGGATTTGAATATCTTTTCTGTTCTGACGCTTTACAAGGTTATGGTCATCCCCATTATAGTTCAGAAGCCATACTGGTTTTCCGAGACGGCGTAATGCGGTAAACATTTCTATTCCCTGATACCAGGGTACTGCTCCATCTTTATCATTACTCATAATAACTACCGGAGTTTGTACTTTATCAATAGTAAAAAGGGGTGAATTCTTAATATAAAGATCGGGTGCTTCCCATAAGTTTTTCCCTAATCTGCTTTGTGATTTTTCATACTGGAATTGTCTGTTCATTCCTGAAGTCCACCGGATTCCTCCATAGGCAGAAGTCATGTTAACAACAGGAGCACCACTCCATGCAGCGGCATACATATTAGTATGGGCAATAAGATAAGCTACCTGATAACCTCCCCAGCTTTGTCCCTGAATTCCTATTTTAGTACCATCTACCCACGAATTTTGCTTTAACTTCTCAACTCCGGAATTAATATATTCCATAGCAGATTCTCCCGGGAAACCATCTGTGTAAGAAATGTCAGGAGTAAAAACCAGATATCCGTTACTCACAAAATAAGAAATATTTAATCTTGAAGGTGTGGGAGCTGGTGCTATATAACGGTTTAAATTATCTGAAAGCTTTTCATAGAAATAAACGATCATAGGATATTTTTTATTCGGATTGAAATCTTCCGGTTTGTATAAAACTCCTGTCGAAGTATTTCCTTTGGGTGTTGTCCAGTTTACCAATTCATCTGTTCCCCAGTTATATTGTTTTTGCTGTGGATTGGTATTGCTCAGTTTTTGTTGTTCTGAAAAATCTGATGTTGCAAAAATATTGGGAGAATCTGTGTAGGATTCTTTTATCAGAATATATGCTTCAGCATTTTTTGCTTTTTGAAGAGTTCTGTATCCCCAGACATTTTCCATCTGAATTTTTACAGGGTCAGCGTTTGACTGAACAAATGTTTTGAAAATCCCGTTGGCCTTGGTTGTATTATCAAATGCTGATAAGTAAATTGTCACCTTTCTGTTTATGCTTTTAATATCTTTATCCAAATCATAAGTCTCAAATGTTATTTTATTCTTACGTCCGAATCCATTGGTTATATTTCTCGGTTTTTTTGAACCATTCAGGAAAAACTCCCAAAGATCGTAGCGGTCTCTGATAATCACAGATTCATCTTTATCCGTCCATGATGCGATTCCATAAGAATTTGGAAAATCCGGCATATCAAATTCCTCGTCAACGAAGGAAACAGGTAAGCCCGTATTCAACGGAAGAGTTTGTTTGGTCTTCACATTATAGCTCAGCCACTTCCCTTTTTCTCTGTCAAAGATGACAACAAATTTACCAAGCGGAGATACAGCTGCTGCACCATTCAGATTTTTAATAATTTCAGTTCTGTCTCCCGTTCTATTGTCGATCAGAAAATAGGTTTTCTTTGTTGCACCTTCCCATTGTGAAGAAATTCTGTTATTGATACTCGTAATTCCCAATGCAAATTCTGCATTTCCTTCATTTACCAGTCGTAAAGTGTCCAGATCTTCTCCATCGATATTTCTAAAAAAGTCCGGTTTTTCCGTTTGCATTACTGCTGCATAAGATTTTTTCAGATCATTTTTCAATTCTTTTAACTGTACCGTTTGCAGATAATCATCTCTGTAATTCCAGATATCTACTACCGCGTGGTCATTCGCAATCATTGCCGTATCTTTTGCGATAGGTTTGGGAGCAACACCAAAGTACAGCTGTTTTCCGTTTTTACTGAAAATAGGTAATCGGTTTTCAGAAATTACCCAATTCTTTTTCATCTGAGCATTTTCATTAGTAACAATTTCTTTTTTGTTTCCTTTAAAATTAAAGTAATACAACTGATACAATTTCACTAGGTCATTTTGCGCCGAAGAAGTTCCTACATAAGCCAACTGGTTTCCTTCTTCGTCAAAAGATAGCTGTGAAAAATCTCCTTCCATTTCAGAAATTTTATTGACCGTTCCTTTTTGAAGATCAACTACCTGCACGGTTTGCAATGCATATTTCTTCGGCTTTGATTTGTCTGTATCTTTTTTATCTGCAGATTTTTCATCTGTTGATTCTTTCCCCTCTTTTTTATCCTTTTTTTCGTCCGGTTTTTTTGTTACAAAGACAAGCTGCTTCCCATTTTTGCTGAACTCATAACGTACTACATTATCATAGGTTGTACTTTTTCCATCCAATAGATTTCGCACTACCAGCTGTAATGGTTTTACATTTTTTTCTTCATCTTTGTTTTCATCTCCATCCTCTTTATCAGAAGCATCATCAGAAGATTTATCTTTTATATTTTCCAGAAGATAAGCAACATAGGAGCCTGCCTTTTCAGGAATTTTAAATGATTTTACATTCGGAACTTTCTCTGTTTTATCATTGAAGAAATCAACAATGGCAAGGCTGTCTTTCATTAATTTATTCTTCTTCAGTCTTTTATCCTTTACCGCTTTTATATCTTTATACTGCGGGCGGATTTGAAAAACAGCAAACCTGGAATCATGGGTAAAATCCACTTTGGCAGCTCTTGCAAACTTCTTTGTTGTTTTATTTTTAACAGAATATAAAGAAAGGGTAGAATTACCTTCCTGAACATCTACAGAATAGGCAATCCATTTTCCGTCATTTGAGATTTTTCTAGATCCGATATTTTGCCAGCTGTCGTAAACAGAATGGTCTAAAGGCTTCTTCTGCCCATATACCCATAAGGTCATGATGAGCAGCATAAAAACTATACATTTCAACTTCATTTTTAAAATATTTTAAGAATTAAAAGTAAGATATTTCTTTGACAAATCTCTATAACAAGACTGTTTCAGCCTGAAAAAATGTCATTCTGTCACTTTCTTCTTCATGGTATTTTTTTTGAGAAGTATTCTGAATAATTAAAATATAAAATATGATGACTAAAGGAAATATTAATGTATCTGTGGAAAACATTTTCCCGCTTATCAAAAAATTTCTTTACAGTGACCACGAAATATTCTTAAGAGAATTAATCTCTAACGCAACTGATGCTACTTTAAAATTAAAACACCTGACAAGCATTGGTGAAGCAAAAGTGGAATACGGAAACCCGAAACTTGAAGTTAAAATTGATAAAGACCAGAAAACTTTACGAATTATTGACCAAGGTATCGGGATGACAGGTGAAGAAGTTGAAAAATATATCAACCAGGTTGCCTTCTCAGGAGCTGAAGAATTTTTGGAGAAATATAAAGACTCTGCAAAGGATTCAGGAATTATCGGACACTTTGGTCTTGGATTCTACTCTGCATTCATGGTGGCAGAAAAGGTAGAAATTCTTACAAAATCTTATAAAGATGAGCCGGCAGTACGTTGGATCTGTGATGGTAGCCCGGAATTCACACTTGAAGAAACTACTGACAAAACAGACAGAGGAACGGAAATTATCCTTCATATTGCTGAAGATTCTGTAGAATTTTTAGAAGAAGCAAAAATTCGTGAACTGCTATTAAAATATAACAAATTTATGCCTGTTCCGATTAAATTCGGGACTAAAACACATACACTTCCTTTACCGGAAGATGCTCCTGAAGATGCTGTAGCTGAAACGGAAGAGGTGGACAATATTATCAACAATCCGGTTCCGGCATGGACGATTGCTCCAAGCGAACTGACCAACGAGGATTATATGAAGTTCTACCACGAATTGTATCCAATGCAGTTTGAGGAACCTTTATTCAATATTCACCTGAATGTTGATTACCCTTTCAACCTTACCGGAATTTTATTCTTCCCGAAACTGAGCAACAATTTAAATATTGACAAAGATAAAATTCAATTATACCAAAACCAGGTATTTGTAACGGATGAAGTAAAAGGAATCGTTCCTGATTTTCTGATGCTTCTGAGAGGTGTAATTGATTCTCCGGATATCCCATTGAATGTTTCCCGTTCTTATCTTCAGGCAGATGGCGCTGTAAAGAAAATTTCATCTTACATCACGAAAAAAGTTGCCGACAAAATGGCTTCTTTAATCAATGAAAACCGTGAAGATTATGAACAAAAATGGAACGACATCAAGGTTGTTATTGAATATGGAATCGTTACTGAAGAAAAATTTGCTGAAAAAGCAGACAAATTCACTTTATATCCTACAACAGACGGTAAATATTTCCTTTGGGATGAATTGGTAGAGAAAATCAAGCCGATGCAAACTGATAAAGACAACAAACTGGTTGTATTATATGCTACAAACGCAGATGAACAGCACAGCTACATCCAGTCTGCAAAAGATAAAGGATACGAAGTTCTGCTATTGGATTCTCCTATCATTTCACACGTAATTCAAAAACTGGAAACTTCAAAAGAAAATATTTCATTTGCGAGAGTAGATGCTGATCACGTTAATAACCTTATCAAAAAAGATGAACCTGTTATTTCAAAACTGAATGACACTGAAAAAGAGTCTTTGAAGAAGAATGTAGAAGAGGCAATTCAGGATTCAAAATTTACAGTGCAACTGGAAGACCTTGACAGCAATGATGCTCCGTTTACGATTACGCAGCCTGAATTCATGAGAAGAATGAAAGAAATGCAGGCTACAGGCGGGGGCGGCATGTTTGGAATGGGAGGATTCCCGGAAATGTATAATCTTGTGGTAAACTCGAACAGTGAGCTTTCTAATCAGATCTTAAAAACTGAGAATACAGAAGAGAAAGAAAATCTAATTAAATATGCTCTCGATCTGGCAAAGCTTTCCCAAAACTTACTGAAAGGAAAAGACCTGACAGATTTTATACAGAGAAGCTATAAGCAGCTTGAAAAATAATTGACAAGAGACTGTTTCATTTTGAAGCAGTCTTTTTTTGTTTAAAAAATTATATATAGCTAATTCAAACCTTATAGGTTTTAGAAACCTATAAGGTTTAAATCTCATCCTTTAAGACATTATCTTTGATTAATCAGAAGTTATTATGAAATAAACGACCACTGCAAAGAAAATTTTCAACAATTAAATCAGATAACACTTCTGTTTTTAAGTTTAGTTTCATTTTATCTTTAATCTTATTCTTTATCGCATATTTTTTCTGCTTTTTATTGTATAGCTTCTGCTTTTTTGCCATTTTTGTATAAAATGTAGGTCATGCAAAAAGAAAAATTACGTCTCATCAGAAAACAGAAAGGCTACACCCAACAGCAGGTAGCTGACTTTATTGCAACGGATGTATCTAATTACAGCAGAAAAGAAAGCGGTGATGTAAGAATTGTAAAAGATGAATGGGACAAACTTGCCCGTTTTCTGGATGTGCCGTTTGAGGACATTTATGAAGAAGATGAACCTGCAGTAATTATCAATAATGATCATCCTGTATTTAATGACAGATCTTCTTCTGCGGGAATTATTACGAATCAAAATAATTATGATAATATTCCGGGGGCTATTATTGAAAACCTACAAAGCTATATTGCCCTATTAAAAGAAGAAAATGAAAGGCTGAAAGAAGAATTGAAAGGTCTACCGAGAGGAAGAAAGTAAGAAAGTTTGAAACTTTAAAAATATTGGTGTCACTCCTATTCAATTATGGAGTGACATTTTGACACTATCCCACAAAGTGTGTAAGTTAAAAAGTCAGGGCTTGGATTTTATAATCTGAGCCTTTCTTCAAAAATAAGCATAAATTGGTTGAGAAC